>JAZODV010000119.1:0-20654 GCA_045597185.1 Eubacteriales bacterium
CCGATCTCGTTAAATTCTGTATAGCTCTTTACCTCAAAGATTGAAGTGTGACCGCCTGACACAACGACCGCCATAAACGGAGGTTCAAGCGTCGGATCCGTTAAATACGCCGCCGCAACGTGCGCCTTTATGTGATTTACCGCGACGAGCGGAATTTTGTTTGCGTACGCAAGTGATTTTGCAAAATTAACACCGACGAGCAATGCTCCGATAAGTCCCGGATGCGCCGTGACTGCTATAGCTCCGATATCCGAAAGCTTTATGCCCGCCTCGTCAAGTGCTCTGTACGTTATTCTTGACACAGCTTCTATGTGCGCGCGACCTGCGATCTCGGGCACAACGCCGCCATAGAGTCTGTGTATTTCTATTTGTGACGCGACGATATTCGACAGCACCGTCCTCGTCTCACCGTTTATGACCGATGCCGACGTCTCGTCACAGGAGCTTTCAATTCCCAAAATGTACATTACAGTTTCTTCTCCATGATTATTGCCGCTTCACGCGGATTCGTATAGTAATTCGGACGCACTCCTATCTCCGAGAAGCCTTCGGAAACATACAGCGTACGCGCCGCCGTGTTTGATTCTCTTACTTCAAGAGTCGCGATCTCGGCTCCCCTTGATCTTGCCTCCGCATAAAGTCCCGACAGTATTTCCCTTGCAAGTCCCTGTCTTCTGTATTCGGGAAGCGTTGCCACGTTGAGTATCTGCGCTTCGTCAGCAACACACATGATCCCACCGTATGCCGCAAATTCTCCGTCCACCGTCGCAACGAGCCCAAAGCCAATCGGTGACACAAGAAGCTTTAAAGATTCCCTTGACCACGGAACCGAAAAGCAACGTATCTCAGCGGCGGCAGCCGCATCAAGATGCTCTTCCGTAAAAACGGTTATCATTATTTATTTTCTCCGCTGTTGTAGTTATCGTGTATATAACTTGCCGTGTAGTAGCGTCCCACGTTTTCGTCATATATGAAATACTTGCCGTAATCGTACTTTACGGTGTAGCTTCCGTCTTCTTCGGCAATTATCTCATACTCAACGCCGTCCCTAAAATCGTAACGTGCCTCAACGTCAGCCGCATCGGTATAGCCCTCTGCTTTTTCATATTCGTATATGTTCTGTGAAAACTCAACGTAATCGAGAACGTATGCGATATATTTGTATTCGACCGACGTAAAACGAAGTCCGTATGAATCGTTAAGCTCAGCCCTTATACTGCTCTTTGAGCAATAGGGATTGTTAAGGCAATCAATTATTTTGTCTATCTCCTCTGCCGTATTCACCGAGATAAGATTAACTCTTGTGTTTCCTTCGACAAAGAAATCTACAGCGGTCGTTTTCATTTCCTTGAGTGTGGGAAGCTTTTTATCACTGTTATAAAGAAGTGCCGCGTTTGTGGCATCGTACAGCCAATCCGACGCATCAGCTCGGTTTCCGTTAGGATCTGTAACTATGTGGAATGAAAAGTCATGGGAATCTATCGCATAGGCTTCCTTTACGTATCCCATCGCTTCATAGTTTGACGGTGCAATACTGTAATAGACCTCAAGCTTTTCGTTGTAGTATCCGTCCTGTCTCGTTTCAAGCTTGACGGTCTTCGCGCATCCCGAGCATCCACCGCAGGATACAAGAAAACACAAAATAATAGCGACCGCCAAAAGCAATGTAATTTTTCTCATTTTTAACTCCGAAATTTATAGAACTTAATAACCGAATGTTCCCGACAGGGAATCGTCGTTTTCTATCCATTCCGATACGTTTATAACACGGTATTCGTCCTTCGTATCACGGATAACGACACGTTCAATACCTGCGTTGATTATAACGCGCTTACACATCATACAGCTGCTCGTTCCCGCGACAAGCGAACCGTCCTTCGGGTCTACGCAGACCATATAAAGAGTTGCGCCGAGCATACGCTCTCTCGATGCGGCAATTATAGCGTTCTGTTCGGAATGTATCGAACGGCAAAGCTCGTATCTCTCGCCTCTCGGAATATTGAGCTTTTCTCTCATACAATGACCGAGATCGCAACAGTTGACACGTCCCCGAGGCGCGCCGTTGTATCCCGTCGAAACTATAACATCGTCCTTAACTATAATAGCTCCGTAGCATTTACGAAGGCAAGTGCTTCTCTCTGCAACCGTCTGTGCTATATCAAGATAATAATTTTCCTTTGAAACTCTCATAACTTCTCCTGTTTGTCCATATTCTTCACAAAATCACGCAAAAACGCTCTAAATTCTTCACCAAGCTCGGCGTTTTTTGCGGCTTGTGTAACGTTAGCCTTAAGGAATCCTATCTTAGCTCCCATATCAAAGCGTTCACCCTCAAAATCGACCGCCGTCATACCAACGGTCTGCGCCATCTTTTTCATAGCGTCGGTAAGCTGTATCTCACCGCCCGCGCCGGGCTCGAGTGTATCAATAATATCAAAAACATCGGGAGTCAGAAGAACTCTTCCAAGTATAGAATAATTCGACCATATCTGCTCGGGCTTCGGCTTTTCTATCATATCGTCAACGAAAAAGCTTGTAGGGTCGTTTTCGATAGGCGTTGTCTTAAGTGAGCAATATTTTGAAACCAGCTCTGTAGGAACAGCCTTGACTCCGCATGCGGCTCGTCCGTATTTTTCGTATGCGTCGATAAGCTGTCTTACTACGGGACGCTCAGAAAAAATGACGTCATCGCCGTAAAGCACGGCAAACGGCTCGTTTCCGATAAATGCTCTTGCGCATCCGACAGCGTGTCCGAGTCCTTTGGTTACCTTCTGACGCAAGAAGTATACGTTTGCCTTCTGCGCGCACTCGTACATAGCGTCTATTTCTGCCTGTTTTCCCGTTGCTCTGAGCTTCTGCTCATATTCGGGAGAAATATCAAAATAATCTTCGATTACGTCTTTATCGCGATTTGTTATAATAAGAATATCGGTAATTCCCGACGCGACAGCTTCATCCACAAGGTAAGATATTGCGGGTCTGTCCACTATAGGGAGCATTTCCTTCGGAACTGCTCTTGATATGGGTAACATTCTTGTTCCAAGTCCTGCAGCGGGTATAACGGCTTTCTTGATCATAATATCCTCCAAAAAGTAATTTATTTTCTATAGTTAAATATATTATACTATAAAAACAGTACTAATTCAATAGGTAATTGTAAATTCTGTATTCGAATTCTGGAGGGAACGTGAAAGCTTGCCGTATTTTTTTGTTTTTTTTTACATTTTTCGTCTTATTATATTCGTGTTTTTATGTTAATTCAAAGAAAATCGACAAAAAAGAACAAAATTATACCGATGTCTCGCTTGATACGCAAGACGAAAAAGAAACACGGATAAATTACGCAAACATCAAGGCAATGTGGCTGTCTCAATACGACCTTTGCGATATATACAGTACCGATGAATATGACTTTAGAGAACGTATTTCAAAAATTTTCGACAACTGTAAAAGCATTGGAATAAACACAGTTATAGTGCAGGTTCGTCCGAATTCCGACAGTATGTATCCGTCGGAATTTTTCGCTCCGTCAGTCTACGTTGTAGGCAAGTACGGAAACGAATTCGAATACGACCCATTTCGTATAATTGTTGAAGAGGCACACGAAAAGGAGCTATCTCTTCATGCGTGGATAAATCCATTACGCGCAATGAAGGAAAGCGAAATAGAGCTTATAGGCGATAAATATTCAATTGTAAAATGGTGGCGCGTCCCTGCCCTTAAAGAGCGTTATCTGCCTGTCGTTGATGACAGAGTTTATCTAAATCCCGCATATTCCGAGGTCAGAGAGCTTATAGTTCACGGTGTTCGTGAGATAATACAAAATTACTCTGTGGACGGTATTCATATGGACGATTATTTCTATCCGACAACGGATACGAGCTTTGACGCCGAAGCCTATACGCTTTATGGGAACGGTATGTCTCTCGGTGATTTCAGAAGAAATAATATAAATCTGCTCGTAAAAGAACTTTACGCTGCCGTCAAAGAAGAGGACAAAAATTTACTGTTCGGTATAAGCCCCGCAGGCACTTTGGAGAAGGACTACGCCGAGCTTTACGCCGACGTTTATACCTGGTGCAATTCCGACGGTTACGTGGACTATCTCTGTCCTCAGCTGTACTTTGGGTTTGAGCATGAGACCTGTGCGTTCGATGACCTGCTTGACAAATGGGATTCTATAATAAAGACCGACGGTGTCGCTCTTTGGGTCGGTCTTTCTCTCGGAAAGGCGGTAAACGCGCAAAACGGCATCGTTGACAAGTGGGCGGGCGACACGGGACGTGACGAATGGATGAGACGAACCGACATAATAAAACGCTCTCTCGAATATACAAAAACCTCAGACAAATGCGTCGGTGTTTCCTTTTTCAGCTATCAATATTTTTACGACCCGATGACCGACGAAGAAAATATTATTTCAAAAGCTGAAAGAGAAAATTTTTTGCCAATATTAAAAAGCATAAAATGGTAATAAAAACCGCTTGCCGTAGCAAGCGGTTTTTATTACTTAATATTCATCAAAAGGATTGTCTCTCGCAGTCTGCTTCATTGCTCTTATTACCGCCTGAGATTTTTTTGTTCCGAAGATGGCGGTTCCGGCAACTATTACGTTTGCTCCCGCCGCTGTGCATTTTCCGACGTTGTCGGTGTTGATTCCTCCGTCAACCTCAATATTTAGCGGTATTCCGTATTTTATCGCGAACCTGCGGAGCTTTCTGACCTTATCGAGCATCTCGGGCATAAATTTCTGTCCGCCAAAGCCGGGATGTACCGTCATAATGAGAACCATATCGCAAAGTCCTTCCTTTACAAGCGGAAGTATCGGTTCAACGGGTGTGTCTGGCGATATCGAGATCGCCGCCTTGACCTCTTTTTCCTTGAGCATTTTAAGTACCGCCGCAGGGTCTTTTACCGCTTCGTAATGCACCGTGATTATATCTGCTCCCGCGCGTATAAAGTCGTCTATATATCTTTCGGGATCACTTATCATAAGGTGTACGTCAAATATCAGCATGCAAGACTTACGCACAGCCGATACTATCAGCGGTCCAAAGCTGATATTCGGCACAAAATGTCCGTCCATAACGTCTATATGTAAATAGTTAGCGCCTGCTTCCTCTATACGCTTGACCTCTTCGCCAAGCTTTGTACAATCGGCGGCAAGAAGTGACGGTGCGATATATATCATAGATTTTCCCTCTCCTCATACGAGGATTCCCTTCTTTAAAAATTTTAATTTTCACGTTTGATGTCAAACGACAAAATTCAACATAAACTTTAATATATGGATATTCATATTATTCAGCCAACACTGTCTCCGCCGACGTATAAATCAAACGACGTACGCATTTTACGGAACAGCTTTGACTTGTGGGTACTTTGACTTGTCAGAGTACCCTTTGCTTATTTACTCTCTATAAGACATACTGCACGCGAGGCAATACCCTCACCTCTGCCGCTGAATCCGAGTCTTTCCTCGGTCGTGGCTTTAACACTTATCTTCGACAGTTCTGTTTTCGCGGCTACCGCGATATTTTCACGCATCTTTTCGATGTGCGGCGCGAGCTTTGGCGCTTGTGCGATAACAGTCGAGTCGATATTTACTATTCTGTAGCCTTCACTGTCAAGCCTTTCCGATACACGGGAAAGAAGAACAAGACTGTCAGCTCCCTTGTAACTTGGGTCATTATCGGGAAACAGCTTTCCAATATCACCGAGTGCCGCCGCGCCAAGCAGAGAATCCATTATCGCGTGTACGAGAACGTCTGCATCCGAGTGACCGTCAAGCCCTTTTTCATATTCTATCTCGACTCCGCCGAGTATTAACTTTCGGCCGGCGACAAGTCTGTGAACGTCATATCCTTCGCCTATTCTCATTTCCTTCTCCTATTTCTCACAGAAAGAATTGCCTCGGCAAGCGGAATGTCGTCAGGGGTGGTTATTTTTATATTTTCGCGTCCGCATTCAACGAGACGAATCGACGCATATCCTATTTTTTCAACTATCGAGCAATCGTCTGTTCCGACAAATTTTTCCTTTATTGCAGTATATGCCGCCGCGCGATAAAGATTTGCACCGAACACCTGCGGTGTCTGTGCGAGCCATACGTTATTTCTGTCAATAGTCTCGACGATAAAGCCCTTGGCCTTTTCGGTCTTTTTGACGGTATCTACAGCCATAGTCGCCGCAGTTGCCGCACCGTATACGTACGCCTGTCTGCAAACCTTTTCTATCATTTCGGGAGTTATAAGACAGCGCGCACCGTCGTGTATAGCTACGAATTCTGTCTTATCGGATATTTCAAGCAGACCGCAGAAAGCCGATTCCTGACGGTTCTCTCCACCAGGAACGACCGCTATCAGCTTTTTCGAGCCTATACTCTCTCCAAGGTCGATAACATCGTGAATATATTCCTTTTTTGTGACTACAACGATCTCTGTTATGCACTCCGCTTTTTCAAAAGCAAGGAGCGTTCTTTCAAGCACCGTTTTTCCAACTACAGTTATAAACTGTTTGTTCTCTCCCTGCATTCTGGAGGAATTACCTGCAGCCAGAATTATAGCCGCTGTAGACTTGTATTTTTCCTTTCCGCCGACAGCTCTCAAAGTATCCGCCGCAGCGTGAACTATCTTTTCACCCGTCTTCATAATTTTTACTTCAAAAGCTCATCGAGCATAGCAACACGTCTTGCGTGCTTTCCGCCCATATATTCGGTGTCAACAAAAACGTCGACAAGGTCAAGAGCCGTTCCCTCTCCGACAACTCTTGCTCCAAAGCAAAGCACGTTTGCATCGTTATGCTCTCGTGTAAGCCTTGCCGAATACGTCTCGGAGCAGCACGCAGCGCGTATACCTGCGTGTTTGTTTGCCGCGATTGACATACCTATGCCTGTTCCGCAGATAAGTATACCTCTTTCACACTCTCCGGTCTGAATCTTTTTGCAAAGTGCGTCGGCAAAAACGGGATAATCGCAGCTATCGATCGAATTCGTTCCGACGTCGGTCACGTCAAATCCTCTTTCTTTAAGATGCTCGACGACCTTCAGCTTAAGCTCGTATGCAGCATGGTCACAACCCACAACTATTTTATTCACACTCATTGTATATTTACTCCTTTAATCTTTTCGTTGTTTTCAAGTGACCCCGATTCTCTAGCAAGTCTTTCGCGTTCCGCCTGCGAAAGTCTCAGATAAACGGGAGTCAGTTCTATGTCTGTTACCGTTCTTCCTTCTCTTACGTATCTAAGCGCCACCTGCGCCACTGAATATGCAGACTGACACACAAGTCGGTTCGGTGCTGCGGTCGCGTTTACTCTGCCTTTAAAGCCTTCGATCGTTATGTCTGTTCCGTCACCGCAAACGACCACCTTTGTATGTTTTTCAATTAGCTCAGCGCACAGCTCTTCTATCGAAAGTGCGCGGTCCTCGCAAAGTCTTTCGCCATCAGAGCTGAACAGCGCATTATATACCTGTCCGCGTCTTGCATTCATAACGGCGCATATTATTCCATCGCACCCCTTTACATTATAGGCAAGTGCTTCAAGCGTCGACACCCCAACACAGGGCTTTTCACGACCAAACGCAAGTCCCTTAAGTGTTGCCGCTCCTATTCTGACCCCGGTAAACGAGCCGGGACCTGCGGAGCAAGCAAAAACATCTATATCCGACACCGTACACCCAAACAGATCAAGCATGGACGATATCATAGGCAGTATCGTTTCACTGTGAGTGTTTCCGTTGTTTAGCGTATATTCAGAAAGTAATTTTTCATCTTCGCACAGCGCGACCGTTGCCGTAAGCGCCGTACTGTCAAGTGCAAGTATCCTCACCGCATTCTCCTTTTTGGTTAATCAATGATCTCGGCGATTATTTTTCTCGGAACGTCTCCGTTTCCTTCGATAGTAACCTTTATATATTCTTCCGGAAGCGCATATCCTATATTCTCAGCCCACTCGCAAACCACTATGCCGTCTCTTTCAAGGTAATCGTAAAATCCTGTCGAATAGAGGTCGTCATCATCGGTTATACGCCACACGTCGAAGTGGTATACGTCGGTGTTTCCCCTATATTCATTGACTATCGCAAACGAGGGTGAACGCACTGCCGCCGACGGACAGAAGTGCGCGCAAAAGCCTCTCGTGAAGGCTGTTTTTCCCGCGCCGAGCCCTCCGCAAAGTGCGACAAATCTCGGAAGTTTATTTCTTTCTATCATCAGAGCAAGCTCTTCTCCCGCCCGCTCGGTTTTTTCTGCATCAAGTGAAACTGTTTCGTATAGCTTATGATTCATTGGCACCGATTCTCCGTTTATAATGTATACTATTATATCACATATCCTTCACATTGTAAAGCGTCTGTCAAAAAAAGTTCATCCAAAAAGACTCGTTGCCCTTCGGATGAACTGTTTTTTTATTTTTTCGGCTCGTCAAATTTTTCGATATTATCGATAACGTAACTCATCATACGGTTTTTTATATACTTCTGATTTCCCACAATAAAATCAGAAAGTCTGTCTGTCGCGGTACCGTCGTTAACGCTTCGGAGCGTGGTAAGCTTACGCGACATATTAAGATCGCCCACAGATTCAAGACAGTTTATCATTCTTGCAAAGTCCGAATCAGGCATATCGTAAAACATTCTCCATCCCTTGTATTCGTTGCGTTCTCCGAGGTCAAAAAGCATTTTATACACAGCGAGAGGCTTAAATACGTCTCCAACGCCAAACATTCCGCGTTTACCTAGGAAGCCTCCGAGCCAAAGCTCACTCTCATCGTATATCCTTTTTGCCATAAAGAAATTCATCTGATCGTTTACATCCTCGAATGTAAGCTCCGATCGGCGTCTGTTGCGTCCTGTTTTTCTGTCTGTCAAAAAATAATTTTTGCGAAATTCACGCATAACGAAGAAATACACTGCTATAAGTCCGCTCATTATGAGCAGGAGAACCGTGCTTATTATAAGCATTATCTTGGTGGCATCATGCTTATTGCTAAGCCCCACTATGAGTGATATAAGCGCGGCAAGTAAGGGTGCAAAGGTCCATACGTAAGGAAGATACTTCTTTATTTTATCAAAAACCATATAATATCTGCGCCTTTCTCAAGGCATCCTTTCTTTAAGTTCCGCGCTGTATTAAAGATTGTTACGCACAGAACTTTCTATCGTAACCATATTATACCACAATATAGAATTTTTTTCAAGTGTTATTTTACATTTTGATAAAGCAATCTCTTTTTACTTTCTTTTTAGCTTTCCAATGACCTTTCCGCAGCAAAGTATCTCGTCAAAATCCTTTAACAGTATCTCGCCAAACTCCGGGTTGAGAGATATCAGTCGGTCTCCTCCGTATTTCTTAAAATATCCCGCGCCGTCAAGAACGAAGATGCCAAGATCGCCGTTTTCTACCGTGTCGCAATCCTGAACGAGCAGAACGTCACCGTCATGATATCGCGGTTCCATGCTTCGTCCGCTGATCTTAACAGCAAAGTCAGCACCTGCGGTTCTTGCGTTGTCTGGTATAACTATCTCGTCAGCTGAGGATTCATCAAGAAACACTCCAAGTCCCGCCGATACGGCAAGGTCAAACAGCGCGATGGGTCTTTTTCCGAATCTCGTTCCAACACCTCCGCTTTCAACATATTCCGAAGCAGTGTTAGGCACGCCGAGAACCTTTGCGCGAGGAGAGCCCCTTCTCTCTCTTTCGGATGCAGCAGGAGAAGAGGCTGCATAATCTGCGGTCCTCAAGCGTTCGCATTCCTTTTCGAGCACCAAAGTTACCATCTCGCGTCCGTGAGAGTCAAGCCTTCTGTAATTTTCAACAAGACGCATCTCCCCCGTTTCAAGAGTATAGTTGTTGTTGTTTTCTGGCTTTCCCGAGACTATATAGTCGATAGAACATCCGAGCGCATCGCATATCGCGACTATGTTAGAAAGCTTCGGCGAGTCACTTATACCCGCAAGTATTTTCGAAAGCGTACCAAGCGGTATCCCGGTAAGTCCCGAAAGCTCGTCGTTCGTTATCTTCTTTTGTGATTTAAGTTGCTTTATACGGTCAATGTAATCCATTTTCAGACCTCCGTTTTTCTTTTTGTGGAATCATTATAGCACAATTTTTCCGTTTTGTAAATAGTTTTTCGAAAAAATTTCGCTTTTTGGAAGAAAAACTATTGACAAACGTCTTTTTTTGTGTTATACTGTCGTCACAAAG
Source organism: Eubacteriales bacterium (assembly GCA_045597185.1). GTDB lineage: Bacteria > Bacillota > Clostridia > Oscillospirales > CAG-272 > RGIG3994. The sequence goes on from JAZODV010000119.1 coordinate 10,206, forward strand.
ACCAAAACAAGAAAAAATTTGGCGCAAAAAAAGCCACAATAAACATTTCGATTATAGCGTAAAAAAGTACGACACCTCAAAAAAAGAAAGGATAATATATTATGAACAGAACTTACAATTACAAGGCATACGAAAGCAACTGTACTCCCATAAAAATATCCAAGACCGATTCCTATGACGCTCTTGACGTTCTCGGTTCCATTATCGGAAAACTCACGTCGTCAAATATTCTTTCCGTAATTCGTGCGATAGCGGCTCTTCTCTGCTTCTTTGGCTTCATGGGAGTAATCGGCAGTGTTGAAGCTGAATCCATGACTGTCGGAAATGGGATCATACTTTCTCTCTTCCTTGTTTTCATAGAAATACTTTGCTTTATTCCAAAAAAAAAACACAAATAGAACAATAAAGATAAACACACGCGCCAATGCGCGTGTGTTTATCTTTATTTGTAAATCACTTTCGCAAGTGCCTCTGCAACCTCTCGGGCCGAGGCTTCTGCTTCCTCCAAGGTATTTCCCGCCGCGCCCATCTCAAGCAACAAAGAATATGTGGCATACTGCTGATTATACGACGAGTCGCGCAGACAGGTAGGTCGGCATATACCCTCGTTTTTTGCGTTCAGCGTTTCACGTAGCTTCTGAGCCAACGCAAGATTTTGTTCCCAACCGAGTATCTCGGAATCCTTACCACCGCTTCCGACAACACACATCACCTGTGCCGCGCTTCCTGTGTTCGTAGCTGTTACCGGACGAACAAGCTCTCCTGTCGACCGTACCACAGCATCTCGGTGTACATCTATAACGTACTGTATAGACGGATATTCCGACAGATATTTTTTTATCGTAGCGGCTGAACGGTCGTATGAACCGCTATACCCTTCTGCGTCGTGCATAATTTCGCAGTGAAGCGTCGGTATTCCGGATGCGTTCAATGCGTCGGATATTATTTTCCCGATGTAAACAACGTTTTCCATCGTATCCGATGATCTTGCTATCTCTTTTGAAGGATCGTACCATAATGCTCCTTCATCGGTATATCCTTCGGTTCCGTGAGTATGTAAGATAAGCACAAGCGGTGCTCCTTCGGGATATATGCAGTCGGGTGAGGTGGATACGCTTATATCTTTCAGAGAGTCAAGATCCGGCTTAAACGAGCTTTGATTATATATGTAACCGTTACCGTATTCAGAAAGTCCCAAATCAAGCGGTATAATGCCACCCATACCGATCGGTATTTTTTCGGGATAGTAGGCGTATATATCCTCTGGTGATGGCTTCTCTGTATTTTCGGGAAGGCTGTTTTCGGTATTGGGAGGCATAGTATCTGTCGGCAATGAGGTGTCTGTCGGTACTTTTTCGGATTGAGGTATGTCGGTATTTTTATCAATAGAAAGATCAACGAAGCTCTGACCGAGCATTATCTCCTGTATGCTTTTTCCGGACGACGCATCCGAGCCAAACAGCTTCGACATAACGACCTGTCCGATATCTCCCTCCGAAAAGAAAAGCGAAAAAAGCTCAGAGGCGGCAAATGCCAAAGTAAAAAGCATTACGGACAAAGTCATAATGCAGTAAAAAGCATACGGCTTTTGGAATTTGGATTGACATTTTTGCACTTTCTCCGAGGTCGGCAAATTCAATACTTCTGCATGTTCAGCAGGAAACTGTTTTGTATCGTAATCGTTGTTCATAACTATCCCTTTTAAACCTTGATGCTAAATTTTATGCATAGTCACCGAGAGTTATTCCAAACGCGCGATCAATGGCAGATGCAAACAAACGGCAAACACATTTTACTATCTCATCGCATTCCTTCGGTGCGACAAAAAAGCTCTTTCCGTTATTCAGTACCCTTTCAAGCTCATTTGAAATACTTTCGCTTTCCGACATTGATAAAACGTCGCGCACAAGCGTCGAAGAATCAACAACCGTGGGAACTCCGAGCGCTATGACAGGCACGCCGAGAGTTTCTTCTGACAGTGCAAAGCGTCGATTGCCAACACCCGAACCCGGACTTATACCGCAATCCGAAAGCTGTACCGTTGCGGCAAGTCTGTCGCAGGATCTTGCGGCAAGAGCATCAATAGCTATAACTATGTCGGGAGAGGCGCTTGTCACAGCGCCTTTAACAAGCTCGGCAGTCTCAATACCTGTTTGGCCGAGAACTCCGGGAGACATAGCAGATACGCGGCAGCACTCAAGCTTTTTGAACATTTCAGGAGCGGCATCTGCAAGATGACGAGTCGCCGTTATCCTCGAAACGGTTTCGGGACCTACTGCGTCGGGTGTCATTTTCTCATTACCAAGTCCTACTATAAGTACAGAAAAATCCCCTGATAGCTTTTTACATGTCATTTTTTCGGCAAACGACACAAGCTCGTCTGATAATAACTCTGAAACGACATCGATCACGTATGCGTCAAGCTCCCAAAGCTTTCCGCAGTTAAAGGTAACGTAGCTTCCTGCAGGTCGTCCTATCACTTTTGCAGCCTTCTCAGAAATATCAATACGCTCAGCCGTTATTCCGTCCCCACATTCAATACGCGACATTTCTGCTCCGTCGGGTAACCTTTCCTTGCTCTTTATAAACTCACAGGCAAGGTCGGTTCTAAAATATTGCTCCATAATGTCTCCTCGCTTTCTCTGTTTTAATATATTATTTGCCAATATGTTGTCAAATATTTATAGTGAAATTTGCACAGTTTTTTACAAAAAGATTGTGCAAACAAACAAAAGTTAAAAGAAAAAATCAGAAAAGATTGATTATATAAAAAAAATATGGTATAATGTGCGAAGCGGCAGTGTTGTCGACATATCGGTACTATACCGAAAAGCTCCAAGGAGGATTTCCGAAAAAATGAAAACGCGTATTATCGCCCTTATACTCTGTGTTGTTTTCATCATCCCGATGTTCAGCGGTTGTTCAAGCGAAGTTGTTGAGTCTCAACTTCAGATCTATATCGCCAATCAGGTATATGATCTCGATCCGTTGAATGCATTCACAAACGATGCCAACGCAAAATTTATCACGTTGCTCTTCTCCGGTCTTTATAAGATAGACGAAAAGGGCAAGGTAAAAGAAGATCTTGTAAAAAAAGCAGAGGTCACTAATGACTATGACAAAAAAGAATATACCTTGACTCTCACTCTTAACGATACTTGTTGGAGTGACGGTTCGGCTGTTCAGGCGGCAGACGTGCTTTACACATTCCACCGTGTACTTAAAGCAAACAAATCGAATGACGCGGCTGCTCTTCTCTTCAAGATTAAGAACGCCGAAAAAGTCAAGAACGGTGACCTGTCTATTGACGACCTCGGTGTTTACGCTGTTGATACAAAGGTCATCGAGATCCTGTTTGAAGAAGAGATCACAGACGACGTTCTAAATGAGTTTAAGCTCAACCTTACAAGTCCTGCGCTCTTCCCTCTCCGTGAGATAAACGTTGAAGGAAAAGAGGACTGGGCGAAGAAGCAGACCTCCATGGTATTCAGCGGTCCATTCCTTCTCCGTAAGGTTTCTTATGCTGACGGTAATAAGCATATGATACTTGAACGTAACTCTTACTATTACAGAGACCGCGAAAAAGATAAGGAAGACAAGTACGTAACACCTTACAGACTTTACATCAATTTTGAGGCATCCGTTGCCGATCAGCTTGCACTCTATAATAACGGTCAGGTTATGTTCCTCGGCGATATACCGCTCGAAAGCCGCAGCTCATACGCAAAGAAGGCAGATATCACAAATACGCTTTCAACTCATACATATTTCTTTAATCAGAATGCAGTTATCACATCCAAAGACGGCGCGACCGAGACAAAGCTCTTCTCTTACCCCGAGGTAAGACAGGCGCTCTCGCTCTCTATTGATCGCGAGGCTATAAAGAATATGGTAGTATTTGCCGAAGCCGCAACAGGTCTGCTTCCGAGCCCTATGTTCGCATCGAATTCCCGCAAGGATACATTCAGAGAGACCTTCGGTGACCTTTCGATAGCAAAGAACGACGCAAAAGTAGCCGAGCTTCTTAATTCGCTCAAAGCAAAAGAGGGCATCGACCCCACAAATTATGCATTTTCTATCACGGTTCGCGAAAGCGACGCAGTCCATATCGCAATAGCGGAAAAGGTCGCAGAAGCTTGGTCTGCTCTCGGCTTCACCGTAACAGTTAACCCTGTAGGTGTTATGGTCAATGACGAGCCGGATCCCATCACAAATGAAATTCCCACAGATATCCGTGACGACCTGTTTGATGAAAACGCGGTCAAAGGTGGAGATTATCAGGTTCTTGCAGTAGACTACGTTGCAAAATCCGCAAATCCCCTCTCAATGCTCGCCCCCTTCTCTATTCACTACAATGGAAATAAGACTCTTGACGGACGTAACACCGTCGAGATCCTTCACTCCACAGGATACAGAAGCGAAGCGTATGACGCACTTATAAAGAAAGCTATTGAGGCAAACGATCCCGATGAAGCCGCAAAATACTATAGTGAAGCCGAGAAGCTTTTGATCGAAACCGACGCGGCAGTTGCTCCCATCATATTCAACCAGAGCGCGGTTCTTGTAAACAAGAAACTCAAGAAGCTTTCGGTATCTTACTTTGGAAACTATGTCTTCACCAAGGCTAAGTATAACGATTGGGCAGCCTACAACGACGTTTACTTCCCCGAGACAGAGGAAGGCGGCGATGCAGAGAAAGCTCCCGTTGAAGACAAGACATCAAATTAAACAACGATCTCTTAACAGAGCCTCGAATGAGGCTCTGTTTTTTTGCTAAAAATTTCTGTATGTTGTAGACAAAACCGTAAAAATATGATATACTATTGTAATAATGTACCATAGCATCGAGGAATATCCATGAAAGTCACCAGATTAACAACACCCATTATGGGATCAAACTGTTACGTCCTTGTTTCAGACGGACAGGCAGTAATTATAGATCCTATACCAACAAAAAAAATGCTCGAAATTTGCGATATAGAAAACGCAACAATCACGAAAATTCTTTTAACACACGGTCATTTTGACCATATGTTGGGACTCGACTTTTTAAGAGAACAAGCTCCCAATGCAAAGATACTGATACACGTAGATGACGCAGAGCTTATGCGCGACGGTCAAAAAAACGCATTTTATAATTTTTACGGTAAAAGCTATGATTTTGGAACACCTGATAAGTTTCTTATAAAAGGCGACGAAATACAAATAGGTAAAAAAATTATTCAAGTAATACATACTCCGGGACACACAAAAGGCTCGGTCTGCTATAAGATAGGTAATATTTTGTTCTCCGGGGATACAATAATGGAGAGCGGCTACGGCAGATGCGATCTGTATTCGGGAGATGAAAATGCGATGTCTTACACGCTTAAACAGCTTTACGAGCTTTCATATCGTGAACCGGGGATCGTAATTTACCCGGGCCACGGTAAGCCAACGCTTCTTTCAGACGCAATAAATAACATATATAATAGATGAGGGAAAATTATGGACTTTAATTATCTTGCAGATCTGCTCTTTCCAAATGTCACAATGACTCCCGAAGAGCTCGAAAATAAATATCCGCAAAGAGACCTGCCCGAAGGCGCAAAGGTAACTCGTTTTGCTCCCAGCCCAACGGGATTCGTTCACTTTGGAGGAATGTTTCCCGTAACCGTCGGAGAACGTCTTGCTCACCAATCGGGAGGTGTTTTCTATCTTCGTATAGAAGATACAGACGCAAAACGTGAGGTTGAGGGTGCCGCGGAGGGACTTATCAAAACTCTTGCACATTACGGCGTAAATTTCGATGAAGGTGCGGTTGCGGATGGTGATAAGGGCGCATACGGCCCGTACCGTCAAAGTAAGCGTGCTGACATATATCACGTATACGCAAAGAAGCTTGTTGCGGACGGGCGCGCATATCCCGTATTTTCAACGGATGAAGAGCTTTCCGAGTTGGCGGCTGCCGATAAAAAGGCAGAGATAAAGAACACAGACTGGGAAGCCACAGGTGCGGCGCGTAAGGAAGCAATGCTCGCAAGACGTGAGTTTACAATAGAACAGGTCGAAGCCGAGCTTGCCGCAGGACACAAGTTTGCCCTTTTCGCAATTGCAGACGGAGATCCCGAAAAGCGTATAAAATTCACCGACCTTGTCAGAGGAAATCTTGAATTTCCCGAAAACGATGAGGACGTCGTACTTCTCAAATCCGACGGAATACCAACCTACCATTTTGCACACGTAGTTGACGATCACCTTATGCGTACAACACACGTTATCCGCGGTGAAGAGTGGCTTCCGAGCCTTCCGAAGCACTTGATGCTTTTCAGATATCTCGGACTTAGAGCGCCGAAGTATATGCACATCTCACAGATTATGAAGCTTGACGACGAGGGCAACAAGAAAAAGCTCTCTAAGCGTGATATGGGGGCTAATATGGACGACTATAAGCGTCTCGGTTATGCTCCAGCTTGCGTAAACGAATACGTTATGACTCTTCTTAACTCGAACTTTGAAGAGTGGCGTATGCAGAACACAGACAAGCCGCTGAACGATTATCCCTTCAACATAAAGAAGATGAGCTCGTCCGGCTGTCTTTTCGATATCGTAAAGCTTAACGACGTTTCAAAAAACGTTATCTCAAGAATGACAGCTGATGACGTATACGCAGGACTTTGCGGTTGGGCTGAAGAATTTGATGCAGATTTCGCATCCGAGCTCAAGAACGATCCCGACTACGCAAAAGCTATCGTATCTATCGGTCGCGGTGGCAAAAAGCCCCGCAAGGACTACGGCACTTGGGTAGAGCTCAAAAAATATATGGAGCTGTTCTACGACAGATATTTTGCAATAGTTGACAGTTATCCTGAAACGGCAGACAAAAACGACATAAAAGCAACTCTAAAAAAATATCTTGAGATATTTGACCCGTCAGACGATCAGAATACTTGGTTTGACAAGATCAAATCCATCGCAGACTCTCTTGGATATGCATCGGACATGAAGGCATACAAAGTCTCTCCCGAAAGCTTCAAGGGAAGCGTTGCCGACATCAGTATGTTTCTTCGCGTTGCCGTTACAGGTAAGCTGAACTCTCCCGATATGTATACCGTAATGCAGATAATCGGTGCCGACCGCGTACGCGCAAGAATCACCGACTGTCTTGAAAAGCTTGATTAATGAGGTTTTATAATTATGGAAAACAATAATTTTATACACGATATAATAAATGAAGAGATCGAAGCCGGTAAGTATACTGCCGATGCAATTCACACAAGATTTCCGCCGGAGCCTAACGGATATCTGCACATTGGTCACTGTAAGGCACTTATAATCGACTTCGGTACTGCCAAAAAGTACGGCGGACGCTGCAATCTCCGTATGGACGATACGAATCCCGCAAAGGAAGACACCGAATTCGTTGACGCTATAAAGGAGGATATTCATTGGCTCGGCTTTGATTGGGGCGACCGCTTCTTCTACGGCTCCGACTATTTTGAAAAGACATACGAACTTGCCGAAAAGCTTATAAGCGACGGTCTTGCCTATGTTTGTGAACTGACTCCCGAGCAGTTCAGAGACCACAGAGGTGACCTCACTCATCCCGCAGTTTCTCCTTTCCGTGACAGACCGATCGAGGAAAATCTTGATCTCTTCAGACGCATGCGAGCAGGTGAATTCCCCGAAGGCAAGTACACGCTTCGCGCAAAGATAGACCTCGCATCAGGAAATTTCAATATGCGTGACCCGGTTCTCTACAGAATCCGTTATATAGACCATCACCGCCAAGGCAAAAAGTGGTGTATTTTCCCGATGTACGATTTTGCCCATCCGATCCAGGATGCTATCGAGGGGATCACACACAGCCTTTGCTCTCTCGAATACGAGGATCACAGACCTCTATATAATTGGGTTATCGAGCACGTTGATGTGCCTTCAACTCCCCGTCAGATAGAGTTTGCAAGACTTAATATTACAAATACCGTTCTTTCCAAACGTTATCTGCGTTATCTTGTCGAAAACAATATAGTTGACGGTTGGGATGACCCCAGAATGCCCACACTTTGCGGTCTGCGCAGACGTGGATACACTCCCGAATCCATACTCGATTTCTGTGACAGAATAGGTGTTGCAAAATCAAACAGTATGGTCGATATCGGTCTTCTTGAGCACTGTGCAAGAGAAAGCCTCAACGCAACCGCACAGAGACGCATCGCGGTTCTGAATCCCATAAAGCTTATCGTTGATAACTATCCCGATGATAAGACCGAATATTTCTCCCTTCCGAACAACCCGAACGCACCCGAAACAGGTATGCGTGAGGTTCCCTTCACCAAGGAGCTTTATATTGACGCAGACGACTTTGCAGAGGTTCCGCCTCCCAAGTTCTTCCGCATGAAGCCCGACGGTGAGGTCAGACTTATGGGCTCGTATATCGTAAAATACGCGGGACTTGACAAAAATCCCGACGGAAGCATCGCGGCTATCCACTGCACCGCCGACCTTGAAACCGGTTGCGGTATGCCCGCTGACGGTCATAAGGTCAAGGGTACTATTCACTGGCTCTCGGCAAAATACGCAAAGAGCGCCGACGCTATCCTTTACGACCGCCTCTTCACAGAGGAAAATATGAACGACCTTCCCGAAGGCAAGACCTATATCGATTATCTGAATCCCACGTCTGCCGTAAAGCTTGAGAACATTATGCTCGAGCCGTCTCTCGCGGACGCAAAGCCCGGTGACAAGTTCCAGTTCGTACGTACGGGTTACTTCTGTCTTGATTCCAAGATGGAGAATACCTTCAACCGTGTTGTAAGCCTTAAAGACAGCTTCCCGAAGAAATAAGCTATGGACAAGTATATTTATATTTACCTTGCCATAATATCGTTTATCGCAATAGTCGTAACTATCTCCGATAAATCCAAGGCAAGAAGGAACAAATGGAGAGTTCCCGAAGCGGCACTTCTCGGAATCTCGGCTCTCGGCGGTTCTGTCGCTATGCTTATCACTATGCTGATAATCAGACACAAGACAAAGCATATAAAATTTATGCTCGGTATTCCGTTGATAATTGCGCTTCAGATCGCGGCTGTTGTCGTGATACTCACAAAATTTCCGAATATTTTGGGATAAATTCAACTTTTCTTCGTTTTACCCCTTGAAAAAGTAAAGATTATATGTTATAATCATCTCGTTTAAAATGCTATGATGAAGTCGGCAATTCCGAAAAGTACGTCACAGAGAGACCGCCACGGCTGAAAGCGGTTACGTATCAGGTTGCGCCTTTCGCTTCGGAGCAGACAGTGTGAAGCTTTGGTTTTAGCGCTGTTCGGTGTGAGATACCGTTATCCTTCTCGCAAAGTGTCGGCTTTGTACCGAAATTCAGGTGGTACCGCGGAAATTATCTTCCGTCCTGTTTACACAGGACGGAAGTTTTTTATTTTGAAAATAATAAATGGAGGATATATTATGAAAGAACTGCTTAACAAGATCCGAATCGAAGCAAAAGAGCAGCTTGCGGCGGATGACGCCGATATCGAGGCTCTTCGTATTCGTTATCTCGGAAAAAAGGGTGAGCTCACCGCCGTTCTGCGCGGAATGGGACAGCTCTCACCCGAAGAAAGACCCATCGTCGGTCAGCTCGCAAATGAGGTTCGTGCAGACATTGAGGCTGCGATCGAAGCAAAAACAGCAGAGCTCAAGGCAAAAAAGCTTGAGGCACAGCTGAAGAGCGAGCGTATAGACGTAACACTTCCGACCGACACGACACTCGGTCACCTTCATCCCTTGACTCTCGTTCAGCGTGAGCTTGAGGACATCTTTATCGGAATGGGATTTTCGATCGTTGAAGGTCCCGAAGTCGAGCTTGACTATTACAACTTCCAGGCTCTCAACATTCCCGAAAACCACCCCGCACGTGACACACAGGACACGTTCTATATCACCGATAAGGTCCTGCTACGTTCGCAGACCTCGCCGGTTCAGGTTCGTGCAATGGAAGCGCAGAGCGTTCCGCTCCGCATAATCTCTCCCGGACGCGTTTACCGTTCCGACGCAGTTGACGCAACACACTCTCCCCTTTTCCATCAGCTTGAGGGTCTTGTTGTTGACAAAGGCGTTACAATGGGCGATCTCAAGGGTATTCTTGAGCTCTTCGCAAAACAGACGTTCGGAGAGGAGACAAAAATACGCTTCAGACCTCACCACTTCCCGTTCACAGAGCCCTCTGCCGAGGTTGACGTTTCATGCTTTGCATGCGGCGGTAAGGGTTGCCGTATGTGCAAGGGCGAGGGTTGGATAGAAATTCTCGGTGCAGGTATGGTACATCCCAACGTTCTCCGTGAATGTAATATCGATCCCGAGGTATATTCGGGTTACGCATTCGGTTTCGGTATCGAGCGTATCGCTATGCTTAAATATCATATTGACGATATGCGTCTGCTTTACGAAAACGATGTACGTTTCTTG
>JAZODV010000120.1:0-2063 GCA_045597185.1 Eubacteriales bacterium
GTCACAAGGCTTGAGAAACACGAGTATCTTGCCTTCGATCTTACCTGTTTTCGAAACGAGATATTTTGAGAAATTTGCTCCGCAGAAATCGTTCCATACAAAGCTTTCCTTGAGCTCATCGGCATTTTTGAACATCGCAGGCGTGATATCGTAATCAAATTCACCGCGACTCCAGCCGAGAACACAACTGACTGTACCGTTTTCAAGCAGAGAAACTGCTTTGTCTATAAGACATTCACGTGTTACTGTTTGCATCGCAGATCCTCCAATCTCTTGTTTTCACCGAGCGCTGCTACGGTTTCGACAAAATCGTTCATTGTTGCGGCAAATTTTGCGCCCTCTGCCGCAGAGACCCATTCAACACGGGTACGCTCCTTCTCGATTCCAAGGAAGTCGAGCATTGAGAAAAGCGCCGCCATTCTTCTTCTTGTATAATAGTTACCGGACGTATAGTGGCAGTCACCGGGATGACAGCCGCAGATGATCACACCGTCAGCACCTCTTTGGAATGCGCGGAGAATAAACATAGGATTTACTCTGCACGAGCAAGGTACGCGGATTATCTTTACGTCGGCAGGATAGTTGAGTCTGTTGTTTCCGGCAAGGTCAGCACCTGCATAGGAGCACCAGTTGCAGCAAAACGCAACGATAAGAGGCTTATATTCTTTTACTTGCATATTGCGTCTACCTCCGCCATAATCTGTGAATTTGCAAATCCCTTAAGGTCCATAGCACCCGAAGGACATGCAACCGTACATGCACCGCATCCCTGACATACCGCGGGATTTACACACGCTACACGGCGTATCTTGGTCGTTCTGTCGGGCATACGGAATTCTTTGTTTTCATAAGTTATAGCACCGTAAGGACATACTCTCTCACAAGACGAGCAGCCGTTACACATAAGCTCATCAGACTGCGCAACGCAGGGGTTACCAGTGAGCTTATCCTTTGCGAGAAGTCCGATTACCTTGGATGCCGCCGCACCTGCCTGAGATACGGTCTCGGGAATATCCTTAGGACCCTGACAAGCACCTGACAGGAATACGCCTGCCGTGGGGCTTTCTACCGGTCTGAGCTTCGGATGGGCCTCTGTAAAGAAGTCGTTCGTATCCATACTCGCGGTCAGCATGGTTGCAAGAGGACGCGCGGACTTGTCGGGCTCGATCGCTGCGGCGAGAACCACGAGATCAGCATCTATATGAAGCTGTTTATTTGTGAGAAGATCGGAAGCCTGAACCTTCAGCTTGTCACCCTCGGGTGTTACCTTTCCAACCATTCCCTTGATGTACTTGACACCGTACTCCTCGACCGCACGTCGGTAGAACTCATCAAAGTTCTTTCCGGGAGTTCTTACGTCAATATAGAATACGTAGACCTCTGTGTCGGGGTATTTATCACGTGTGAGCATCGCGTGCTTTGCCGTATACATACAGCAGATCTTGGAGCAATATTCCTTGCCCTTTTCAGCGCAAGCCGAGCAACGCGAACCGACACACTGAACGAAAACTATCGTATGAGGATGCTTAAGGTCGGACGGACGGAGCAGCTTACCCGCTGTAGGTCCTGCCGCATTGGTCAGACGCTCGAACTCGAGTGACGTGATAACGTCCTTCGACTGACTGTATGCAAATTCGTCGAACTTATCCATACTTATGGGATTAAATCCGGTTGCAACAACTATAGCACCGTATTTTTCGTTTATAAATTCATCCTTCTGAGTATAATCTATAGCACCTGCGGTACATACCTTTGCGCAAACTCCGCATTTGCCGTTTTTAAGCATATTACATGCATTGGGATCGATCGTTGCGACCTTCGGAACTGCCTGTGCAAACGGAATATATATCGCGCGTCGGTTATCCATTCCGAGATTGAACTCGTTGGGGACCTTCTTCATCGGGCATTTTTCGGTACATGCTCCGCATCCCGTACAAAGATCTTCCTTTACGTAACGCGCTTTTTTCTTTATTGTCACATCGAAATTACCGACAAATCCCTTTACCTCGGTAACTTCACTGTATGAGAATATACGTATATTCTCATTCTGAGCTACGTCAACC
>JAZODV010000121.1:0-2673 GCA_045597185.1 Eubacteriales bacterium
GCCTTCAACCCATATAGGACTTGTCCAACCGAATCTGCCATCCTCAAGCTCAACCCTGAGATAGAAAAAGTCACACGGTGTTTCCTGCTTGTATTCAAAGATCGTATTATGAGCAGAATCCACACGAATATAGTTTCTGCAATTTTTTACAATAGTTGCATGCTTTACGGGAATGTCCGACGAAACCTTATAATATATGGTAAGCTCACCTTTTTCGTCTCTCTTTATAGTTTCACCCATAAAATGTCCGTTAATACGAAAATCTATCACCATTCTGCCACGCATTTCACCATCCGGCTCTCCAAGCATAAACGCAAAGGTGCGTTTGGCTTTCACCGCATCAAAGATTGCCACGGGGGTGTTTTCCTCTGCCCATACGCCTGTAACACCCGGATACTTAGAAGGATACGTCAGATCATCGCGCACCTGCCCGTTCATTCCGCTGTGATCGTCGCTTCCTGCGATAACCCCCATTTTTGCGCCTCTTCTCAGCGCATCCTGCCAGAAGCCCCCCTCAACAGAACTCTTAATAACAGCGGCCGGATGATCCATATATTCAGCGGCATCGCCTCTGGAATATATCTCGATCATAGGAAGAATAAGTTCTGTATTAAGAGTCATAAAGTCGGCTCCCGCGCTAAGGCTGTACGTATCGTGAGGCACAGCGAGAACATCATCTCTTGCAATCAAATTACAAAGCTCTTCTTCTGTTATCTCTCCGTCACGAATGCCCCTTACAAGCTCTCCATCGTGATTGCGGTAGTAGATAACCATGTTGTTATAAAAAGGATATGAATCTCTCTCATAAGCAAGGATCGTGGAGAATTTGCCCGGGTCATTATATTCCTTGACCTTTTCTTTCATAATATCCCATTTGACAGGATCGCCCTGCCAGAGCGTCGCGTATCCGTTTCCACCGTGATCGTGATCGCTTATAGCGGCAAAATCAAGCTGTGCCACGTCGCGAATCGTTTTAAAATACGTGTCAATATCGACCTTGCCATCTGAAATATTCGTGTGGCCGTGCATCTCACCGATAAAACAAGAAAGTGTGGGCGCGGTCGGATCAAATTTTCTTGTTGATCGCCTTGAATTTTTCTTATGTTTAGCGGGATCATCCGATTCTCCGCTATAAACGTAATCGGTAAATTCCGCACATCTTCCGGGCGTGTCAAAGCGTCTTGCCTTATATTTATCGGGATGATTCATTATAACCTCAATTCCGCCGCTGTAGTGGCGGCATAAAAATAACAAAATTCAAACATGTTTGTCTTTCAAATAAAAATGGTTTTGTGTCGCATTTTTAACTTGAATTTGGCAGCGTGTCAAAATATTAACGTAGTTATTAAACATCAAGCTTTTCAAGGACCTTTGAAACCGCATTTGCCATTGAAGCGAATCCAAAATCTGTAGGATGAGCTCCGTCAACAGTTCCTTCGTTTTCGCAAAGTGCCGTAAGCTCCTTTTCGCTGATGTAATATACGTTCTTGTCACCTGCTGCTATAGCATTATTATAAGTGGTTTTTATTATATCACGGCGTTCTTTTTCAACATTTGTCAGCTCGAATTTCGGACGAGGCATCATTATAATCGGGAGAGACGGATGCGCCTCTCTTATTGCCTTGAACATTTTTTCGTGTGTGTTCCTAAGATGCTCGGCGTTCGGTGCGTTGTGGTCATAATCGTAAACAAACACGGACATATCAAGGGATCTCACATAATCGATCATAAGATCTTCAGCCTTTGCGTTACCGGAAAAGCCGAGATTTATATAGTTACAGTCGAATTTTCGTGATATTATAGACTGATAGCTCATTCCCGGTCTTGAAGCACATCCGCCCTGTGTTATGGACGAGCCGTAATATACGATCGGCTTTTCGGTTTTATAATCGGCGTGCGCGCTGAGCTTCGCATCCTTTTGAAGTCCTATATAAAGTGTCTTTACGTTTGAATAAAGCGGAAAATTTATCGTGATGTTTCTTTTTTCTTTAGTTTTAAAATCGTGTAGGCTTTCGAAACCGCTCTCTATCTGAACAGGCGGAACAAATGTCTTTGTATAGACGTTGTCAACGTACATATCAAAGCCGATAGCTCCCGTAAAAGCGAAATGAGGCATCTTACCCAGCCCGTCCATTTCGGCATATGTCGCAACGTATGCACTGTCGGTCACGAATCTGACTCTGCCGCCGGCAGTATTTGAGTGAAGAGAATAAACTCCGCGGCTTACGTTTTTCGCGACATCCTCAGGCATTCTGCGGTATTTTTCGTTTTCTCTGAAAATTCCGTATATCTTAAAGGGGGGTTCGTCAATATTATAAAATTTGATATCGTCCTTTTGTATTTTTGTATTAACGACAAAATTTTTGTCTATTTTTGATATGTCTGTCATAAGGAAGATCCTCTCTTAAAATTACATATAAGAATTATAACACGACTCCGCGAAGTTTTCAAGAGTATCGCAAAAAAGTAAACAGATTTATAATTATTTAGCAAAAAGCACCTGCTTTGGCGCACCTGCAATAAAGCAGATAGAACGGTATAACCTAAAAATGGTTATACCGTTCTTTTTTCTCCAATCCAACCAAGAGTTGACTTTTCTTCGACAAAAATATCTTTTTGATATGTTGGAAGCTGTAAAAAACTGTGATATAATTATTACAGTGATCACGAAAA
>JAZODV010000122.1:0-12055 GCA_045597185.1 Eubacteriales bacterium
AAAATATTATGCTCAATAAATCAACGTATCGGGTCGTCGAGGACGTCGACCCCTACAATTTTTAAGGTTTATTCGGTTTATAGAAATATTATTTGCGGTAGGTGTTTCTTTTGTTTTCGTCTCACCGATAAATCCCAATTTTACGGTTTATTTCCGCCTGTAAATTAAACACCAACTTGTATACATGAAAAAGAGTGAGTCGAATTCAACATGAATTTGACTCACCGCTTTTATTTATCTCAGATCCGCAATATCGAGAATGAGGCGTTCGGTCTTTTCCCAGCCGAGGCAGGGGTCGGTGATCGATTTACCGTAGACGTTTTCGCCTATCTTCTGTGCGCCGTCCTCAATGTAGGACTCTATCATAAGACCCTTGACGAGTTTTTTGACGTCGTCGCTGTGTCTTGTGCTGTGAAGTATTTCCTTGGCAATACGTATCTGCTCAATATACTTCTTGCCTGAGTTTGCGTGGTTGGTATCAACTATTACAGAGGGATTGACAAGTCCGCTCTTTGCATAGGTTTCGCTAAGGAATATAAGATCCTCGTAGTGATAGTTGGAAAGCGACTGCCCGTGCTTGTTTACGTATCCGCGGAGAATTGCGTGAGTAAGCGGATTTCCGTGTGTTTCTACCTCCCAACCGCGATAAATAAACGTATGAGGATGCTGACCTGCCGTGATCGAGTTCATCATAACGGAAATGTCACCGCTTGTCGGATTCTTCATACCGACAGGAATGTCAAGACCGCTGGCTGTGAGTCTGTGCTGCTGGTTCTCGGACGAACGTGCTCCGACCGCAACGTATGCAAGCAGATCGGAGAGGTAACGGTAATTTTCACAGTAAAGCATCTCATCTGCACAGAACATACCCGTCTGCTCGATAGCGTCTATGTGAAGCTTACGGATGGCGATGATACCCTTGAGCATATCGGGCTTTTCTTCGGGATTCGGTTGATGAAGCATACCCTTGTAGCCGTCGCCCGTGGTACGTGGCTTATTTGTGTAGATTCGGGGGATGATAACTACCTTATCCTTTACCTGCTCCTGAAGCTTTGCAAGGCGTGAGATATAATCGATAACTGCGTCCTCACGGTCGGCAGAGCAGGGGCCTATAACGAGTATAAATCTGTCGTCCTTGCCGGTAAATATATCTGCAATAGCTTTGTCGGCTATTATTTTCTTTTCTGCCCACTCGTCGGAGAGAGGGTACATTTCCTTGATCTCCTTCGGAATCGGCAGCTTGCGTTTGAAATCCATGTTCATTGTTTCGGTTTCCTTTCGGGTTACTTTTTATCAAAATACGAACGGCGTTCGGTTGATAGCTTCATTTGCTCGCGAAGCGCGTCGGTGTCTCCGACGGCAAGAGAATCGCGGAGCTTGCGGAATTCGTTTATAAAAAGATCCATTTGAGAGAGAAGCTCGTGGCGGTTCATCATAAACAGTTCACTCCACATAGCATCGTTTATTTTTGCGATCCTTGTAAGGTCACGGAAGGAGTCACCGGTATAAGATACGAGATGCTCGGATTCCTTACAGGTCATAAGCGCAACTGCTATACAGTGTGTAAGCTGAGAGAGGAATCCTATCATTTCGTCGTGTTCACGCGGAGACAGCACGGAAATTCTTGCAAAGCCAAGCTCCTCACCGAGCCTTTTGCACTCTTCAATAGCTCTGCCGGAGTTGTCAGCTGTTGGTGTGACTATATAGTTCGCACCCTTGAAAATATCCTTACTGCTGTTTTCAACCCCGTAGACCTCACGTCCTGCCATAGGATGCGCGGGAATAAATTCAACGTCCTTGCGGAGTATTGCCTGAATTTTATAAACGATCTCACACTTAACACCCGTAACGTCTGTGATGAGCGCGCCGGATTTAAAATAAGACTGATATTGCTTTATCCAATCTACAAAAACGTTGGGATAGAGTGCAAAAACTATTTTATCAAACTGACGCACGTATTCGGGCGTGACCTCGGTCTGACCGTGTGCTATTATGCCCTTGTCAATAGCGTAATTTATAGACGATTCGCGTCTTGTGATGGCGCCGACCTCGTAGCCTTTTGATGTCAGGGCATCTGCATAGCTTCCGCCGATAAGACCGAGACCGACGATTAGATACTTTTCTTTCATAGCTGATCTTCCTCTTGGTATTTTACTTCTATTCCGAGTTTTGTTATATCGTCAAAAAAGTTCGGATAGCTTTTTTTGACAGCTTCTGCGCCTTCGATAGCTCCGCCAAAGCGCGACATTATTACCGACAGAGACATTGCCACTCTGTGGTCGTTGTGAGACGAAAGGATTTCGCTCGGCGTATGAAGCGCAGCCTTTGTTATAATAACGTTATTTTCTTCAACAGTTATATCAGCGCCGAACTTGGCAAGCTCGTGTGCCATAGCCGTTGCTCTGTCGCTTTCTTTTATTTTGAGGCGTCGTGTACCTGTAAACAGTGCGCCGTTATGCATTGCGGCAATTGTAAAAAGTATAGGTCCAAGGTCAGGACAGTCCGCAATATCAAGTGTCGGCGTGCCTTCACATAATTTTTTGAAATATTCTGAGTATATTTTATCTCCCTGCAAGCTAAGCGGATATAGACCGTCAAGCTCAACGTCGCCGCCAATACAGTTGAATGCGTCGAGAAAAGCGGCGTTTGAACAATCGCCCTCGACGGTGAGGCTTTTAGACAGATATTTTTGACTGCCCGGGATTTTTATGATATTTCCCGATACCTCGGTAAAGATACCGAAGCGTGAAAGCGTGTCAAGCGTTATGTCTATGTAGCTTTTGCTCTCAACAGGAGGCAAAAGCTCTATTGTGCTGTCGGCTTCTGCCATCGGCAGAGCAAATAGCAGACCGCTGATAAATTGGCTGCTTACGCTTGCGTCAACCTTAAAATCACCGCCGTTCAGCTTTCCCGTTATTTTTATACATGTGTTGTCAAACTCAAACGAAATGCCAAGCGGCTCAAATATTTCACGGTATACCTCGATACCGCGGGATATAAGTCGTTCTGTGCCGTAAAATTCCGACTTGCCGCCGAAAAGCAGAGCAATGGGTATCATAAAACGAAGTGTGCTTCCGCTTTCACGGCAGTAAAAGCGTTTTACAGTGTCGGTATTTACCGAATTGCCGATGCCTGTTACCGAGACGGTGTCGTCGTGTTTTTCGTATTTTGCTCCGAGTGTGCTGAGACAGTCGAGAGTTGCGAGCATATCCTCGCTTTTCGAGATGCCGCGTACCTCACTCGTTCCATTGCCGAGAGCCGCGCAGATGAGCAGTCTGTGCGCATAGCTTTTTGAAGGCGGCGGTGTTATTTTACCGCGCGCGACTGATGGCTCTATTATTACGTTCATTTTTTTAAATAACCTATAAGATAATCTGCGGCGTCTGTGTATCCTTTAAAACCGCGTCCTGCGATGCAGGTAATAGCATACAGACGTACATAACTGACCTTTCTGAACTCTTCTCGGCTGTCAACATCGGAAATATGTACCTCGACAGTCGGTATTGCGACCGCCTTTAGTGCGTCGAGTATTGCAACGCTTGTGTGTGTATACGCGGCGGGATTGATAATTATACCGTCAATACCGTTAAAGTAGGCTTCCTGTATTTTATCAACTATCGCGCCCTCGTGATTTGATTGAAAAAATTCAACCGAATAGCCGTTTGTATTTGAATGTTCGTTAATAAGCGAGCATAGGTCAGAATAACTGCTTTTACCGTAAATATCCGGCTCACGAATGCCGAGCATATTGAGATTCGGTCCGTTTATAACGAGAAATTTCATTTTAGTTTATCCCCTTCAAAAACACGTCGGTGCCGTAACGTGATGCGATCATATCACAAAGCGTGATCGCAGTGACCGCGTCGATAACCGGACAGATACGTCTGATTATAGCAGGGTCGTGGCGTCCCTTGATAGATAACGTGGTGTTTTCATTCTTTATAAAATCAACGGTGTTCTGTTCCTTAGAAATTGACGGAGTAGGCTTTACGGCACAGCGAAAGATTATTGGCATACCGTTTGTGATTCCGCCGTTTATGCCGCCGTTATGGTTGGTAGAGGTGACCACCTTGCCGTCGCTCATTTTAAAGCTGTCGTTAGCAGACGAGCCATTCATATCGGCAAAGCCGAAACCGCTTCCAAATTCTATTCCCTTGATGCCGCCGACAGAGAAAACAGCATGCGATATAATACTTTCAACAGAGTCAAACCAAGGCTCGCCGACCCCACCGGGCATACCGAATATAGCAGTTTCGACGATACCGCCAAGGCTGTCACATTCGGCTTTCGCGGCTTCTATAGCCGCGACCATACCGTTTTCACAGTCGGACAGAACAGGGAAGGACTTGTCCTTAAGCTCGTTTATATCTTTTGAAATATCGTAAAAATCACGGTCGGAAACACCGCCGCAATATTTTATGTGTGTTGCGAGATTTATTCCAAGTGAGTTAAGCGCAGTCTCGGCTATAGCGCCTGCAGCAACGAGAGCCGCCGTGATACGACCCGAAAAATGACCGCCACCGCGGTAGTCCTCATAGCCGTGATATTTAAGATATGCCGTATAATCAGCGTGTGAGGGTCTTGCAATACTTCTCATTTCCGAATAGTCGTTGCTTCTTTTATCCTCATTCGGAATTATGATACAGATGGGAGTTCCCGTGGTGTATCCGTTAAAAGCACCGCTGACTATCGAATATTTATCGGGCTCACGTCTTGCCGTATCAACAGACGACGAGGGCCTGCGGCGCGCGAGGCGTTCGTTTATATAATTTTCGTCAATTTTGATTCCGGGAGCAAGACCGTCGATGATAGCACCGATGGCAGTACCGTGACTCTCACCGAAAAGCGTAACGGATACGCTTTGACCCAATGTGTTTTTCATATATCAAGATATCCTTTCATCTGCGTGGCGTCGAGCTTTATAAATTCAAAGCTTCCAATCTCCGAGACATATACTGCCGTAACTGTTTTGCCTGACATTTTTTTATCATGAAGCAGATACGACATAAGAGTATCCTTGTCTGTATCACAGCTTGTGGGCAGGTTGTATTTTTTCAGCAACGGTATAAGTCTTTCTCTGACCGTATTGGAGCACATACATATCATACCGATAGCTACGCATTCACCGTGAAGATAAGTACCGAGCGCTTCGGAGCTTTCAACAGCGTGACCGACAGTATGACCGAAATTAAGAACCTTACGAAGTCCTTTTTCCTTGGGGTCCTCTTCAACGACGGCTTTTTTTATTTTGAGTGAACGAATAATTATCTCGTCAAGGTCGGAGTCAAGGTTTGTGCTTGCCTCGATAAGCTCAAACAGAGCCTTGTCGGATGTGAGCGACATTTTTATCGCCTCTGCAAGTCCTGCGTGAAGCTGACGGCTGTCAAGCGTTTTGAGAGTATTTGGGTCTATAACTACCTTTTTCGGCTGATAGAACGCGCCGACGATATTTTTAACGCCGTGATAGTCAATACCCGTCTTGCCGCCAATCGAGGAATCGACCTGCGACAGAAGAGTGGTGGGTATGTTATAAAAATCTATACCGCGCATATAGGATGCCGCGGCAAAGCCCGAAAGGTCTCCGACGACACCGCCGCCGACCGCTACGATACAGTCGGTACGTGTAAACGAGTTTTCAAGCAGCGTGTCAAGTATTTTCGTATAGCTTTGTATATTTTTATTTTCTTCGCCGCAGGGAATTACGAGAAGTGTGCTTTCCTTTGCGGCTGAGACAACTTTTTTTGCATAATCTTTCGGAACACCGCTGTCGGTTACGACGAGGACCTTTCGGTCAAGCGGCAAAAGCTCTCCGATATGTGAAAGCGCTCCGCGCTCAACGACTATATCGTAGCCTTGTTCGCCTAAAGAAACGGGAAGTATCATAATTATGACCGTAGCTTTTGCGCTAGCAAAAGCTTCCTTTCACGTGGAATTTGTGGCAGGTTTGGCTTTGCCAAATTGCCGCGAGGATTTTTGCGGCAAAAGCCACAAAACACCAAGTTTGAAAATTTATTTTCAAACTTATACCTCACTTAGTTTTTATATGTGCCTACGAGCTTAAGTCGATCGCAGGTAGCGCCGAGCGCCTTGAGCATATCCCTACCGTCGGGGGTGTTTATGTTTCCCTCGGCTTCAATATAGAAATAGTAATTCCAGATAAGCTCCTTCATGGGACGGCTTCTCAGATTTTTCATGTTGAATCCGAATGCGCCCATAATGTCAAGCGTTTTTGCAAGCGCTCCCGCTTCATTTTTTACCGTGAAAACGAGAATGAAACTCTCTCCCATTTTTTTCGCTCTTTCGGGTGTGTTGAGAGTTCTTGAAAATACCGCAAAGCGTGTGGTGTTGTTTCTGCTTGTATTGATACCGCCATCAAGCACCTTAAGACCGTATATGGAAGCGGTCTCGGCGGACGCTATTGCGGCAAGCGTCGGGTCGCTTTTCTCTGCAACCTGCTTTGCGGCTATTGCCGTATTGGAGCAGGCAATTTCATCAAAGCCGTGACGCTTTATATATTCAGCGCACTGTGACAGTGCCTGTGGGTGACTCGTTACGTTCTTTACCGTGTCAAGAGTGGCTCCTTCACATGCGATAAGATTATGTACGACGGGAATATCGGTTATCGCGTTTATATAAAGACTTCCCGAAAAGATAAGGTCCATAACGGCGCCGACGTCGCCTGCATAGCTGTTTTCTATAGGAAGCACGGCATTATCGCATTCTCCGTTCTCAACGGCGCGGTAGGCATCCGTGAAGTCTGCGTAGGCAACTATTTCGGAATCGGGGAAGAGCTTTTTGGCGGCGATATAACCGAAAGCGCCCTCAACACCGCTGTAGGCTATCCTCATACCGTGGAGCAGCTTTCTCTGATACTCCTTTGACACATTCATAGTGTTTTTAAGAAAGTTTATGTAATGCGGTCTTATCTCGTCGCTTGAAATATAAGCCGAATTGCGTTTTATGATGTCTTCCTCTCGGCTGGCGTCAAAAATAGGCAGACCGTTTTCTTTTTTGTGTTCGGCAACATCCTTTGCGGCGTTCATTCTGCGCACAAAAAGCTCAGCCATCGCCTTGTCAATTTCATTTATTTCCTGTCTTGCCCTGTCGAGCTTACTCATAAGAACACCCCATTACAGTTAAAAATTATAAAAGTAATTTTATCACTTTTAGGATGGATTGTCAATATAATAACATAAAAATACACTTTAATCAGATAAAATTTTTATAAAAATCACTCCCCGAAAAAGTCGGGGAGTGAGAGAATATTATTTTTTTGCGTTATACGCCTTGACTTCTTCCCAAAGTGAGTCATAGTAAGAACGAACGCTGTCGGGAAGGTCGTAGTAGAAGGTCTTTTTTATGGTGTCGTCTTCCATTACGTCGTAAAGTATACGCTTCCATTCGGGATGCATCTCTGCCATAGCCACGGCGTATTCTTCGCTTTCAAGCACTGCGGTGTTAGGCGACGCGTAGCAGATATATTCGGCATTTGCGGTTGCAACCTCGGGTTCAAGCATAAAGTTGATGAACATAAGCGCGGCTTCGTAATTCTGACAGGTTTCGGGAATACAAAGCGAATCCACAAAAATGTTTGTGCCTTCCTTTGGATACGTGAGGTCGAGGTCGGAATTTTCACCGTACATAGTCAGAAAATCTCCTGCGTAGTAGGGGGCGAGCAGAGCGTTGCCCGATTCCATTTTGTTGAACACCTCGTCCATAACGTAGCCCTGAAGTACCGATTTCTGCTCCTTGAGCTTGTTTGCGGCAGCCTCCCAATCGCTCTTTTCTTCAGAGTTAAGGTCTATTCCGAGAAGCAATTGCGATATAGCAAAGGCATCACGCGGATTGTTGAAGTTGAGTATGTTGTTCGTATATGCGGCATCCCACATAACAGACCAGCTATCGGGAGTTTTTTCTATCTCTGCGGAATTGTAGATAAGACCCACAAGACCGACGTTATACGGAACCGAATATTCATTGTTCGGGTCAAAATACAGATCCTTATACTTTTCGTCAATGAGGCCGTAGTTTGTTATTTTACCGAAATCGAGCTTCATTAGACGGTTTTCGTCCTTGAGACGGTGTATCATATAGTCGGACGGAATTATTACGTCATACGATACCGAGCCGCTGACAAGCTTTGAATACATTACCTCGTTGCTCTCGTAGGTGTTGTAGTTGACCTTGATACCGGTAAGACGCTCAAACGCCGCGATAACGTCAAGCGAGCCCTCGCCGCCGTCGGAGATATACTCTGTCCAGTTGTAGACGTTAAGTGTTGTACCTGCGTAATCGGTCGTATACGTTCCTTGCAGATTTTCTCGGTCAACAGAGTCGTTTGTCGATCTGTTCGAGAAAAGAATGAGACAGCAGGGAAGAAGAACCGCGACAGACGTAACTATCGCAACTATCTTTTTTACTCTGTACGATTTTTCTTTTTCTACAGGCTTCTTTTCCACCGGGTCGGATTTCATAAAGTTGTATCCGATGAGCAGAAGAAGAATAAGTATCAGAATTATCGAGTAAAGTGCGTATATATCGGGAGTCACCGTCTTTTTGACGAGTGAATAGATATAAACGGGAAGCGTTACGTAGTCAACTCCGCTTGTGTAGTAGCTGATAACGAAATCATCAAACGACAGCGTAAACGCCATAAGCAGACCCGAAAATACACCGGGGAGTATCTGAGGCAATGTGACCTTGAAGAAGGCGCGCGAGGGACTGCAGCCAAGGTCCATTGCGGCTTCGGTAAGACTTCGGTCGGCAGACCTAAGACGAGGCATAACATTGAGTATAACGTATGGCAGATTGAAGGTGATGTGGGCTATAAGAAGTGTCCAGAAATTGACCTTCTGTGTGGTTCCGAGCATAGTTCCGACGAAAACGAAGAGAAGCATCATAGATACTCCTGTAACGATATCGGGGTTCATCATGGGAACGTTATTTACCGCCTCTATAGCGGCTTTTGCACGCTTTGATTTGATACGGTGTATGCCCATTGCGGCAAGTGTTCCGAAAACCGTGGCAATAACCGACGAGGCTATTGCGAGCTTAATTGAATTTGCAAGGTATTCGCTGAGGTATTTTCCGTTTTGTATAAGCTCAATATACCATCTCGGCGAAAATCCCGAAAATACCGAGGTGGATTTTCCCGCGTTGAACGAGAAAAATATCATAACGAGCAGCGGTGCGAATAAAAATGCGTATATCAGCACCATAAAGAGAGTACGCCAGAAGTTTCTCATACCATACCTCCCGCGCTGTCGTCAGAATATTTGTTCATAATGAAGGTGCAGATAAGAATTATGACCATAAGGATAAACGCCATTGCCGAGCCTATATTGAGACCCTCTGCGGCGGAATGTTCTTTTATCTGCATTTCGATTATATCACCGATAAGCATTATCTGTCCGTTCGACATTCTCTGCGAGATATAAAATGTGGATATCGACGGTACAAATACCATTATAATACCCGATATCACGCCGGGAATCGAGAGAGGAAAGATAACGTGACGCAGCTTCTGAAAGCCTGTGCAGCCAAGGTCGTCTGCGGCTTCGAGCAGAGGCTGTTCTATTTTTGACATTCCCGTGTATATCGGGAGTATCATATAAGGCAGGTAATTGTATACCATACCGAGAATTACGGCGCCGTACGAGCCGAGAAAATTTACAGGTCCTATTCCGATAAGTCCGAGTAAGTAGTTAAGAATACCGTTGTTTTCAAGGATGTTCGACCACGAGTAGGTTCTGATAAGCATATTCATCCACATTGGAAGCATTATGAGTATCATCTGTATCTGCTGTGATTTGGGTTTCATTCTTGAAAGAAAATACGCAAATGGGTACGCAAGCACAAGAGCTATAGCCGTTGCTGCCAGAGACAGAAGCACCGACAGCATAAAAGAACGCAGATACGTTGCGGTTCCAAAGCGCTTTATGTATTCAAATGTGATCTTGCCGGCATCGGCATCCCAAAAGGAGTAGTAAACGACGAAGATCAAGGGAATTATGATAAATATTGCCGCCCATACCGAATACGGAGTGTTGAAAAGGACCGTCTTTGCTGTGCTTTTCTTCATCTTTCGTCGTCCTCGGTAACTTCTTCGCTGTCTTCGGGCTCAGGGTCGGACAGATGATCTGCCTCTTCACTGTAGGTGGAATAGTCACCGAACCTACCCGAATATTCGGATTTTTTCATAACGTGTATTGCCTCGGGCTCAATGTGAATACCGATAACGGTGTCCTCTGCAACAAAATCCGAGGTCTCAAGCATCCATTTGAAGCCTTTGACGTCAACGATTATTTCATAGTAGTCGCCCTTGAAGGTGACAGAATAGACTTGCCCTGTGAGCATTCCTTTTTCAATAGCCACAACGTCAACGTCCTCGGGGCGTATAACCACGTCTACCTGCTCATTTTTGTCAAAGCCCTTATCGACGCACACGAACGTGTGACCTGCAAAGCGAACCTTGAAATCATCAAGCATAGTGCCGTCAAGAATATTACTCTCACCGATAAAGTCGGCAACAAAGGCGTTTTCGGGCTCGTTGTATACGTCGGTAGGTGTTCCTATCTGCTGTATCTTACCGTCTGCCATAACAACGACCTTGTCCGACATAGTAAGAGCTTCCTCTTGGTCGTGAGTTACGTAAATAAAGGTAATACCCGTCTGCTTCTGTATCGCCTTAAGCTCCTTCTGCATGTCCTTACGGAGCTTTAAGTCGAGCGCGCCGAGAGGCTCGTCCAAAAGAAGGACCTTGGGCTTATTTATAAGAGCTCGGGCTATTGCAACACGCTGCTGCTGACCGCCCGAAAGCGTTGAGATATGTCGCTTTTCAAAGCCGCGAAGGTTAACAAGAGCGAGCATTTCTTCAACCTGTGCGCGTATTACGTCTTCTTTGATCTTCGGCTTGCGCAGACGCAGACCGAACGCGACATTTTCATAAACATTTAAGTGAGGAAAAAGCGCGTAACGCTGAAAAACCGTATTTAATTGACGCTTGTGAGGAGGGAGATCGTTTATTGTTTCTCCGTCAAAGCATACGTCTCCGTCATCCTGAGTAACAAATCCCGCGATTATACGGAGAGTGGTTGTCTTGCCGCATCCCGACGGACCTAAAAAGGTTACGAATTCTCCGTCGTAAATGTCAAGATCGATACCGCGGAGAATAGCCTCTCCGTCAAATGATTTGGTAATGTTTCTAAGTTCAATGAGCTTTTTTTCCATTTCCCATAAATACCCCTTCAAAATAATTGATTATTTCGGAAAGGTCTGACGTTTTCTTGATAAAAAAGATACGTCAAATAGTCTTCCAAGTATATATTGTAGCAGATAATTGCCCTAATTGCAATAGATTTTGCAAAATTCCGTAAAATTCGTGATTATTCGCCAATAAACATGGTTATCGGTGTTTATCTGTAAATAGACCGACGATTTCTTTACAATACTTGCTTTTTCTCATAAATTCTCTTTATTCGGCAAAAAAAGTCGGTTGAAAAGAGTCAAAGAAAACATAAAAAGCGACAGCGAGCTTGATGATCTTATTAAAAAATATACCGAAATGCACCAGAGAATAAACAAACAGATAAACGAAAGCGCGCGAAGAAGCAATGCCGCGCTGTCGTTGCTTGAAATTTTTGATAAAAAGCAGTAGAGTATGCGTCCGCCGTCAAAGGTCTCGATAGGTAAAAGGTTCAGAACCGCAAGACTTAGAGATGCTGCCGTAAAGTGCATAAAAAAAGGAAGAGTAATGCCGTGAAAGGCTATTACCGACAGAATATTGAAAAACGGACCTGCGGCAGATAAAATTATCTCATCTGTATAGGATATCAGTGTTCTTCCCGTGTCAAGCCTTGCTCCGAGCAGGTCTACCGAGAAGCGCGTTATTTTTATTTTCGTAAGTATTGCTCCAAAAATGTGTCCAAGCTCGTGAAGCAGAGTTGCCGATATTACTGCGCAAAGCATAACTTTATCTGTGAAAATAAATAAAAGAGCCAGAGAAAGCACTGTAGGAAACGCAATCTTTATTTTGCTTTTTATGAGATCACCGCCT
>JAZODV010000123.1:0-4706 GCA_045597185.1 Eubacteriales bacterium
AACGGGAACGACGAGATCCATTCCGTATCTCATGCAAGTCTGATAGTCGTCCGCACCAAAGCCGGGAGCCGTATGAACGCAACCTGTACCGGAATCCATAGTGACGTACTCAGCGTAAACCAAGCGAGAGGTCTTATCGAGGAACGGATGCTTTGCGAGCATATTCTCAAAGAATGCGCCGGGATAGGTTGCGAGAACTTCATAATTCGTGAAGCCTCCCATCTTCATCGTCTTCTCCATAAGTGCCTCTGCCATAATATAGGTCTCGCCGTTCTCCGCCTTGACAAGAACGTAGCTGTCGCGGGGATGCAGACAGATAGCCATATTTCCGGGCAGCGTCCAGATAGTCGTTGTCCAGATAACGAAATACGTCTTGGAAAGATCAAAATCCGAAAGCTTACCAAGATCGTCTTTTATGGGAAATTTTACGTATACCGAAGTACAGTTATCATCCTTATACTCAATGTCCGCCTCGGCGACCGCAGTTGCGCAGAAGGGGCACCAGGTAACGGGCTTAAGTGCCTTATAAATATAGCCCTTATCGAACATACGTCCGAACACCTTAACCTCTTGAGCCTCGAATCGCTTATCCATTGTGCGGTAAGGGTGCTCCCAATCCCCGACAACGCCAAGTCTCTTAAAGCCCGACATCTGCTTCTGAATGAAATCCTCAGCAAACTCCTCGCAAGCCTTTCTGAACTCGGGAACAGTCATATCCTTGTTCAGCTTTTTCTTGGAATTCTCAATAGCGCGTTCAATGGGAAGACCGTGGTTATCCCAACCGGGAACGTAAGGCGTATAATATCCCATCATTGCGTGGCTGCGAACGATAAAATCCTTCAGAACCTTATTGAGAGCGTGTCCCATATGAATAAATCCGTTCGAAAAGGGAGGACCGTCGTGAAGAATGAACGAAGGCTTGCCTTCTGCATTTTCGAGCATCTTGTTATAAAGCTTTTTCTCTTCCCAAGCCTTTATCATTTCAGGCTCTCTCTGAGGAAGATTTGCCCTCATTGAAAACTCTGTTTTGGGCAGATTCAGAGTACTTGTATAATCCTTTGACATCTTTTTATGTCTCCTTAAATTGATTTCAAAAAACAAATATTCCGGGAAATGCCTAAAATTTCGCATTTCCCGGCAGTATTACAGATCTTAGTCGATAACCGAAATATCGGCTCCTTGGATCTCATCGGTGATCTCTTCCTCAGCCTCTTCTTCTGCGGAAACCTCGGAAACGCCAACGCTTCTCGGAGCAAATACGAACGTACCGCCGGTTACCATATTCATGGTTCCGCCGAGAACGTGAGTTGCGCCCATGAGAAAGTCCAGCATACGCTTGGTAGCGTTTCTGTCCATATTATCAATGTTGAGAAGCACTGTGCTTCCCTCTGCTATATAGTCTGCGATAGTGGTGGCTTCATCAAAGCTCTTCGGCTTTACGACCTTGAGTGCTACAGGCGAGCTTCCGCCGGTGAAGGATACTCCAGATTTGCTTGAATCTTCGATCTCATCCTCTACCACGCTTGACTCCTTATCAACGTAGTAATCGTTGTCAATAAAGTCCTCGTCGTATGAGTAATCGTCCTTTACGCGCTTTTTAAAGAAATTCATAACCGTCCTCCGTTTTTTGTTTTTGTGATATTTTTTATTTTTTAATTACTTTTTTCAAAAAGTCCGCGACCGACGCGAACAACGTTTGCGCCCTCAAGTATCGCTTCCTCGAAGCTTTGGCTCATGCCCATCGACAGAATAGGCTCCTCTTCTATATTATGTATCGTTTTTCGCCAAATGTCAAGGGACAAACGATAAGTTTCTCCAAAATATTTTCTATATTCGTCACCCGTTACCCCTAAAGGCGCCATTGTCATAAATCCTCGCAGCCTAAGATTTGAAAAATTCTTTATTTTTTCGCAAAGCTCCTCTGCTTTTTCAGGCATAACTCCGCTTTTATTCGGCTCACGCCCCGAATTTATTTCACACAGCACATCGGTTACAACGCCATTCTTTTTAGAGACGCGGTCTATTTCGGATGCAAGTTTTTCGCTGTCTACCGATTCTATCAGATCAACTCTACCGACAAGATACTTTACTTTATTTGTCTGTAGCGTGCCGATAAAATGCACGCCGAACTTGTCATACCCCTCGATTCCGAGATGTTCGGTAAACTGCTGTACTCGATTCTCACCGACAAACCGTATGCCGCAGTCGTAAAGTCTTTGTATCTCCTCGGCATCAGCGTACTTGACCGCAGCCAAAAGAGTTATATCCTCGGGGTTCCGCCCTGCCGCCATAGCCGCTTTTTTAATTTTTTCTCTGACCGTCTCTACGTTACGGTCGATATATGAAAGATCGGTCAATTTATAAGCTTCCCTTCATAGAGTCCTTTTCCCGATAGCACATACGTATCGTTAAGACTCAAAGAATTTTCGGTTTTCCCGTCCTCTGTCATATCGGTCGGGTCAAGAGCTATTGCATACAGCTCGTTTTTATATAAAACAGCTACGTTTCTCCAGGATATTTTGCCGTCCGACAGTATCCAAACGCCGACGTTTCCATTGTTTTCGGCAAGAGCCTTGACAGATATACGATTACCCCTGTAGCTTGCGACTTCTATCTCGACGCTCTGGATCCTCGACCTGTCAAATCCTTTTGGAAAAGTTGACGACGAGAATATCATAACGGCGTCGGTATCGTTTCCGTCACGTACTATTCTGTATAGCTCCATATTAAGCGTTATACCCGACGTATATTTGAAATTCACCGTATAACTGTTTCCTTCTGTAAAATACACCGTTTCACTCATCGTTGTCGGTATAGCTATATACCAAGTATAATCAGACATATAAGTTCCGATCGCACCCTGGATTCTTTTCGGCTCTTTTTTTAAGGTTTCCTTAAGCTCAGCCAGGGTCACAGTTCCTATATTACGGCTCGAATATATCTCCTCATAGCCGTCAGCACCATGGAAAAAGCATCCCGTACCGTTCGATATTACCGATGAATACGAACCGAGAGAACGGCAAAGCATTTCTCTTTCGGAAGTCAGTGTTTCTATCTCTGCCTCAGCTTCAGCAATTTTTTTTGCGATATCCGAAGACATGCCCGTGTTTATTTCGAGAGTGTACATACTTTCAATGACACTGTCAGCTCTGCCGAGCGCATCGCCTATATTTTCATCACGGAGCGAAGTAATAATGCCATTGTAGCCGTCTGCTGTCTTCTCACGCTCTGCCTTGATAACTGCATATCTCGCGCACTCGTGAAGAAGTTCTATCCGCTCGTCTATTTCGGCTATCCGCGCGACAACCTCTTTATTGCTAGACTCATACACCCTCGCAAGCTCGGCAGCTGTTTTCGAATAATCTCCGTCGTCTATCAAATAGTCACAGTATCCGCCGTTTTCCGACATCAAAACCGTTTCGTTTCTCATAATATAAGCGTCGTAATTACGTACCACCGTTTCGATAGCTCTTACTGCAGTATCGGTACTAAGTGCAGGGGTGAACCCCTTGACCAAGTGATAAAGCACGTAAAACGTCAAAATACAGGCGAGAGCTATCCATACCAGCGTTATTCTGACGTGTTTGGTTTTTTTTGCCTGATTTTTTTGCACGTCACGCCTCCCCAAAACAACTCTTCACTATATTTGATTTATTATATCACAAAACAGTTAAATATTAAATAGTTTTATAATATTTTTTACAATATTTTTAAATATTTTTTCGTTTTCTATACCGTCGGCGCACACCCACTCGACGTATTCCTTTGCCGAGAACCACGTAAGCTGTCTTTTTGCATAGTGACGCGTTGCGGTTTTCAGTCTTTCGGCAGATACCGAAAGCTCCTCGTCTCCTCGTATATAGGGCAGTATTTCCTTGTATCCTATCGCCTGCGCCGCCGTGGAGTTTGTTTCAAAAACTCCGAGCTCCAAAAGCCTTTTCGTCTCATCGACAAGTCCCTCGTCGAGCATTTTGTCAATGCGTCGGTTTATTCGATCGTAAAGCAAAGAACGGTCACTGTAATTGATGCCAACGATCGTCGCGTCATATCTCATTCCGCTTCGTGCGCGCTTGTCGTATTCTGTTTTTGTGCCGCAAGAATTGCATATCTCAAGTGCACGAATCACACGTTTTACGTTATTCGGATGTATAGCAGCCGCGGCTTCGGGGTCTTTTTCGGCAAGAAGCGCGTGAAGCGCCTCATTCCCCTGCTCTTCGGCAATTTTTTTCATTTCGTTTCTGAAGGCTTCATCAGGTGCGGCAGAGCTGTCTCCGCAACCGAGAAGAAGACTGTCAAGATAGAGTCCCGTTCCGCCGACAAGTATCGGAAGCTTTCCTCGTGACGCTATCTCTTTTATCGCCTCGTCTGCCGCGGACGCATAATCTGAGCAGGAAAAGGCAATGTTCGGCTCGATGGATGCAAAAAGATGATGCGGAACTCCCCCCATCTCTTCGGCAGTCGGCGCGGCTGTACCTATATACATTTCTTTATACACCTGCATTGAGTCACAGCAGACGATCTCACCGTCAAGTGCCCTTGCGAGCTCGACCGATAAAGACGTCTTGCCGCAGGCGGTCGGTCCGACTATCGCGGCTATTTTTATTTTTTTGTCAGTCATACATTCTCCGTATTTTCTTTCGGTTTTACGTCTTTAAGCTCAAAAAATTTCGTGTTGTAGATATATGCCGAATTTGACGCACCCTTAA
>JAZODV010000124.1:0-4286 GCA_045597185.1 Eubacteriales bacterium
TCCCCGTGTTCACGGTTCGGGTATGTTCACAAGAGGTCAAACACAGGTTCTCACTGTTGCAACTCTCGGAACTCTCAAGGATTCTCAGGAGCTTGACGGCATCGACACCGAGATGACAAAGAGATATATGCACCACTACAATATGCCCGGCTACTCTGTTGGTGAAGCTAAAGCCACAAGAAGCCCCGGAAGACGTGAGATAGGTCACGGTGCTCTTGCTGAAAGAGCTCTTGTTCCCGTTCTTCCCTCCGAGCAGGAATTCCCCTATGCTATCCGTCTCGTTTCAGAGGTAATTTCCTCCAACGGTTCGACATCGCAGGCATCTATCTGCGGATCAACGCTCGCTCTTATGGACGCAGGTGTTCCGATCAAAGCTCCCGTTGCGGGTATTTCGTGCGGTCTTATTACAAAGGACGACGGAAGCTTTATGACGATGGTTGACATTCAGGGCGTTGAGGACTTCTACGGTGATATGGACTTCAAGGTTGCAGGTACTCACAAGGGTATCACAGCAATTCAGATGGACCTTAAGGTAGACGGTCTTACACCCGAAATAATCAAGGAAGCATTTGCAAAGACTCACGCAGCACGTGACTACATCATCGATGAAGTTATGCTCAAAGCGATCGCAGAGCCTCGCGAAGAGGTTTCCGAGTGGGCTCCCAAGATGATCTCTATGACCATCAAGCCCGAGAAGATCCGTGAGGTCATCGGTAAGGGCGGCGAGGTCATTCAGAAGATCTGCGCGGATACAAACGCGAAGATAGACATTCAGGATGACGGCTCAGTATTCATCGCAGCAGTTAACCGCGATGACGCATACGCCGCAAAGGCAAGGATCGACGCTATCGTATTCGAGCCTGTCGAGGGTGCTATATATACCGGTACGGTTACAAACATCAAGGAGTTCGGTTGCTTCGTAGAGTACGCTCCCGGACGTGAAGGAATGGTTCACATTTCCAAGGTTACCGATCACAGAATCGACAAGGTCGAGGACGTTCTCAAGATTGGCGACACGGTAAACGTAAAGTATATCGGTCTTGACTCAAAGGGACGTATGGACTTCTCTATTCGTGACGCAATGCCCGAATTTGCAGACAAGCCCATCGAAAAATCCGATAAACCTAAAAAGAGATTTGACAGAAAGTCAAAAGATAAGGGCGACAAATAACTTTTTCACAGCATAAAGATCATAAGAGGAGGAACGCATGAACGATAACGAAGGAACCCGTAATTTCGAAACGGTACAAAAAGCGCCAGAATCGCCAAAGGGCAACAAAAACAAGCCCGATGCAAAAAAAATAATTACAATTTCAATTTTCGCTCTCGCCATCGCGGTGATCCTGCTCTTCTCTGCTGTAATTATCACCGAGATAGTATACAGTCTTAATGATGAAGATGACGAAAAAGTCAACGAAAAGATCAAATTTGAAAAAATTTCGGTTTCCGAGATAGAAGAAAATTATTATCTGAATACAGTTAATAAAACCTATCCCATCTCATCTTCCGCAAAGCAAAATGCAATCAGTAGTGTGGTAAACGTATATGACTACAATGCAGAGCTCAAAGAAGGAAACTCAAAATATACCACCAAATATCAGTTCCTTGACTCAGGTAAGATAACGCTTTTGCCCGAGGTCATAAAAGCCTTTAACGAGATGACATCCGACCTTTACACTGCGACGGAGTGCGAAGATATACTTTTGGCATACGGTTATTTCGTGCCAAAAAGCGGCACCCTTGAATGTGATTACGTTCAAGAGCTTGGAAGCTCGGTTTATATCAAGCTTTCGGTAAATGGGTCATCAATGCAGCTCACATCAAATAAGAAGGTAAGCGATTGGCTTAATAAGAACTGTGCAAAATATGGGTTTATCAACTCCGATCTTGACCCCAATGATTCGGACGAAAACATACCTTCCACTCAGTTCAGATATGTCGGTGCAGCTCACGCAACTTATATTGAAAAGAACGACATAAGCTTTGATCAGTATCTCAGCGAGGTCAAGAAGCACTCATCCCAGGATATGCTTGAGATCAAGGGAGATGACGGAAACATCTACGCGGTTTACTTTGTAGAGGAAAACAGCAAGATAGACGTTCCATCCAATTACGGTTACGATGTTTCGAGTGACAACAAAGGCGGATATATAGTTACCGTACATCTTTCTGAAGAGAAAGAATAATAAATAAAAAACAGTACATCATATTGATGTACTGTTTTTTTATTTGAGGTATACACGTGAATCCCGCAAACGAGGAAGCCAAGTATTTATTTGAAATACAGAAAAACAAAACAAATAATGAACCGCTACGCCGTTTTTGTGGTGTAGTACTTATAATTCTTGCGTTAAGTTCTGTCATAATTCTCGGTAGCTCGGTGTGGCTCTTTCAAAAAAGCGGATTTTCGGAAAACGAGAACCGATTTTTAGCCAATGTGCCGGAGCTTTCTGCAGATTCTTTGCTAAGCGGAAAATTCACAAAAGAACTTGCGGAATTTATTTCCGATTCCTTCCCTTTTCGCGAAAAATTTATAGAGCTCAGGTCAAATTGTGAAAAGCTAATGCAAAAAAACGAAGTCAACGGTGTTATTATCGGTCAAAACGGAGTCCTTTCCGAAAGGCCCGATTTTTCAAAATATAAACTCGAAAATCTTAAAGAAACCGCAGAAGCAATAAATCTTATTTCCGAAAATTTTGAAAATAACGGTGTGAAAACCATGGTTTCCGTAGTGCCGTTTGCCGCAGAAATGCACGAAAAAGACTTGCCCTCGCTTTTTTCTGTCGAATCATTAAATATAGACACAAACAATACCGTATATCTGCGCGATGCGCTTGACTGTCAGGACAGCACATGGTTCAATACCGACCACCATTGGACAGCGTACGGCGCGTATCTTGCTTACATGTATCTCGGTGAAAAACTCGAATATACGCCTTACGGAATTGAAAAATTCACAAAGGTGACTGTTTCAAATGATTTTTACGGAACTACCTACTCAAAATCGGGACTTTACTCAACACCGCCAGACAGTATAACGCTGTTAAGATACAGTGGCGACGAAAAATTTTACGACATGTCGGCACTCGAGAAAAAGGACAAATATGCGGTATTTTTAGGTGGAAATCACGCTCATCTGACAATAGAAGCAAACGAAGCCAAGCCACGTCTGCTCATAATAAAAGACAGCTATGCCAATGCGATAGTTCCCTTTCTCGCACTCCATTTTGAGCTTGAAATCGTCGATCCGAGATATTTTTCGGGAGACATTTATAAAATCGCCGAAAAATGCGATTCCGCGCTTTTTCTGTACGGCTCACAGTCACTTCTCACCGACCGTGATATTGTACGGTTAACGTTAAATTAAAAAAGCACGGATCTCCGTGCTTTTTTATTAAAATAGTGCCGAAATATATCTCATTCCCGTGTCGGGGAGCAAAACGACTATTGTTTTATCTGCGTATTCGGGACGTTTTCCAAGCTCTACCGCCGCCGAGAGTGCCGCACCCGACGAAATTCCGACGAATATTCCCTCTTTTTTGCAGACGAGGCGTGTCATTTCGTACGCGTCGTCATCCGTTACGGTCATAATTTCGTCGTATATATCGGTGTCAAGCACTCGGGGAACAAAGCCGCCTCCGATTCCCTGCAGCTTATGCGCGCCTGCTTTTCCTCCCGAAAGCACGGGGGATGCGCTCGGCTCTACCGCGATAATTTTAATATCCGAATTTTTTATTTTCAGATACCGTCCGATACCCGTCAGCGTTCCACCTGTACCGACACCTGCGACAAAAGCGTCAAGCTCGCCGTCTGTGTCTGCGTATATTTCGGGACCCGTGGTTTCAAAATGCGCCGCCGCATTCGACGGATTTCCAAACTGGTCGGGTATAAATGAATTCGGTATCTCTCTTGCAAGCTCGTTTGCCTTCTCTATTGCCGCGGGCATTCCGCCAGCCGCATCGGTCAATACAAGCTCTGCGCCGTATACCGCCATAAGCTGACGGCGCTCAAGCGACATGTTTTCGGGCATTACTATGATCACTCTGTAGCCGCGAAGCGAGGCTATCATGGCAAGTCCTATTCCTGTGTTACCGGACGTAGGCTCAATAATTACTGAATCGGGTTTTAATTTTCCCGTAGCTTCCGCATCGTCAAGCATTTTGAGCGCAGCTCTGTCCTTGACCGAGCCTGCGGGGTTAAAATATTCAAGCTTTGCAACGATCTTTGCAGATATACCAAGCTCCTTTTCAAGTCTTGAAAGACGTAAAAGAGGTGTTTTTCCTATC
>JAZODV010000125.1:0-5698 GCA_045597185.1 Eubacteriales bacterium
AAATTTTATTTTCAAAAAGAAAATCATCAATCATTTTCTCGGATTTACTTCTTACCTTATGACCGTCCTTACACATATAGATAACACCGTCTGCATATTTTTCTTCAATTTCAAAGTCTCTGCAGTTAGTAACTCTCAAAAGTATCGTATGGTCTTTAAACTTGCTGTAACAAGACTTACAAAAATATTTGCTTCCCGAATCCGCACCACAAATTATACATTGACCGATACCCTCAGGAGCTTTTGCTTTTTCGTTTTTTACAGGTTCCGGAGTTTTCACCGCCTGCGCCGAGCAGACACAAGTCTCGGATGCGCGATGCCAGGCACCGCACTTTTCGCATTTTACAACGTTTCCGTTATTCTTTTCCTTCATGCAAGCCACACAAAGCGGATACATTCCACTCGGTTTACCGCAAATCGCACATGTTTTTCCTGCCATTTTCTTATTGTCTCCCTTTTTTCTCCAAAAATCACCTCTAAGCCGCCCCTTACCTATAACCCATTGACATTTCCGGGCGGTCGTGTTGAATTTTGAGGTAAATTTTGCCCGAAGGGAGGTGATTAGATGATCTTAATACACGATATCATAAATTTCATAAATCTGAATTGGCGTCATATTTGTGAAATGATCGCAATAATCGCGATCCTCTAATCCCACACCCATCGGGCAGTTGTTATTATAACACAACCGCCCGAATCTGTCAACCGATTTTTGGAGAGAAAGGGTTTAAAGTTATAATGTTTTGAATTCAAATGTCAGCTGACGTTCACGTTCGGCACGTCTGGCACGACGTTCCGCTTTTCGCTTTTCCCGGGCCTCGCGTGTACGTTCCTCTTCTGCAGCTTTTCTTGCGTTGTATTCGCGTATATAAAGATCAAGCTCGGTCTCAAGGTCGAGAAGCTTCTCGATCTTATCATAGCTCTTGACGTATTTTGCGCTCTTTATAAACTCTGTTGCGGTCAGTCTGTCGGAGAACTGCGGATTCATTTCGAGGAATTCGTCAAGTGCCTTTTCGTCGAGATCTCCGCCCTGGTTCTCGTATTTTATGTACTGATTGCCGAAAATGTTGTATGCTTTAAGGTGCTCGGCGTCCTCAAAGAATACGCCGTAATCGTTTATAAGCTCAGTCAGAGGCGTACGTATGCAGCTCCTAGAGCTCCAATAATATTTGCCGAAGATCTTAGCGTTATCATTTGCGTCTGCCTTGGTAACGTATTTCGTTACGTACCTTGCGATTGCAAGACGGGAACCGTAGACCTCGATCGCGGTCGTGAAGCCGTGTTTCCATTCAGGAACGTTGTAAACTATCTGCTTTATACGGCTTTCCGGTATTCTGAGGCGCTTTATCGTTGACGTTTTTACGGGCTTTGTAAAGCCCTTGACGATACGCGTGCCGCCGTCAACGAGATTGAATACGTCATTTATAAGACCGTGAAAATGTATCTTTTTATCGCCTTTTTCGGGATGATATTCGGGGAGAAGGATATACTTAAGGCCTTTACGCTGCGTCTGATTCCAGAGCCAACGGTTTACTTTTTTGCCGACTACCATAGGATCAGTGCTGTCAAAATCCTTGGGATTTATAGTAACTGTGAAAAAATACTTAAGATCCTCATTGAGAAGAATGATGTCATGGACAGCCTCCGCCATTCGGCGTATATTGTCTTTTCTGTCGCGTACGGTACGTGTATTTTTCCGAGTAAGTATTTTTGACAGTTTTGTCACCTTAAGTGTTTTTGATGATTTTTTTACCTTGATTTTTTTTGACAGCTTTTTTACTTTAAATATTTTCACATCAGGTGTTTTTGACGTTTTTTTCGCTTTAGGAACAGACATGCCGAAAATAGGCGCGTTTGCCATATAGCGCTTAATATAGCCGTTGCCGTAATGCTTGATTTTTGTAGTATAGCGTGTGCCTTCTATTGCATCATCAAAAGAGACGTCGCCTATGTATGAATTTTTGCCGCATAGGATCTTTCCGTAGGAATCCTGGATTATATTATATTCAGGCATAGGTTCCGCTCCTCTCTTTTTTGGTTTGAGTAGTTTTTGAGGTTCTGATCAAGTAACGCGCGCACGTGCGCATACGCGCACGCACGCGAGGACTTTTCAAATTATCGTTTTCGGATCCGAACCGACACCGCCGCGGCGAGCCTGCGGCGGCTGTCGGTGTCGGATTGTTCGTTTTCAGAGCCGAAGCTCGCTCGCGAGCTTCGGAAGGGTTGATATGACGCGGTGAAGCCTCACCTTAAAGCTTCGCCCTCTGCCCGCAGTGAAGCGCATCCGCAAGTGTAGCTCACCCACCCGGCTGAATCTGGGGACACCCCAGCCCCCGTGTCTTAGGCGTTTATTTACCTTCCTTGTCGGAGTCTTCTCCAAGAAGACCACGTACAAAGTACGAATTTTGCTCTCTGAGCTCGTCAAAGGTTGCACGTTCGGTTTTGTACTCCGGGAGATCTCCGAGCCCCTTGGCGCAAGCAAGAGCCTTTTCCGCGGAGTAATCGGAAAAACAGTCGGTGGAGAAAACTTTACTGTAGTCTTTTTTAGTCGAAATGAAATATTCATGCTCTTCAAGCTCACCGTCCATGGTTCCTTGCTCGGTCTCAAGCCGTAGCCGGTGATACCCGAAGGTGTTGTATATTCGTTCTCTATGGCACAGGAAGGACGTTACAAGCGATTTAAGCAGAAACATTGTCAGAGTGTTGTCTCCACGGTTATATGCGTATTCCTTGCTGAATTTGAGCCAACCGGGAGCTATCATGTCATAGAGGATGTCGCCGAACAGGAAGCCCGGCATTGTGATCTTAAGCTCTTCCTTCTCTCTGGTCCAGACGACTGCTGCGAGATCTCTTGCGTCAGCTCCCCAGGATTCCGGACGCTGTTCGTCACAGAGCACTCTGATGAAGGGAAAGTTATCTACCGTCGCGCTGTGACGGCACATCTTGAGCCATTGATTGAAAAGGTCATTCTTTTGGTTTGCGTATTCTGCCTTTTTCTTAGTCTCTCTGAGCTCGAGGTTATTTCCACGTTCTTTTCCGACCTCGGTGATCGCGACGACACCGAATTCAAAAAGACCGTAATTGCCGCTATCCGGGGAAACCTTAGCACCGGGACGAAGAATATCAAAGTCAAGGATAAGAGAATGCCCGGCATCGTCCTCAAGGGGAACGGAAGGACATCTGAAAAAATCAGATTGGCGCAGAGGAAAATTATCTATATCGTCGACGTCGTTCACGTCGCGCACCGAGAAGTTGGCTACCGTGAGAGAGCGATCAAAGGTATAGATATAATACAGCTGCGCGTACGTTTCTATAAGCTCCCAGATATCCGAGATCTTAAGATGATCGTCGTAGACGTCCGGGAACATAGGGTCATATTCAAAGCACCAGCCGACGTATGCACCGAAGCTGTCGCGCTGCTTCTTTTCTCTTATCCAGGAACGGACGAAAGCAAGGTTTGGAAGATCTCCGCGCAGTATCATCCCCTTAAGCCGAGCCTCGAGGATCACCCAGGGGAAATGAGGAAAACGGTTACGGATCTGGAACATTTTTTCACAAGCTTTTTCTCTGAACATATCGTTCTGAGAGAGGACCATATCCGCAAGCATCGTTGTTTTGGATACTCCCATAGGCCCGCAAAGAAGCACGACGATCGGAAGAGAATTTATAAAGCCTCGGTTCTTAAGCTCGTTATGCTCGAGGCGGTCATATCCGATATGCTTTCGGATCTTATCAAAGACTATGAAGCCGACGAGGATCCAGAAGACGAGCGGTGCGCCGGAGAACATGATTATCAAGTCGATCAGCAGCTTTAAAAGCTGACCGGGTATATATGTAAATTTGAATTCACAGGCAAAATGCAAATAAAACGCGAGGAATTCAACGATTATTGTCGCAACATTAAGGTTTATGATCCAGATCAGAGCAAGTGCAACAACGTGCTTTTTCTTTTCCTTGAAGAACCAAAGAAAGTCACGTATACGTACGTATATTTTCTTGCCGGGAACGAGACATATTTTTTTGAAGATCTTGAGAGGACGGGAATCAGCATTATGCTCTTCAGAGTCTCTTGGAGAGAGCATAATGTTTTTGAATATCATACCGATCAGGATCACCACCGGGAGAAACGCGAGAACGCCCATGAGGAAAAGTCTTAGCTTAATACTGAGCCACTGCAGGTAATAGAGCAGCCATTCTTTTTTGACAAGCGCAGGCCAGAGAGCGTGCCATTTGCGCTCGAGCTCAGTGAGATCGAACGGTATGAATTTTTGTATATCTATGTTTGGAATGTCGAGGACCGAGGCTCTGACGGGCGTATTTTTGACGTTAAAGAAGATTTTGAGGATATAGAGTCCGAATGACCGTCCAAGGTCAAAAAACGCCGTGACGAGCCTTTTTAGCGATTCCTCGTAGCGAAAAACGGTCAATGTGAGCGAAGCAAACATAAGACCGAGGATCAGGACAGTATATATTTTTTCTGTTTTTGTTAAGTTTTTGAACTTCATATATGCACGAACACAAAGACCACGTATCCGAGGATCAGCGCGATCAGAGCGAGAAGAAATAGCTTTAATGCGTAAATTATGTATTTTTTCATTTTTCTGTTTCTACGCCCACCGGGGATTTTTCCGGTGGGCTTTGGTTATTTGTTTTTGCGTAAAATTACAAATTCTTAATATCAGAATCGTAGTTGTTAATCAAAAAGCGCATAAACCTAAGATCTTTTTTTGCTTTATGATACCCATATCTTGTGCTTTCACGTATATCTTTTTGTTTTTCCGAAGGAGAAATATTACGCCCCATTTGAGCCGCCCTTGTCTCCGTATATTTATACGCACTTTCCGCATTTTTCTTAGATAATCCCCATAAATATTTATAAAACTCTTTTCCAACATAAGTCCTCTTATTGGAACTTTTTCTACGACGATTTTTAAATCTCTTATTATTAGCCAATTTTTACACCTCCAATTTAATTTTTTGTATTGACTTTTTTATATTTTGTGATATAATAATTATCGAAGACGGAGGCGCTGCCGAGATTCCTCGGATTTGTGACGCACGGGGCCGTATGGTCGCCGTCTTCTTTTTTTTATTTTTTCTTGTTTTGAGACCTTTTCTTGTATGTGTTCACCGTAGGAATATCATCTCTATGTATTCGATAATTTTTATAGGGTTTTTCAAAATCTGTGTATTCTCCAATGAAGTAAAAAGGTCTCATATAACTTTTTCTGGAACGATCCGACGAATCTATATTATGCTTTAATTCTATATTTTTCGTACCGTCTGTTGTCTCTGAATGAGTAAAGATCATAAATTTTCTTCGATTTTTACGACTTTCGAATATATACGCCGGATGGCCTTTTGTGCTTTTTGTTGCCTTTTTCCACTTGAATTCGTGACGTCTGTTCCACTTACCTGTTTTTCTCTTTGACATACATCTCCTGTAAAATTTATTTTTCTATCCCCGGGGAGCTCCCGGGGATTTATTTATTTTTTACTGCGTCTTCGCCGTTTTGGTTTGCTTGAGCTACTCTTTATCTTGGAATAGAGTGATACGCCGTTATTCATGAGCTTGAAGAAGTAATTGACAAGCCAGAGAACGCCGAGAAGCAGAGCAATCCCCAGAAGAATACCGAAAACAACTTTAAAAGAAGTATCAATGGCAGCCGTCACTTTATCCGAAGGATCGGGAGCTCCG
>JAZODV010000126.1:0-5564 GCA_045597185.1 Eubacteriales bacterium
GGAGCGGTCGGGTCGGCAAGAGCCTTTTCAACCTCGAAATATCTCGCTTCGACCTCGCAAAGCTTGTCGGTTATTGCCATCAGAATCTGCAGAATGCGTCAAATGCGCGATATGCTTCGTAAAGGTCGGATTTTGCAATGACCTCACTCGGAGCGTGCATTGAGATTACCGGTACACCGAGGTCAACTGTGTCAATATTGAGGTTTGCAACGAATTTCGCAACAGTTCCGCCACCGCCAAAATCTACCTTTCCAAGCTCACCGGACTGCCAAACAACGTCATACTCAGCCATAGCACGTCTAAGCCAGCCAAGGTATTCTGCCGACGCGTCGCTTGTACCTGATTTGCCTCGTGCACCTGTATATTTTGCAAGAACCGTTCCGCAGTTGATCTCGGAGCAGTTGCGCTTTTCAAATGCTTCGGGGAAGTTAGGATCGTATGCGGAGGAAACATC
The DNA here is from genome assembly GCA_045597185.1 of Eubacteriales bacterium. Classification (GTDB taxonomy): domain Bacteria; phylum Bacillota; class Clostridia; order Oscillospirales; family CAG-272; genus RGIG3994. The sequence continues at coordinate 455 of JAZODV010000126.1, forward strand.
TGCAGAGAGACATTTGGAAGCCGCACGGACCTGTGCTGTGTTGCCGCCGAGAGTTACGGCGATGTTTTCAATAAGGTCGCAGAAGAGCTTTGACTGCATACCCGAAACTCCGTCGCTTCCTGTCTCTTCTTTATCAACGAGAACACACATAAGGGTATGCGTCGGATCGTCACAGTCAAGGATAGCGGTGAGCGCGGGATATGCACAGCAACGGTCGTCGTGTCCGTAAGCGGCGATAAGAGAACGGTCAAGACCGAGGTCACGTGCCTTGCCAGTGGGAACTGCGGAGAGCTCTGCGGAAAGGAAATCGTCCTCTGTAATTCCGTATTTTTCGTTAAGGATCTTCATAACGTTGTCTCGTACGTTGCAATCCTCACCGGGACGCGAACCGACAAGAAGATTGAGCTTTTCGCCGGGAATAGCTTCGTTCAGAGGCTTTTTGCCCTGCTCATATCCGAGGTGGGGAAGAAGGTCGTTGATGTAGAAGATAGGATCGGACTCATCTTCACCTATAACAACGTCAACGATCTCACCGTCAGCCTTGACAACTACACCGTGAAGTGCCAGGGGAAGAGTTACCCACTGATATTTACGAATACCGCCGTAATAGTGTGTTTTGAGGAATGCCATGCCCGCCTCTTCATAAAGAGGGCACTGTTTGAGGTCGATTCTCGGAGAGTCGATGTGGGCGGCGGAAATACGGATACCGTTAGAAATGTCCTCGGTACCTATTCTGAAAAGGAAAATTGCTTTTCCTCGGTTATTGTAATAAAGCTTGTCTCCCGCTTTGAGGGGCATACCGAAGGAATAAGGCTTATAGCCGTTAGCCTCAGCCATTTTTACAGATTCGATAACAGCCTCGCGCTCTGTTTTGGATGCGTCAAGATATGCGGTGTAGCCCTTTGCATACTCATAAGCGGCATCGGCTCTGTCGGTGTCCTTGTAGAAATTTCTTTTTTTGTAGTTAATAGAGTTTTCCATGATCTTTTCCTTTCGTATATGAATATGTAATCAATAAAGTCTTTCGTAAGCGTCAAGCGCGGTATTCACCTTTCTGACGTAATTTCGTGTCTCGGTGAACGGAATATTATCAAGAGTTATACCGTCGGAGCTGTATTTTTTGTCGGCAAGCCAGTCATCAACGTTTCCAAGACCTGCGTTGTACGCTGCAAAAACGGTGTCCCAATTTTCATAACGCTCGTAGAGATAAGCAAGGTATTTTGTACCTGCGTTAATATTGTTTGTAACGTCCTTCATTATTATTTTTGTGGGACGTTCGATACCCGTCATGTCGGTAAAGGTTTCGGGCATAAGCTGCATAAGACCGCAAGCGCCTGCGTCGGATTCGGCGTTTTTGTCGAAATCGCTTTCGGTTTTTATAACGGCATAGATTATTTCCTCGGGAACGCCATATTTGTTTGATGCAGCTGCGACGGAAATCTCGTGCTTTTTGGGATATTCTTTGTTTTCAAAGGCGTTCATTATCGCGTCGTATATGAAGCCTACGGCAATAGATATCGCGATTATTAAAAGAACCGTAACCGTTATTTTCGTTTTACGCGTCATTTTTTGAACCTCGTATGATATCGGTGATTTTTTTCGCCTCTGCTTCAAGTAAGCTTTCATCGGAATTGTTGTAGACAGTAATGTCGGCACGTGAGGTGTAGAACTCGTCGGGCTTTTGCGCGGCGATTCTGGCAGATGCGGCAGAGAAGTCTATCCCGTCGCGCTTCATAATGCGGTCTGTACGAACCTGACTGTTTGCAAGGACTGCTACGGTCAGATCGCATTTTTTATAAAAATCCGACTCAAAAAGCAGGGGGACGTCGGCGATTATCGCCTCTGATTTGGTTTTAGAATATTTTTCGATAATCGAGAGCATTTTTTCAATGACGAAATGATGTGTTATTTTATTGAGCATTTCGCGCTTTTCTTCGGCTCCGTCGGCGAAAACGATTGAAGCAAGAGAGGGGCGGTCAAGAGAACCGTCGGGATTTATAATACCGTCACCGAAATATTCCGCAAGCGCGTCAAGACACGGCGAGGGCGGTATAAGCAGATTGTGATAGACGTGGTCGGCGTTGATGCTTGGGATGCCTTCCTTTGAGAGATACGTAGAAAGACGGCTTTTACCTGCACCGCTAGGACCTGTGAGCCCGATTATCTTCATTATGCGTCTCCTCTCAAAGATAATTTTGGGAATACTACCTCATATTATTATATTATATCACAAGAAAATAAATTTTGCAATAGCCGAAAAGGGAAGAAATGGAATGAAAAATGAAATTAATAAATGAAATAAGAATTACGGATGTATTTTGCATTTCTTGATAAAAAAACTATAGTGGATTAGAAATGGGTATTGACAACAAAAAATATTATGGTATAATCATAAATGTCTTATGAGACCTTAGAGAGTGCTAAAACGGTGGCGGCGCTTCCCGATTCTGTCGAGGAAGTGTAAAATTATTTCTTTTTGCCCTCCTCAAAAGAGGGAGGTGATGTGGATGTACATAACTTGGGAAGATCTCTTCCTCTTCTGTAACTTAATTGTAGCAGTGATAATGTGTATAGTAAATATCAAAAATAAAAAGAAATAACCGCCCAACCCTTCCAAAGCGTGCGGTTATTTCTTTAACCAAATGTGAGGGAGCGCCGTCATCGGTACTCTCTTCGTTTTTATTATAGCGAATGTAAACGTATTTGTCAATACTTTGCAAAAAATATTTACAGCAAAAATATTTACAGCATAGTTTAAGCTCTGCTTTTTTATTGGAAAACGCTATCCAAGAGTTCCTTTATTTCCAATGATGAGATTGCTGTTATTCTATCTGGCTCATAACCTATGTTGATTCCTATTATGTCTCCATTTTCGTTGAAAACGGGTAATCCAATTAATAATTGATCAAAGCTGGATGAATGATAAAACACATCACTTTTATATACGCTGGACAGAATTTCTTTATAGCCGATTGATTCTATGCGGCTGTAACTAAGCCCGTTTTGCCCTAAAGTTATTGCAAAATCTCCACTATAATTCATTTTTTCATAAACTCTAAACGTAGGATAAATCGTTTGAGAAGTAAATGAGCATAATGCAATTCCGGCATATTTGTGGTAATTTCCTATAGTTATTGTGTATTGATTATTGTAATAATCTAAAACGTAAAACTCTTCATATTCATGAGTCTTTTCTTCTGTAAATATTGAATAACTCGTTATAAAATAATGATTTCCCGCAATCGATCTTACAATTATTCCAGCATAATTGGAGTATTCAACGTCTTTTTCGATGCCTAACCAGTTTTTGTTATATTTTTTTCTGCATAAGGTAAGCGAAGCTTGCCTTATGCTTGAACCATTAACTTGCTCAAACGCGTTTTTGTCAAATTGATTAATGACTTTTATTGTTATCGTTTGGTTTATTGCTCTGTTTGAAGGTGATTTTAATGATACATATGTTTCGCCTACTGATTTTGCTATTATGGTGTTGTTTTGTAATTTTATAATGGAGTTATCTCCGATTGAAATTGATATATTTTCGTCTGTGTTGTATGGATATACCTCATAGATTAGATTTGTGGTTTCTCCAACAACCAAGGTTATGTGGTTCGGATTGTACAGTTGTATTTCCTTTATAGGAGTTTTGATTTCTGTTGTTTCGGTATTTCTTTCATTGTTTAACGGTGTGGTACATGAATTTACAAAAAATAAGGCAATACAAATTAGTAGTAATATAGAAATTTTTTTCATTCTTTTGGACCTAACTCTTTATGTTTTTTTTCTTTCTCAATAAAAGCTGTAAATGATTCACTGTAGGATGTACAAGATTCAATTTCTTTCAACGTGAGTTCTCTTGCCGATTTTCCGTAATAATTTCCGGCACAAACACATTCACCGTTTAGAGACGCTACCGGCATGCATAATTCACAAGTGTCACATTTTACTTCTTGTCTATTTTGTTCATCATCAGGCATGTTTGCATAGTATTTTAACTTTTTCATTGCTTTTCTCCTTATAAGATTAAAAAGTGCGCAGCCGGAGCTGCGCACCGAAAAACGCAAAGCTCCGATTGCTGCGACACAAGTGTTTCGTATTGGGTAGACCAAAGGTATGCGAAACAAGAGCATGCATTTTTACCGAAGTAAAAAAGCACACCTATGGCTCTCCCGATTTGATATTAACTTGTGTCGCAATTTGAATTATAACACATTTGTTTTGATTTGTAAATATAAATTCAAAAAAACACGGCTGATTTTTTCAGCCGTGTTGGGATTATTTAAAAATTACGTTACCGTCGCCGACATAATTTTTGAGAACCGACAAAAGATAATCCGACAGCGCGATGCCGCCGCTTCTGGCAAAATATTTGCGCGACGAGCTCTCAAAATACACAACAGGCGTGTTTCCCGGGAATATTTCAATAAGGTTTTCACATTTTTTGTGTTCGTTAGAATCGAGAGACGGAATTTTTAGATAAAGCTTTTTTTGTTTATTTTCAGTTTTTGTCACTGTCGGTTCGGGTGATTTTTTCGGCTCTTCTTTTGCTTCTGCTGTTATATTTATCGAAAATCTCGAGTTTTCAACAAGCGGGGCTGCAGATGATAAAAGCACTCTCGGCGGTTCGTCGTCCTTGAATGAAAGATTTCCCTCAACAAACAGCGCGTTGTCAAGTGTCAAAAGATGCGAAAATCTGTCATACTGCTTTGAAAATACCACACACTCGATCTCTCCAAACCTATCCTCAAGCTTAAAGAACGCCATATTCGAGCCGTTTTTCGTTGTTTTTCTTGAAACCGAGGAAACTATACCGCAGAGCTTAACCTGCTGCTTGTCGGTATATTTTCGTGTGTCCTCATCAAAGTCTGATATTATATCGGATATTTTTTCTGCACCGATAGACTCAATACAAAGGCTATAGCTATCGGTGAGGTGCCCCGAAAAATACATTCCCGAACATTCCTTTTCAAGCATAAGCTTTTCACGCAGACTAAGATCCGGTCTTTCGGGAAATTCGAATTCGGGCTTTTTTACCGAGGCTGAAGCCATAGAAAACATATCAAGCTGACCTTCGATATTTGCGCGGTCCTTGCGTGAAAGCGTTTCTATA
>JAZODV010000127.1:0-18906 GCA_045597185.1 Eubacteriales bacterium
ATATCGCCAATGAGACGATAGTGAAGTAAGGCAGAATAGAAAATTAAAAACGCAGAAAAATTTAAAATCTTCAAAACGACCTTGACACAAGGTTCGTTAATACACAAAGCTCGGCAGAGGATCAATTCCTCTGCCGAGCTTGCCTTATAAACGAAAAGGTTGCGAGAGAATAAAATCGCAAAATTGATTTAGGAGCTTTTGCATTCAAGTCAAGACAAAAAGATACCCCGACAGACTTATGAAAAATCTGTCGGGGTTGTTCTATGAAGGCCTTAGCTTGAGGCCGTTTTTTGCTTTTTAATTGTGCGATATTGTGCGGAGAAGGGAATGCGCATTGCAAATTTCAGAAGTATGCGGCGCCATTTAAGGTTTTTACGACGTTTTACATAACTTTTATAGCGTTTGTCGGCTACGTTTATTTTTTTACCTTTTACAAAAAGCGAGGAAACGACACCTATTATCTGCGCGTCGGTTATTCCTCGTTCAAGTACGAGCTGATTATCGCCGCACATCGTATAGCTGTCTTTTTCCACAGACATAACTCTGTGGAGTATAAAGCTGCCGCCTTTCCTTTTGTAAAAAGCTATATCGTCTTCTAAAAGACGTCCGTTGGGCTTTACAAGCGTGACAGAATCGCGTCCCTGAACGATAAGCGGGAGCATACTTGTACCGCGAGGGTACAGTTCAAATTCTCCGCCCGATTCAAGCACTTCTACTATAAGAGCCTCGGTATCGGCAAGAGAAAACTCACTCGACAACGATTCCTTCATTCTTAAGCACCTCAACGAATTTGTGTACATCTTTTGCCGCTTGCTCGGGCGCAACATCGTACTGCTCAAGGATATCGGCTACGATATCATCCTCGGTCACGTCCTTTGCGAGCGCGTTCCAGATTATAAGTCCCGTGTCGTTAAGCTTGATCATTCCGTGAAAGCTTTTTGAAGCCTCACCGATAGCAACGGCAACGTTTTGTCCTGATACTTTTCTGACTATAAAGCCGGGTTTTCTTTTCATAGGAAGATTCCTTTCATTTATCTTGAGTGTTTTTGCTCATAGCGTTGTAGGCTACCGTGACCGCCTCATCGGATATGGTACATGCAAGGCAGTAGCAAGGTATAGTTTCTATCATTTTTTCTATGAGAGGGAAAAGAAGGTCGATGGCGCTCTCGTCGGTTGGTAAGAGTACCTGAGGGAAAAGACGTATAACAGACTCGTCGCTTTCAAGCCTTCGTATGGTATTTGTTTTTCCTCTTTCAAGGAAGCAGATTGCTGCGAGAGGAGAGCTGTCGTTTATATTATACCCCTCTTTACCGCACCAAGGAGTTCCGTATGCGCGAAGCTCACCGCCTACAAATCGCATGATCGGTTTATCACCGTTTATAATTCTTGCGCGGTCGCCGAAATGCCTCAGCCAGAGCCCCGTATGTGTTGATTTTCCTGTACCGCTTGTTGCCGCGAAGGCGTACGACTTGCCGTCACATTCAATCACCGATGCGTGAAGCAGAAAGGCGTCGTATTCGTGTATACGGTTACATATCTCGCGGTACATACAGATGCTTTCGGCATAAGGCGCGCTTGCAACGACACCCGTCGAGAGCGAGTCCTCTTGCTCGGTCTTTATCTGTGCTTCCGTTACAGAGACAGTAAGGTTGGGCGTGTCGCATTCTGTAAGATAGTCACGGCACAATTCTTTTAGATAAGCATATTTGTTGTTAATGCAAATGTTAAGCTCGGCAATTTTTATATAAAACATAGAAAACCACTCCTCGGTTAATATTCTACCACATAAAATGTCAAATTTCAACCATGTTTTGATAAAAACTTAAAGAGGCTGCCTCAATTTTCATTGAAGCAGCCAAAATATATCAACAGTATACGTTTACGATCTTTTCCTTGTAACAAGGTATTTCGCTTATTGCTTTAGCGAGCAGGTCGCATTGTATAGAAAACAGCTTGTCGTGAAGCACCTCGTTTTCATAAAGTACGAGCATCGCGGCAAGATAGTGGACCGCCGAATCCGTAAAACGGGGGCAAAGCGGAAAATCTGTGTCGAGCCCGAGGCGGACCGCATTAAAGTATTTCTGCTCTTCAAGTCCGTGAGTTTCGCGATAAGAGCGGTCAATGTTTGCAACCTTGTCGCAAAATATAGCGACTATATATGGCGCTCTTTCCGAATAGTCGGCATCGCTTCCAAGCTCGGCATTCTCACCGATAAGACTGAGCGCCGAATCATAAATATCCCTGACCGTCATATGTCAGACATTAAGAGGGGATACCGAGGTCGAGAAGAACGATCTCTGTCGGATAAATGATCTCAGCACCGTAGAGATGGAGACCCTTGACAGCATCTGCAAATCTCGATTCGGGACGGTATGCGTCAATCTCGGAAAGCTGATCCGCGAATGCGATAGCGCGCTTTGTTCTCATAAAACACTTGTGATACAGTACTCCCGAACCGTCAAGCGTGTGGATATTGTTGGAAACATATACCTTACAGCCTGCGATAGTGCCGAGAACGCCGCTTGAAAGAGCCGTATCGGAGATGTCGTTGGAAAGCGAGATCTTTGCTTTGAGGATAAGAGATGCGACCTGAGGTGAGACCTCAAGTACGATCTCGTCGTTGTTTGTGACGTTGCTGTAGAAAAGCAGTTCTCTTGCAGCAATGATCTGGTCGACGATGTTTTCTGCAGTTGCAAGCTCGCAAAGGACAGTGTTATCCTCTTCAATGTCGTCATAGAGAGAGAATACGTACTGATCGGCATCGTTTGCGAGAGCTGACGCGGCGACCTTCATGGCAGCCTTCATAAGTTTTGGGTTGGACTGTGCGCGGTCGATGTCGTCTATTTGAAAATTAAATGCTCGTGCGCGTCTTATAACAAGGTCAACAGACGTATCGGTCAGAGTCTGCATAGCGGTAATGTCGGTGTTCTTTGTGTAATCGAAAACGTCGATGTTTCCGACGCCGCAGATCTTTACTCTGCTGCCCTGTTCCTTGATATCGCCTTCAAAATCACGGTTACAGTTACGTACTGCGATATACTGTTTGTCAAGTTCCTCGTAAAGAGTTTCGCTCCATACTGTAGAAATAAAGTTTGTAATAGCCATAAAATTCCTCCAAATTTTTAAGTTTTTATTTTAGTTCCAATGACTCATTGAGTCAATTATTTTTGAATAATTTGCCTTGACCTCCGAGGCTGACATCTGCCTTACCTCGTCGGGTGAAAAATATGTTTCAGATGCCTTCCCGTTTTTGACCGCGAAGGAAAGTTCACAGTTCTTTTGATTGACTCCCGAAGCGACGGCTTCGGACATAGCACGGCGGCGTTCATAGAGCGCATAAGCCGCAGAGAGCGGAACGCCGTTTTTGATACTGTTAATCACACTGTCCGGAAGCTCACTGACCGACACGTCGGGGAAAAGTGATTTAAATTCCTCATATTCGTTTGATATACGTTCCTCACGTATAAGTCCGTTAAGATAGCTTTCTGCTTCGGAAGCTGTGACCTCCTTTGGCATATCTTCGGGTTCTTCGACCGAGGGCTTTTCGTCAGTCTGTATATCTTCGGGCTCGATTTCGGCGGTTTCTGCTTCGTCTGACAATGGGATGTCAGACAGCTCCATAGCTTCCTCTCGGTCTAAAATTTCACTGTTCATTTATGCTTTTATTCCTTTCTCTTTCGTTTTTAATGCTTTCTATAATTTCTTCTTTCGACTGAATAACGCCTTGCGGCAGGAGAGATATATAGGTATCGGCACCGATATGCCCGCCATCAAGTAGCTTGTCGAGAATACTTTGTACCGCGACGGGCGATGAACGTTCGATATTGCTTACCTCAACGTGAGAGCAGATAAGCGCGTCCTTCATTTTTTTAAATGAGAAGCACTCGGCGTGTGTCTCTCCGTTTTCCTTGTATGGGATAAGGCGATCCTTTGGGTAATAAAGGAATATCATTTCAGCCCAGATGGAAGCAAGCTCCTCGATACAGCGGCAAAGTGAAGAACGAACCTGCATAAGAGGAACACGCGCCGCCTCCTGCATTGCAAGTATCGCGCTTGTGTTGGTTGGATCTGTGTTGCCGAGGGCCGTGTCGGTAGCGCCGTTAAGCTCTTTTGTAAGGGCTATGGCGTTTTCGATAAGCTCAAGATAACCGTCCTGCATCTGACCGACGCCGACTACAGATACCGAATCGGAAATATTGCCTCCGCCAAGCGCGGCGATAGCCTCGCCTACCTCGTTTGACCATTCGGGTATTTTTGATTTATCGTAAATCACCTTTGAAAACGCTGTATCTGTCATATGTTTCATCATAAGAGCGTAAGCTCTGTTGATAAATTTCTGATTGGCTATCATTCCGGAAACCGGCGGAGTACCGTGGAAGCTATCCTTTGTAGGATACCAGTTAAAATAGGTGACGGGATAAAGTCTCATACCGGTAGAGCCGCGTCTTATGACTGTGTGGCGGGTGGATTTTTCAAACATAACGTAACCGTCCTCACGCCAGAATTTTATAAGGTAAGTGGCTTTTGCCGAGTCCTCGTCCTCAAGCTCATACTCGGAAAGGTCTCCAGCACCGAAGTCGAATTCACTGTCGGGCAGTATTTTTTTGATCTCGCTTTCGGTAGCTCCGTATTTTTTTGCTTCACGTCTTAGTGAGCATACGCTGTCACGTCCCGAAAGAATGATGTATTCTTGAGATTGCAGGTCTGTGCTGTTGACGTCAGCAACGAAAAGGTTGGAATTGTCGACGGTTTCGGTTACGATGTCACCTGAATAAGGCTGTCCCGTACGAATAGACGGATCCCACCAGCAATACAGAACTCCGTCTCCCGAGATAGCGGCATCGAGCATAAGACGGTACATAACGTTATCGAGCTTTTCACGCTCCCAACGGTACGCCGCATTTTTTGTAAGAAGCTCAGTACCCGAAAGTATCAGTTGCCGTGTTGCGGAATTGTCGGCGTACGGAAGATCCTCGTCGGTGTAGTTGATATAAAGATTTCCCGAAATTACGGTGCATATCTGATAATCGACAATACGTCTTATTACGTTGAAGATAGGGCGGGGAAGATCGGGAAGAGCCGACCCATACCACTGATCTCCTCTGTAATACCGTTCGTTGCGTCTGACAGTTTCGTAAAGGCCTATGCGGCGTTTGTAATCCTTACCGGCTTCATACTGTCGCCAGGTAGATGTTGTGTTGTTTTTCATGGTATATTTCCTTTCTTGTTAAAAATCAGTATTGATTTCCGTCGTCGACTGTAAGCTCGAGCGCAATATCATGTATACGCTCACGGTCAGCACCGTCTGCAATTATGGAGAAGCGAAGTTCTCTGAATCGTGAATGAGACAGTCGTTTTACGAATATCTGCGGAGAAAGCGAAGCACCTATTGCGGAATACGCGGCCTGATCTCTCGTTCCGTAATTATAAAGAAGCGTTATGGCGATCCTTCCGTTGCTGCCGGAATACGCCTCTGTGATAAGACGGTCTGCGTGTTTGATCTTACCCGTGTCATCAATTTTTGTCCAAGCCGACGTATATACAGCCGCGATGTATTGGACACGTCCTTCGACCCTTTCATCACATACCGCGTTATCGTCAAACAGAAAAATTCCGTTACTTTCAACAAAGCCAACCTGACCGTTGTAATTGAATATAAAGCTTGGATAGAAATCCCCGAAGCTGAACCATTTTTCAGATTCATAGTCGTAGATCAAAATATTATCGGTCTCAGAGCTTTCGTTGAATATCCAAAGCTCATTATCATAGCGATTTACGAATACCTTTGTGACTTTGTCGGAGCGATGTGTCGGAAGTTTGACTGAATTTGAAACACTGACGGCATTTAATGGATTATACGGATCAAGCGTAGGGGTCCAAACAAACAAACGATCGTGACAAAGTGTAACCGGGGAATCTCCGCAGTACGCGACGCCGTAAGGAGAAGAACAACCGATACTTTTATTAAGCGGTTGGGGCATTACCGAGTCGCTTATTATCGGAACGAACCATGCGTCATGATCTGTGAAGACTATGACACGTTCGTCATATGGGATGACCGCGCGTATCGTGTTTGCACCACTGCCGACTGTGAAAGAGCTATCGTAGGGAATATAAAGCTCAAATTCATCGGAATAGACGCGGCATAGGTTCTGCCTTTCTTCCTTTGAAACAGGAACGGAGCGGAGACAATAGATACTGTTGCTATCGTTTCTGCCGTAGCAGAATAGAACGGGACTGTTGCCTGAACTGACCGACAGTGCCTGAGTGCAGCTGTTCAGAGCAGAAGCGTATGTGTTGTCGAAGGTGACCCAAAATGTAACGCTTCCGCCATCTGAAGAAAAATAGTTTGAGGATACGTAGCCGGTGCTTGTATTAAATGAGTAGCTTTCACTATATAGCGGTTCTCCGTTAAGCTCAACGTGATCAATATTGCTCACGTTGCTCGGCAAACGTATTTTATCGGTGCCTAATGAAAGCGCATAATTTACCCGATATCTGTCTGATGCAAGATTGAGCTGTTCATTCACGGACCCACCCTCGTGTGGGTGCCACGCTTTACCGTAGAGAGGGGCATAGCCTTTAAGATCGACTATCACTCTGTCTTTTACGAGTTTTACTCGAGTGCCGTCAAATATCAACATATTTTCATTATAGAAAACGATATTGCAGACCGTTGCTTCTGCGTCAAGAGTACGTCGATATTGGATGGATTCGCCGCTTTCAAGATCGACCTCAAAAATTTTATCTCCGATCACGGCGATTCCGACCTCCGACGAATTTATATTGAATATACCGAAGTAAGACGGCGAATCAGAAAGAGTTGCGAGCCTTTTAAATCCTTGACGCTTCATTATGGAACCGTCGGGCATTATTCTGAAATTGTAGACCTCCGAAGCATTTTGCGTCGGACTTTTGAGGTCGATACCTCCAAATCCGTTTGGGGTAAAATGGTGTGTTTGATGGTTTTTGCTTTTTTTTGACATATAAGTCCTTTCAGTTTAAATAATTTCGTGCCGCGTTAGGTCGCTTTCTAAAGCTAAACTGTCCGACGCTTCTGCCGTGAGGCATTGCTATACGGCTCATGACCGCATATCGTAATGCTTCAGGTGCGTGTGTGACCGAATGAGGCTCTCCCGACGCATCCTCCGGACGTAAAGGATCGCAAAGAAGAGCGGGCAAACAGCGTATAAGCTCATAGCAACGACTTGAGATAATAAGACGAGGCTCGCCGGATGAAATCGAAAGATATTCGCGAAGCATTCGCCAACCGGGAATGCGACGGTCGTCTGCAGGAGTCATGGGCGGCATGCCTTTAACCTGTTGCATTATCTCAAAACCGCTTTTTCCGCTGTCCTGCCTTCGGTTCCACAGGTCGGGTGACGCGACGGCATATTCCGCAAGCCCTCCTGACAGCGCAGCGACCCGTTCTGCGGCTTCCGACAGTGTGAGATTTGGAGCGCAATACTCTGATTCAACGATAAGTCTGTCACCGTCAACTGCGATAAGAAGCGCCGCGAGCATATCGAAGCCGTAGTCAAACGAGATAAAGTGCCGCAATTTTTTAGTGGGGACGGCGCTATCTGTGACGTGGCGATCGATATCGAATTCGGGAAAGAACTGCCCTTCAAATACGTTCCATTTACCGTAAAGCCAGGCGTCGCGCAGACGTGGCGGAAGGCTTTCAAGCTGTACCGTGTATTCAGGACAGCTCGACATCAGTACGCTGTTATCGTAAACAACGGCGGGTATAAAAAGATAATCCTTCGGGTCTTCTCCTGTGCGAAAATCACGGTCGACAAAAAGACGTTTTACCCATGCGTGTCCGACCCCACCCGGATTGCAGGTCAGGTACATACGTTTTGGAAATTCGTTTACCCCTCGCAGACAAGCCTTAAAAACAGAAAATTGATGTTCGCCAAATTGCGTTGCTTCGTCAAGGGCGATAATGTCGAATTCCTGGCCTTGATACCTGAGAGTATCCCGTGAGGAAGAACAGTATCCGAGAGAAATCGTACTGCCGTTTGAGCAGACGATGCGTTTGTCAGACTCCGAATAGGTCATAAAAGCGCCGTATTCGCGGAGCATGGGGATAAGATGATTGGTCTTGAGCTCTGCCATAGTCCGACGCACAAGCAAACAGGATATTCCGGGATAGCGCAGACAGAGCGCGGCAAGCTTACGCCTGAGAGCCCATGATTTTCCGCCGCCGCGAGCGCCGCCGTATGCGGTGTACTTTGCACGTGAGGCAAAAAATTCTGCTTGCTTCGGGCTTGGTTTGCCGGGTATTCTGACTATCCTCGGTTCATTCTCCGTCGGCGACGATGTCATGCTCAAAAACCAATTTTAATTGTTCGAAGCTCAGCGAGGAGTCGGTTTTTTCTTTTTCCTCACTGTAACCGAGACGTTTTTTAAGATACGCCGATAGTACCGACGCGGAAACGTCCGAGTTCAGCGCCTCGTCTTCGAAAATAAGGCACAGAGCCGAATAGCTGTCGGGATACTCGCGTTTTATTTTGTCGAGCGAGTCACCGGGAAAGCCGAAGAAACGGCAAAATCCTGCAATGTTTGGGAAGCGTCCCTGCTTTCCGAAGTCCTTATCCTCGCGGCAGGCGAGAATATATTTTTCGGCAAGCTCGGGTAGACGCTTCATCTGACAAATCGTATCAAGATCATCTGTGCACACGATTCACCTCCTTGGTTGCTTGTGCGAGTTGATTCTAACACGCGGTATAAAAACTGACAGTGCCATAAAGTGCCAAACAGTGCCAAAAATATAAAAATAATTGAAATTTTTTTGTTTTTGTGATATACTTGAATGAAAGAGGTGAGAAAATGAAAGCGTTGACGTGTTGCAAAATACCGAATAATATAGATCTCGAGCAGCTTTGCGGAGTTTTTGACTGCCGGGAATATATTGAGGAGATCAAAAAAAGAAAAAGCCGAGCTTCGATAAATGAAAGCTGCGCGGCTCTTATTTTGCTTGCGGAAACCCTAAAAAACGAGTTCAATGAAAACACCTCTACGCTGAAATATAAAAAGGACGAATACGGCCGACCGTACTTCCTAAATAGAGAAGATATAAGCTTCAGTCTGTCACATTCGGGAGAATACGCGGTCTGTGCGGTGTCAACAGAAGGAAACGTCGGTGTCGATATCGAAAAAATACCGACAGATAAGAAATACGAAAGAATAAAGGAAAGATTTTTTTCGGAGATGGAAAAGATCAGAGCAGGAGAGAGTGCCAAGGGCTTTGCGACAGTCTGGACGAGAAAGGAAGCGTATTATAAGTACAAAGGTGGACAGTCACACGAGCTTGACAGCGAAAAAGATGAATCGGTTGCGTACGACAGCTTTGAAATAGAGGGAAAATATACAGTGACGGTTTGCAGAGGCAGAAAAGAAGGGGTTTTTTTGAATATAAAAAAGCTAAAAACAGAGAAATTTTAAGACCTAAAAATTTTTTTGAAAAAAGTGAAAAAAGGTGTTGACAAAAGGAAAGTGATGTGATATAATAGGCACGTTCCGAATTTTGCTGGTGTGGCTCAATGGCAGAGCAGCTGATTTGTAATCAGCAGGTTGTTGGTTCGACTCCGATCACCAGCTCCAAAGAACCGACCTGCATAGGTCGGTTAATAATGGGGGATTTCCCGAGCGGCCAAAGGGGGCAGACTGTAAATCTGTTGTCACTGACTTCGGTGGTCCGAATCCACCATCCCCCACCAGAAAAAAGCACACATTTGTCTACCAAGACAATGTGTGCTTTTTTCAACGAAATTCGCCTTCGGCGAGTGAAATATGGCTTTGCCATGTGAAATAGCTTCGCTGTGAAATATTTGCTACGCAAATGTGATGGGCGAATTTCATTTCACATTGCAACGAAGGAGCAATATTTCACAATTTACGAAGTAAATTATTTCACATTCGGCGCCAGCCGAATATTTCACTTGAAAAGCTATCTAAAGTATGATATAATAATAGTAGAAAGGCGGTGTTACTATGACTGGTTCAAAGCTCCGCGACCTATCCACAGAATTTGCGGTTAAAGTTATAAAAATGTGCGACGGTATCAAAGGACATTATTCTCTTGTAAACCAATTAGAGCGCTCCTCTACATCTATCGGTGCCAATATTCACGAAGCGAATTATGCTAATAGCAAAGCCGACTTTATTGCCAAATTTCAAATTGCATTAAAGGAATGCTATGAAACGGAATACTGGCTTGAATTATTCGTGAAATCCGAATTGCTGGATCGCGAGATCGCAAAAGACTTGTATAATCAATGTGGCACAATCCGCAGAATGTTGATTGCCTCTATCAACACCGCAAAGGAGAATGCAAAATGAAAAAGTGGGTAGTAGAAGATTGGAAATTTGAATTGACCGCAATCGAAGGCAAAGCATCACATTGTAGACTCGGTTTGGAAAAAGGCGACAAATTTACATTTTCATTTGAATGCCCAGAGGGAATGTGTCCGAGAGTAATGTCACAGGTGTATACTTGGTGTGAAGTCATTCGATGTGGTGGAAATTTTACTTATCGCGGTTCGAAGGAAAAATACGAAATGGATTTGGTTTGTCCTTGCGATTGTATTCATTTTCATCTAAAGGCTATACCGATAAATAGAGATGAAAACGGGAATGCTTTGCCAAACAACCCCAAGCCAATAGATTGAATGTTGACCTTTTCTTCGCAATTACCTCAATTTTTGACCTTTTCACTCGTTTAAGACAGAAAAAAGCACTGCAAAGCAAGTGCTTTTTTCAACTAAGTGTTCCGCAAGCGGAACGTGAAGTATGCTTTGCAAGTGAAGCGCACTTCGTGCGTGAAGTGAGCCTTCGGCACGATATGCGGAACACTTAACTTCACTTTGCGCTCTCAGCGCAATACTTCACTATGCCGCAAGGCATAACTTCACTGCGGCTTGCCTCAA
Organism: Eubacteriales bacterium; assembly: GCA_045597185.1. Taxonomy (GTDB): domain Bacteria; phylum Bacillota; class Clostridia; order Oscillospirales; family CAG-272; genus RGIG3994. Next base: position 10,935 of record JAZODV010000127.1, read on the forward strand.
CTTCACTATTGAAACATTTATCGTCATGAAGGAGAATGAAAAATGAAAATCTCAATAATCGGCTACAGCGGTTCGGGCAAATCTACACTTGCAAGAAAGCTTGCCGAAAAACACGGCATACCCGTTATGCATCTTGACGCCGTTCACTTTTCTGACGGTTGGACAGAACGTAACGCCGAAGAAAAACTACGCGACGTTGAGAATTTCCTTAATGAAAACAACTCATGGGTGATAGACGGAAACTACACAAAGCTGTTTTATGACCGCAGAACAGATGAAGCGGATATGATAATAATGCTGCTGTTCAACCGCTTTGCCTGTCTTTTTCGAGCCTATAGAAGATACAGAAAATATAAAGGGCAGACAAGACCCGATATGGCAGAGGGCTGTAACGAAAAATTTGACTGCGAATTTGCACGTTGGATACTTTTTGACGGACGAAAGAAAAAGGCGCGTGACAGATACAAGAATTTAGCCGAAAAATATCCTGACAAGACCGTTATAATAAAAAATCAAAGGCAGCTCACACGCTTTGTTTTATAAATACAAAATATCCTCACGGCACTCCATCGGATACGAGATAAGCTTATCCGAATCGAGCGCCGCGTTTTTCAGTGCAACAGAACGTATACGCCGACATCTGTAGGTAGTAAAGTAGTAGGTGGCGGTTTCGGTATCGGCGCAGGAGGTATAGACGGTCGAAATAGGCTTTCCTTCTTCGGTTACAGCACATCCCGACGGTTGAGCGACGGTGTCCATAATATGAAAAAAGCGAGATATTTCATCAGACTTGGTTTTACCGTGAGCTGTGTGAGCTGAGGCAAAGGCGGCGCGGATGAACCTCGATGCTGACGAAAAATCACCTGGAGTACCGAACGCACCGCTGCCTCGCGAATAAGACACAAGCTCTGCCGACGGAAAAATGCGATTTTTCGGCGGATACGGACTTACATTCATTACTTCCGACAAACGGTTGATGTGATACGGAAAATCGGGGGCGTTTGTCATCACGCCAAAGGGATTTTCGTATATTTTAAGTCCGTCATGCATAGGCTCTGCAACGACAGCTCCAGTCCTGTCTGCAATCATCCAATGAAGAGGAGTTGAGGGTAGAGAAGTGTCAACGCTGTCGTAGGTAATATTTATTTTTTTAAGCATATCCACAGCAGATGAAAGATCACTGCACCGACAAAGAAGCCACGGTATAAGCTCAAACGATGCGAGATTTGTAAGCTTTGTGTCGGGCTTACGGTATATGGCATATCTTGGAAAATTTAACGCCGCGGCGGAAAGTCCGAACTCGTTAATAGCATCATAGAATAGAGGAACGCCGCCGTGAATATGCGCTACACCGATAATTGCGGCGTGAGTGCTTTTCGACGGTTCATGCAGAAGATCAAAATGAAACCGACGCGGAACACATACAATATTTTCACCGTATGAGTATTCGAGGTCAAGAGTTCTCCCAAAAAGATGACCTGTGTTAAGAGCAGTACACATAAAAATACCTCACTGTACTTTATTATAGAAAAAGTATGCTCTGTATCGCGGCATTTTATAATAAAAACAGGAAACACCTGCATAATGTGAACGCAGGTGTTTCCTGTTTTTATTGCTTTGCGGTAAGCGTGATATTTACGGTATAGATCTGACCGTCTCTCATATAGGTTATCTCGACTATATCTCCTGCCTTGTAGTTGGCAAGCTTATCTTTAATAACATCAACAAGGTTTGCAGACGTATTTGCCGCAGCCGAAAGATCGAGGTCTCCAAAGTTTAATAATATATCTCCGGTCTTAAGAACGCCTTTCGCTCCCGAATTGTTAGCTACATCTTCTATCCAAATACCGCTTTTCTGTGCGATGAAAAGAGTACCGGTTTCAAGAACCTCGTCTGTGATTATTACAGTTGTCTGTTGTTGAGTAAAGGAATCATATCTAACGTAATACTTTTGTGAATTACTGTTCATTTGTACTTTGTACGCCGAACCGTCGGTCATAAAATACTCTTCACCCTCAAAGACCGTTACACAGGTTATACCGAGTATGGGTTCTTCCATATTATCGTCAATGATCTCTTCGAAGGTATCGATGACCTTGTTTATCGGGATAGCAAGACCGATCCCGTCAGCACCAGGCATGGTATATCCGATAACGTTTCCGTTTACGTCATAGACCTCTATCTTGTCCTTGACTCTCGCCTGGACTATGCCTATGACCTCACCGTTTGCATTTATGAGCGGTCCTCCCGAGTTTCCGGGGTTAACGGCGGCGCTTATCTGTATATACGTTTGCATAGTTCCTGACATATTTGACTGACGCTTTGCGTAAGAAACGTAGCCCGAAGTAAGCGACCACGCAAGGTCAAGACGCTCAGGCGTTCCTATAACGATTATGCTGTCGCCTGTCTTTACTTTGTCGGAGTCTGCTATTTTCGCGGTCTTGAAGGTCTGACCGTTCTTTCCATTTACTCTCAACACCGCCAAGTCAAGCTCAACATCCGAACCTACTATATCAGCAGAATATTTTCCGCCGTTGTTCGTGTAAACGAGAACCGAAGAGGCGTTTGCTATAACGTGATGGTTGGTAACTACATATCCGTTTTCGGTAACGAAGAAACCTGAACCGATAGATCCGGCATCGGTCTCAATGGCGACGGTAAACGGGCAACAGTCTTCATACAAAGATGATATAGAGCCCATAGCAGAGCCTGAGGAGTATTCGGGAGTGAAGTAAAGCACTGCAGAAAGGCAAAGTATAGCTACCGTAAGAGCGGCGAGCAAAACTATCACGAAGGTCAGTGTGCCGCTGACTCTTTTTTTCTTCTTTGACTTTTTTGCGCTTTTGAAGGCTTCGTCCGTGTTAAGCTCCCAATGATAAACGTATTTGGGTTGACAATCCTCACAAGGGGTAGCGGCGGGTGAATCTGGCGATGCCTGCTCGATACCGTCTGCCGTTTCGTTTACGGTATCGGCCTCATATATAGGCTTGGTTTGTTGTGTGTTATTATCGGCAACTTCATTGTTTGCGCCGCTTTGGTTAATGTTGTTTTCTTCTATCATAGGTTATTGTCCTTTACGTCAGTAAGCGTAAACGCTGTTGACGCTTCTGTTTTTTAGTAATCAGTTGATCAGCTCGAATTTATATCCGACACCCCAAACGGTTTTCAAAACCCACTTATCGGAAACTCCTTCAAGCTTTTCGCGGAGACGCTTTACGTGAACGTCGACTGTGCGGGAGTCTCCAAGGTAATCGAAGCCCCAGACCTTGTCAAGAAGCTGGTCGCGTGTGAAAACTCGGTTATAATTGGATGCAAGAAAATAGAGCAACTCAAGCTCCTTCGGGGGGATATCCACAGATCTGCCGCATAGCTTAAGCTCGTATTTCTGCAGACTTATCTCAATATTTTCAAATTTGATTATTTCCTCATCATATTGCTTGGTATGTATATGATAGCGTCTGAGAACCGCTTTAATACGAGAAGAAAGCTCTTTGGTATCGAATGGCTTTACTACATAATCGTCAGCACCGAGCTCAAGACCGATAACCTTATCGATAACGTCGCCTTTAGCGGTTATCATAATAATGGGCTTTCCGGAAACCTCACGGATCTCACGACAGACTTGATAACCGTCCTTTTTGGGAAGCATGATATCAAGGAGAACGAGATCGGGCTCGTACATTTTAAAGAAGTTTATGCCGTCGACACCGTCGTTTACGGCTTTGACCTCATAGCCTTCTTTTTCCAAATAGACTTTAAGCAATTCGCAAATATTAGGATCGTCGTCAATAATAAGAATTTTCGTATCTAACATTTTAAACCTCCCGATGATTTATCTTTGTTGCTTAGATAAATATATAATGTAAATTTGGATTCTGTGTGAAATTCAGTTGAATTTTTGCACAAGTTGAGAAATTTTTAACCCAATATGAACTTATTATAACACATAATTTGAACTTTGTGAAGTATTTTTTGAAAAAATATTTAAATATTTTAAACTAAAATTGAAGTTTGCAGTAAAAGTCTAAATACAGTATCAGGAGTGACCGCATTTTTATACATGCATATTATACGCGCCAAATATGTCGAATATTGTCGCGATCGTTTGTTTAATAAGATTTAAAGAACGCTTCACACGGTTAATATTTTATTTAAGAAAAGGATCTCTTTCTCTTGCTTTTGCTTTAATTCTTTAGCTTGATATAAAGTTTACAAAATGTAGTACGTGCGTCTAAAAAATGTTCATATAATTATGATAAAATGCCCGAACATAACCTGATTCAGGTTAAAATGTCTTGGTTTGTTATCGCCGTGTCGTAATGGCGGTTCAAATATATGTATTGACGAAGCGTTGGGAAGGCGCAGAGTATGATACAGAAATAAGTAATGATACAAATTGCGGTTTTTGGACTTAGGCTGCCGTTTGTTCGAAGATAGGTCCGTAGAAATACTCTTTCAGAAAGGCGAAAAGAAAAAATGAAAAAGAAAGCTTTACTTGCCTCGATACTGACTATCGCGCTCTGCCTTAGTCTTATCGCAGGCTCCACCTTCGCTCTCTTCACAAGCGAGAGCAAGGTAAACATAGCCGTTACCTCGGGTACGGTAAAGGTCGTCGCAACGATCAACGAAGATTCGCTTAAGCTTTATTCAATGGAAATTGAGCAGAGCGCAAAGAATGCAGAGGGAGCAAAGCTGTTTGCCAACGGTGGAACAGCAGCTTTTACAACGGTCGATGATCTGACGCAGTCGCTCACTCTCACAAACGTAACACCCGGAGATAAGGTCAGCTTTACCATCAACGTAAAGAATGATAGCAATGTCGCTATCAAATATAGAGTAAAGTGGGAGGTTTCGGGTGATCTTGCAACAGTACTTAAGGCAACCGCTGACGGAAACGCTATCGTAAACAACGCGTCCGAATGGCAGACTTGGAGCACGGCTGATGCAAAAGAGAAGAACATAGCTATAGTTGTTGAGCTTCCTGCAGATGTTGGAAACGAATATCAGACAAAGGAAGCAGATATTGCTTTCACAGTAGAGGCGGTTCAGAGCAACGCAGAGCTTCCCGATGAGTGGGACGGAACAGTAGATACAAGCTGGTATAACGATACCGATACCGAGTTTACCTTGAATACCGCCGAACAGCTTACGGGACTTGCAGAGCTTGTAGATGCAGGAAATTCCTTTGCAGGAAAGACCATAAAACTGGATGCTGATATGGACCTTTATTTTCTCCCCGAGGGTACCACTGAACCCAAAAGCTTTGACCCGATAGGTGACGATGTTGCATTCGAGGGTACGTTTGACGGACAGGGTCACACCATTGAAAATCTTTACCAAAGCGGCTGGGCATTTGGCTACGAATGGGGAAGCTACGGTTCTGTTGGCTTGTTTGGAGAGCTTAAAAACGCAACAGTAAAAAACGTAACCGTTAGCGGAGCGGAGTCGTTAGTTGAAGGCGGTGATATTGGCGGTATCACGGGTAGCGCAAGCGGTAACTGTACCTTTGAGAATATCACAATCAAGGATTCTGATTTTGCTACTTATAATAACGGTAATGGTGGTATTATTGGATGGTCAGGGGCTGGCACGTACACCTTTAAGAACATTACTATAGAGGAGGACGTTACTCTTGCAGGCCTTTGGGGCTCGTTTGACAGCTCCGTGGGAGGTATTGTCGGTCAGGCAGAGCCCGGCGCGACCTACAACTTTGAGAATGTAAACGTTGCTTGCCGTTTGGACGTATATAACGACTGTACTGCTTCCTATGACTACTATAACTACCGTATGTGCGGTATGTTGATCGGTCGTTTGGAGGAAACCACAACGATTGACGGCTCTAATTATCCTGATACAAGCAAGTACAACATCACTTGTACCAACGTAACCGTTACATACGGCGATTGGGCAAATTATCACTACTGTGATCCTACCCCCGGTCATAACAACGGTCGCGGTATGCGTGTTGAGCCCGGCTACGCTTATGGCGGACTTCCCGCTGATTACGATCACTCTCAGTGCACAACTCATCACATGGAATTGATTCCGTTTGACCAGATCTTTGGCGGAGATCAGTATGGTGTTAAGGGACTTAAAACTTATCCCGGTGTAACTGTCATTTACAACAACAAGTAATATCAAAAAAAACAGAGCGACAGCTTTTACCGTAAGGTAATGAGCTGTCGCTCTGTTTTTTATTAATATTATTCAACTATATCAAGAGTTTTATATACGTTTTCGACCAGAGTAGCATCGGATGTGACCTCTGTGACCGTTATAACGTAATTGTATTCTCCCGCAGCTGTGACAAATATAGTTTGAACCATTGTAACTCCGGAATATGATACACTGCAACGTATCTTTGTAATTTTGGTATCGTTGTCGTTCTTGAGCTGTTCAACAGATGGATTTGTGACCGTTAATCCGGCTTGTTCAAGCATAGGCTTAAGTTCGGAATTAAAGGATGCTACGTCCATATTTGTATAAAAGTCGGACTTTTGCTCAAAAGCAACTGTTATATTATTTCCCGCACCGCTTTCGTTTACAAGCATGCCCGCGCTCTCCTGCCATGTCTCAGGGTAAGCGAAGGAAATTTTACCGTTGTTATAAAGCTTGTATCCCGAAGGCGTGGCAACAGGCTCTTTCTTTTGTGTGGTTTCCGGTGTTGGCTCTGTGGTGCTTTCGGTCTCTTCTTTTTCATCCTTTTTGTCGCTATCATCATCACAGGCAACAAGAGAAAAAGTCAACGCAAATGCCATAACAAGAGTTAAAAGCATTATCAGGAATTTTTTCATTTTTTAAAGTCTCCTTTTATTGTTTATTTGACCGTCGGCTTATCTCCAAAGGTCTTTTACATTATATCATAATGCATAAAAACATTATTAACAGTGGATGAATGAAATGTAAAATAAGTAAACGGATGTTTTTTAAGATTCAATAATAGTCGGTATTATTCTGTCGAGCTTCTTCTTTAGCGTATCGTTGGGAGATACAAGCGGCAGGCGGTATTCCTCGCGGCATAGTCCCATTTTTGACATAACGTATTTGACGGGTATAGGATTTACGTCTGAGAAAAGCAATTCTATTATGGGAAGGAATTTTAGCTGGAGTTCAAGTGCATATTTGGAATTACCGTCAAGATATTCGTTACACATTTTTTGCACGGTGCGCGGAAGAATATTTGACAAAACCGAAATCACGCCCTTTCCGCCAAGCGACATAATGGGCAATATTTGATCGTCGTTTCCTGAATATACCGTAAGTCCGGGTATGTATGCGGCTATTTTTGCAACTCTTGAAAGGTCTCCCGATGCTTCTTTTATTGCCGATATCGCACCGCTTTTATATAGACGTGACAGCGTTTCAATAGGTATATTAACTCCTGTACGTGACGGTACGTTATACGCAATAACAGGCAGACCCTTTGCGGCTTCGGCGATTTTCATATAGTGTGCGTAAAGCCCTTCGGGTGAGGATTTGTTATAGTAGGGTGTGACCGCGAGCAGAGCGTCACAGCCCGACGATACCGCAGAGCGTGAAAGCTCGAAAGCGCGTTCGGTGCTGTTCGTTCCGGTTCCCGCAATCACGGGAATACGGCCGCCAACTTTGTTTGCCGTGTATTCGTATATCTCGCATCGCTCACGGTCGCTAAGCGTTGCGGACTCTCCCGTTGTGCCGCTGACAGTTATAGATGCGATACCCGAACCGAGCTGAATATCAATAATAGAACCGAGAGACGCGTAATCTATTTGACCGTCTTTAAAAGGAGTTATGAGGGCAGTCGATGCGCCCTCGAAAATTATTTTATTCATATGATACCTCAAGCTATTGAAAAAAATGAAAATATATATTATAATGTACTGGTTAGTAATATTATATGTCGAAGAAGATAGAAAGGCGTATCATTTTTATGGATAAAGTCATAATAAACGAAAAAAAACCGACAGACCTTCTGACGTCTGATTTTTATTAC
>JAZODV010000128.1:0-8877 GCA_045597185.1 Eubacteriales bacterium
CAAAAAGCGACGCAAAAACCTTCAAACGCTTCGCGCTGACAATTCGATAAATCCCAATTTGCTTCTAAACCGTGTAAATAATTTAATTTATTTTCAATATTACTTTTGCCTGAACTTAACTGCGTCGGCAAGCGCTCCCGAGCTCTCAATGACGCGTCCGATTCCGAGACATACGCTTTCAAGCGGATTTTTTGCTATCGTAACGCGGATTCCCGTCGCATCGGTTATAAGTCCTGCAAGTCCGCCGAGCATTGCTCCGCCGCCCGTCAGCATTATTCCAAAATCGTAAATATCCGCCGATAGCTCGGGCGGTGTATTTTCAAGAGTCGTCTTGATCGCCTTGACTATCTGCAAAGCGCCTCCGTACAGTGCCTCTCTTATCTCACCCGACGAAACTACAAGCTCGTCGCCAAGTCCCGTCTTTATCGACCGTCCGTATATTTTCATTAAGCCCCTGTCGACCTTCGGATGAACCGAGCCGATACGTTTTTTGAGTATTTCGGCGGTCGTTTCTCCAATAAGCAGACCGTGACGCGTTTTCATATAGGCAACTATTGCGTCGTCAAGCGCGTCGCCTGCTACTCTTATGGTATTCGAAACGACGATACCGCCGAGAGAAACGACGGCAACCTCGGTCGTGCCCCCTCCGATATCCACTATCATAGAGCCGCGAGCCGCGCCGACGCGAAGTCCTGATCCGATCGCTGCCGCTATGGGCTCTTCTATAAGTGCCACCGCCTTCGCTCCTGCCTCAAAGGTCGCGTCCTCAACGGCTCTTTTTTCTACCTCCGTGATTCCGTATGGCATACAGACTATGACCGACGGACGGTTGAAAACGCTTCCCGCGTCGACCTTATGTAAAAATTGATTGAGCATCATTGAGGTTATTTCAAAGTCGGCTATAACGCCCTCCTTAAGAGGTCTGTACGCCGTTATAAAGCCGGGCGTTTTACCTATCATTCGCTTCGCTTCTAGTCCGACGGCGACCGCACGCTTAGAGTGCTTTTCGACCGCTACGACCGACGGCGCGCGCAGAACTATTCCTTTTCCGCCGACGTATATCATCGTATTGGCGGTTCCGAGGTCAATACCTATCTTTTTACCCATGTCAGCCCACTTCCTTATTCAAATAATTACAAAGGTCAATAGAAAATTTATTACGCAGAGTGCTGAAAAGCAGATTTACGGGAAGTCCCACAACGCAAAAATAGTCGCCTTTTATTCCCTTTATAAAAAGTGACGCTATTCCCTGTATAGCGTACGCGCCCGCCTTATCAAAGGGCTCTCCGAGCGTCACTGCCGTTTTTATGTCATTTTCTGTCAGCTCTCCGAAGGTCACCTCTGTGGTTTCGTGCGCCGTCCAAATTTTTTCTCCCGAAATGACGCAGATACCGCTGACTACCGTATGCTCTCGCCCCGACAGCATACGAAGCATTTTTTCAGCGTCGGCTTCGTCCTTCGGTTTTCCGAGAATTTGAGAATCGCACACAACGACGGTGTCACAGGCAATTATTACAGTTTCGCTTGTATTGTCAAGCGTTTTTGCGACCGCAGCTGCTTTTCGTCTTGCCAGCTCTTCGGTGAGCCTTGCGGGGTCGGTGATATCCGAGCTTTCATCGACGTCTGCGACCTTGACCGTTACAGACAGCCCAAGGTCTGTCAGTATCTCATGGCGTCTTGGCGACGCTGAGGCAAGAATGAACCTCATTACGCTTTACCCGTTGAGCCGAAGCCGCCCTCTCCGCGCTCGGTCTTATCTAGGTCGTCACATTCCGTAAAGCTCACGGCATAGACCGGAACGAACATAAGCTGCGCGATTCGGTCATTGGGAGCTACCGTGTATGGCGTGTCCGAGTTATTGATAAGGCCGACCGAAATTTCTCCGCGATAGTCCGAATCGATAACGCCGATACCGTTTGACAGCGCTATTCCGTGCTTTATGCCAAGACCCGAACGCGCCGCCACTATAGCCACGACGCCTGTCGTTTCGGGGGATATTGCGATACCCGTCGGAAACGAATGACGTTCACCCGGACGGAGAACGTAGGGCTCGTCTGTCATAGCGCGCAGGTCTACAGCCGCCGAGCCCGATGTGGCGTATTCGGGACAGCCCGCCCCTCGCGTCAGCTTTATTTTTACGTTTATTTTCATCGTACACTACCCCACATTACAATTTATCATTGTAATTATAACATATATAAAAGTCAATTTCAATAGCCGAAAGGTGTTATTTAAAAAGAATTAAAAAATACGGCAGGTCAAATGCTTTTTGCATTCCACTTACCGTATTTTTAGCCGTAAGGCGTTTAATTTTTATTGATTATTTTGCGTTTTTCAGAGCTTTTGTGAGATTCTGCGCAATTTTATATACAGTGTCGGAAACTCGAGCTCCGCGCGAAAGGACGAGTACGTCACTCTTAAGAATTTCATCTATTATCTGCTCCGAATTATTCGACGTTACCGAGCTTACGTGAGCAAACGTGGTATTTGTGAATTCCTTTTGGATAAACGGAAACACAGCTTCTCTGAGCGAATCGCCGAGAAGAACTATCGATTTGCCGTTTTCGTTCGTAGATACGCTTCTCTCTATGTCCGACGAGCTGAAATTTCCGACTCCGCTCTGGGAACTTATCTGAATGTCAGGACGGTATTCAAAGGTATAGTCTATGTCGTATTTCGGATTAAACTCGCGTTGCTCTGCCTTCGAGAGCATTCTTGTAAGATCCATCTGATAGGGATCTACGGATACAGGCGTGTATTTTACGGTACGAATATCGGTCGTTTCCATTCCAAGCGCTTTTAATATTGCCTGAGCGCCTATAAATCCACCCGCGTGATTCCAATGCGTGTCTAATCTGTAATGAGTCTGAAAGTAGTTCTTTGTTGCCGAAAGCTCAGCCTCGGGATATATTGTAACAAAGCCTGTCTTATTCGTCTCGTTTATATAATTTGTCATCGTCTCGGTTCTGCCAACCTTGGTAACTATTTCGTAGGTCGGCATATATTCACCGTATACGTCACACCTGGCAGGCCAAAACGCGACGACCAGCGTGATCCCACGCTTTTGGCATTCGGCATTCAGCTCATCGAGCGCGCCCACCATAAGATCCATTGTCTCTTCGTCGTAAATGTTCGTGCCCATGTAATGCTTTTCCATGTCGTTCCCTGTGTAAAACAGCCAATCGTATCTTCCGTAAATGACTCTGCCGTCATTATTGTATTTTGGAGCGCGAAAAGTCGTGTCGATGAGCTTAGGAACGAAATTCTCTCGGTAGGTAAGTCCACAGGTCTTACATTCATACAGATCGTAGCCGCAGTCAAGATAGCTTGTTTCAACCGTCTTGAGATGCTTAGGATCATGATCAAGCCTTGGAATGTTGCGTTCTATTTCCTTATTACAGACGCTGCATTTCTGATAACTCGTTCCGTTCTTGCTACAGGTTGCCGCTATCGCCGATATCTCTACATAGCTGTGCCCCGGTGCCCGTATGAATACTCTTCGCTGCGCTCCGCATTTTGAACAGTTCTCGATCGTTGAACCGTGCTCGGTACAGGTCGCCTCTGTCTCGGTTGTCGCCTCTCCGAAACTGTGATTACAGTCGGGATCTCCTCCGATTATTTCGGAGTCGGGAAGCGGGGTGTAGGGTTCTTCTTCTTCTTCTTCTTCGGTTGACGGACCGAATAAGTCGTCTATATCGGGCGCTATCGTATCTTGCACCTGCTGTTGACCCGAGCTTCCGTAAAGCAGCTCGTCAAGCGCGGGCCCTATCGTATTTTTGTACGGCCTTTCTATTGCCGTTATCAGCTCTCCGTGTAACGAGACGAGTCTGCCTCTAAAGGGCGCGTAATCGTTATAGAGCGCCTCTATGTTTGCAGTCAGGTCGTTGAGCTTAAATGGCTCGACCGTTCCGTCCTCGTTTGTTTTTCCCTTTATAATGTCGGCAAAGGACTTAGCTCTTCTGTTTTCGCTTTCTATCGGGATAATTATTTCCTTTTGGACGTAATCCTCTCCGCCTATAATGATCATTCCGCCCCAGACGACCGTCGGTACGATCAGTATTGCGGCAAATATTATTATTACTATGAGACCGTATATTTTTTTAGTCATGTGGAGTCCTCCTTTTCAGAACTGGAAGTAGATAAAGGGGTTATATGTGCCGCTTATTATCATAACGATAGAAAGCCCGAGGATCGCGACTTGGCAGACAAGATCGAGCGCCATTACGGGCAGCTTGTTCTGAAGCTTTTCTGTATAGAGCTTTTTAAGCGGTCTTTGAACAAATCCGCAAAGAAGTATACCGACAATGAATGTAATTATATTCTGCATTGACAGATAGGTCGTAATATATACGCCTCTGCCCCCCGTGAAGCTGAACATCTGAGCGATAAAGCTCCCTGCCTGCGAAATGGTTTCCGAGCGGACACACGCGAGACCGAGCATAAAGATAAGCATGGTATATATCCAGTTAAGGGGCTTAATAGGATTCTTTTTGAGCCATTTTCCGAGAAAGATTCGCTCGAGCATGATAGGGATCGCACAGAACATACCCCACGCGATATACGTGAAGTTCGCTCCGTGCCAGAAGCCTGTGAGAAACCATACTATGAATATGTTGAGATAAGTTCTGAACGTTCCCTTGCGGCTTCCGCCGAGCGGTATGTATACGTATTCCTTGAACCACGTCGTAAGGGAGATGTGCCATCTTTTCCAGAAATCCTGAACCGACGTGGCTGTGTAGGGATAGTCGAAGTTTTCCTTGAAGTGGAAGCCTAACATCCTACCGAGACCGATCGCCATGTCGGAGTAACCCGAAAAGTCGTAGTACAGCTGGAGCGTGTATGCCGCGACACCGTACCATGCAACCGCTGTTCCTATCGTGCTTGTGTCAAGTGCCCAGATCTTGTCGGCTATAACGGCAAAGGTGTTTGAAAGGAGTACCTTTTTGCCAAGACCGTAAGAGAAACGTTTGATACCTGCAACCATAAGCTCAAGCGACTCGGTCCTGTCTTCAAGCTCAAGAGCTATGTCGCTGTAACGGACTATAGGTCCGGCTATAAGCTGCGGAAAGAGTGAAACGTAAAGCGCAAAGTTGAATATATTCGTCTGTAGTTTCGCATTGTTTCGGTATACGTCGATAACGTAAGACATTGCCTGGAAGGTAAAGAAGGATATACCGATCGGAAGGACTATATAAGGCATGCCGAGCCTTCCCGTTCCCTGCATATTTACGATAGCTCCGAAAACTGACTGCCCCTCGGGGAGTGGTCCTATGATAGCCTCGATGACCGTGACTGTCATATTGAAATACTTAAAGAAGAAAAGCATTCCGAGATTGACTATGACCGTGACCGCAAGCGCCCATTTTTGCGCTGTGGGCGTTTTCGCTACCTTTTTTATTATCAGCGCTCCAAAGAAGTTTACGAGTATCGACGACAGCATAAGAAGCAGATAATACAGTCCTCCCCATGCGTAGAACGTAAGGCTGAGAACGAGAAGAAGGCAGTTCTTTATCAGGATCTTTCTTCTGTTACTTTTAAATTTAAAGAGATTTACGAGAAAATTACAGATCAATACAAGGGGAAGAAAGACCCATAGGAAGATCATTGAACTGAAAAGCATAAAAACCTCCGCGATCGCTTGCAAATAAATTAAGATTCACTTTCATAATTATACAATAAATTTATACTTATTGTCAATAAGCCAATAAAAAATAAACACAACCAAATTCATTATTGTACATTTTTCACAAACCGTTCTGTGCGTTATGGGTTAAAATGCCCTTGCTTTATATTAAGTTATATATTTTCCGTCAGTTGCTCATTTGTGTAAAAAAAGCAGGTGTTAACCTGCTTTTTTAGTACAGCTTATATTTAAGTCTCAAATTATCCGCGATCATTGCAATAAACTCCGAATTTGTAGGCTTTCCTCTGTTATTCTGAATGGTATATCCAAAATAAGAATTGAGCGTATCAACGTCACCTCTGTCCCACGCGACCTCAATGGCGTGACGGATGGCGCGCTCGACGCGGCTCGTGGTGGTCTGGTATTTCTTAGCAACGCTCGGATACAGCACTTTTGTGACGCTGTTTATTATGTCGCTGTCGTTGACAGTGAGCAAAATTGCGGTGCGCAGGTACTGGTAACCCTTGATGTGAGCGGGTACGCCTATCTGATGTATTATCTTTGTGACCTGCGTTTCGATGTCGGGCGTTCTTTCTTCAAGTGGGAGCGCAGTCTTTATCGGAGACGTCGGTATCGGTGATCTTCGAGCCTTTATAAGCTCTCCTACGTGATCGCACATACTTGACGTATCGTAGGGCTTAAGCAGACAGAGCGACGCTCCCGCACTCATTGCTTCAAGAAAAATGTTTTGATTAGAGACCATTGAAACGACGATAAACGAAGGTGTTTTGTCGTTTCCGAAGTCAAGCGCGCGTGTATTACGGAGAACTCCGATGCCGTCAAGCTTTGACAGCCATACGTCGATGATAGCCACGTCGGGATGAAATCGGCTTATTTTATTCAACGCGTCGTCTCCGTTTGAGGCTTCTTCTATAAAACGGTAACCTGCCCTTGCAAGTGCGTCTCGCAGCGACTGTCTTTGATTCGGATTTTCGTCTGCTATCAGTATTTTTGCGGTGTGTTCCATAGTGTTGTCCTTCCTTTCGCGCTCGGATTTTAGGAGAGCGCACAAATTTCTTCTTGATGTTTTTTATTTAGTGTTTTATTGACAACACAATTTTACCATATTTTAACATTTTTATCAATAGGCAACTCAATAAAATAATTTACGAAAAACTTTGACGACTTTTGGTAATATTTACCAATAAAGTCAAAAAACACGCCTCTGAGGATTTACAAGGATAAATAAATTGGGATTTCTCGGTGAGACGAAACCTCAACAAAAATCTACCGCAAATAATATTTCTATAAACCGAATAAACCCTAAAAATTGTAGGGGTCGACGTCCTCGAATCCCCGATACGTTGATTTATTGAGCATAATATTTTATAAATTTATTTTGTGCGTGTCTTTATAGAGATTATATTTTAATTAAATCATTTCAAACGGGTCGTCGAGCACGTCGACCCCTACAGATCCCTTCGAATCAAACACACCGATAAATCAAAATTTGAAGCAAAAAAATCGGAAGAACCTACGTTCTCCCGACTTTTATTTTAGTTTTTATTCTTTTTCTTGCTTCCGTCGTCAAGATACATAACTACCTTACGGTTGTTATCGCTGCCGATAGAGTTGGTTGCAACGCCCTCGATGTTCTGAACCTCAGAATGAATTATTCTGCGCTCGTAGGGTGACATCGGCTCAAGCATTACGCTCTTCTTATAGCGAAGGACCTTATCTGCCATCTTTCTCGCAAGTGCGCGAAGAGTCTCTTCGCGCTTTGCACGGTAGCCTTCGATATCGACTGTGATCTTTACGTGCTCTGGCTTCTCGCCGTTAACACGCTTATTAGCCGCAAGATTTGCAAGATACTGAAGCGAATCGAGAGTGTCTCCGTGGTGTCCTATCAGAATACTTGCCGCCTCGCCGGTAACGTTTATCAGCTTATCGTCGTTGTCTCCGTCGCCGACCGTCACATCGGCTTCAATATTCATATCAGAGAGTAGCTTATTTATAAATTCAAGCGCCGTGTACTCCCCGCCGGCGACAAAAACTGCGCTTATTTTTGCGTCGGTCGCGCCGATACCCAAAAATCCCTTTTTGGGAGCTTCGAGAACTTCATAGGTTATGCTGTCAGCCGAGGGTGCGCCGAGCTCGGCAACCGCCTTGGCTACAGCTGCGTCAACAGTCTTGGCTGTTACTGTAATTTCCTTTTTCAAAATTTTGTCCAAGCCTTTCTTAAAGTATAAAAATGTTCTTAAGTGGCGTTTTTTCCGTTCCGCAAACGCGCTTATTTTTTCTTTTTGTCTTTTTTATCAACCATGTCGTCCTTGATTGGCGCATCTGACAGCTTATCGCTGAGCGTCTCCGCCTTTTCCTCAGTCGCAGGAGTCTTGTCGTCCTCGCCGTCGTCGTCGAACACGCCGCCCTTTACACCTACAAAGGTGGGATAAGGCTCGTCATCCTCTTCGTCCTCGGCACAGTAGGAATGATACTCACCCTCAGGTGGAAGCTCACGCTCCTCGATGGGTGCTTTACCCTTCATTTCAAGCTCTGCCGCCTTGTAATCCTCTTCGGTAAAGTGCGGTATAGGCATACTCTTGTGAAGTACGAACTGCTTTACCGTTCCGAGTATGCTCTTGAATATCCAGTATACGCCGATAGCCGCGGGTACTCTGAACGAGATAAACAGCGAGAACAGCGGCATCATCCAGTCCATTATCTTCGTCGAGCAGCCTGCCTGCTCGTCCTGAATTGCGGGCTGGTACGTGAAGAGTCTTGTAACCTTCATGGTCGCAAAATATACAACGAATGTCAGTACCGGAACGAGCAAGAGCCAGTTCCATGCAAGCGTAGGTGTGTATCCGAGATTGATAGCGCCGCCAAACAGCGTGAAGTCGGGAAGTGCGCTGAACTTTGCTGTTACAGCGTCGATTGTTGCCTTGGTAAATCCGTTTGCTTCGGTAAGGAATCCAAGACCGCGCTCTTCTATTATCGTCAGCGCCTGTATCTCGCTGACAACACCTTTGTCGGTCATAGTTCCCTCTTTTACAAGAACAGCCTTAACCGATTCCAGAATGTTTTTAACCGAGTCACCGTCAAGCTGAACAACATACGACATCGGCTGAATTACGACCTGATAGATAAGCATAATGATAATGAGCTGGAGTATCATCGGGAGACATCCGCCAAGCTGGTTGTAGCCTTCCTTCTGGTAAAGCTCCTGAATTTCATTGATCACCTTCTGCTGTGTT
>JAZODV010000129.1:0-7916 GCA_045597185.1 Eubacteriales bacterium
GACCTCTAGCGTGACAGGCTAGCGTTCTAACCAACTGAACTACCGGGCCGTAAATGGTGGGAACAACAGGGCTCGAACCTATGACCCCCTGCTTGTAAGGCAGGTGCTCTCCCAGCTGAGCTATGCTCCCTTTTTGTTGACTTTATCGGCAACGGTATGTATTATATCACATCGCTTTCCTTTTGTCAACACTTTTTTTAAAATTTTTTATTTTTTTTTGCAACCACATAAAAACGCTTTGTTTCCGGCATTTTTTCACTCATATCGTGTCCTCCAAAAACCCCGAGTACCTCAAATCCCGTCCTTTCAAGCGTGCGTCTGAGAGTATTTTCGCTGTAGCACTTCTCTTTCTGTGTTTCGTCGTAGCGTCTGTATTTTCCGTTTTCGTCCTCTTCAAACACGCTCAGATAAAATTTACATACGCCGCTCTTCTTATTATACTCGTTCTGCCATCCGCAGTATATGCCCTCGTCCTCAAGTATATACGCATTATCTCCGAATTCATGCTCGAATTTATACGGAGAATTTACGTCAAACAGGAAGAGCCCGTCAGGATCAAGGTAATTATTGACCGTAGCAAAGCAACGCTCGAGGTCTCCGCTGCCCGTCAGGTGATTTACACCGTCAAGGCAGCACACGACAGCTCCAACGCTTCCATACAGCTCAAAGCTCCGCATATCCTGCATAAGCCACAAAATATTCTCGTCGGTCTGATTTGCCCTCGCGCGCATAAGCATTTCGGCACTCAGGTCAACGCCTATCATATCGTACCCACGGTGCGCCAGCTCAAAGGTCATTCTTCCGGTTCCGCAGGCAAGGTCAAGCACTATCTCGGGGCGTTTTTCAAGATACCTGTCAAAAACCGCCTCTATACCGTCTGCCCACGACGCGTAATCAAGCTCGGCATTAAGCTTGTCGTAAACTCTTGCGAGTGCCAGGTATCCGCTCATTATCTCTTACGCTTCTCCTGCAGTTCAACAGCCTCGATTGCCTTAAGATATCCGTCGCTTCCATACTTAAGACAACGGTTTACTCGACTGATAGTCGCTGTGGAAAGTCCCGTTCTTGCGGCTATTTCAGAATAAATAAAATCGTCCTTAAGCATTTTCGCGGCGAGTATCCTGCGCGACATTTCCTGAATCTCCGAGATGGTGCAAAGATCCTCAAAAAAAGCATAACAATCGTCCAGGTTTTCAAGTGTGAGGATCGCTTTAAAAAGGTAGTCGATTTTTTCGTCTTTAATCTTGCTTTGCATTTTTATATCTCCTTAAATAATAATATCAAATATTTTATCTATATTCCCCGCCCCCATAACAACGGCGAGCGTATTTTTATCTGTTTCCTCTTTGAGCATTTCTGCAAGCGCGTCAAGGCTCTTTGCGGCTTTGGCTTTGATTCCTATCGCTTCCGCAAGCATTTCTGAGCTGACACCGAGATCGTCGGTCTCGCGTGCTGCGTATATCGGTGCTAAAAGCACCGTATCCGCGTCATCAAAGGCGTGAGCAAAATCATCAAACAGCGCTTTTGTTCGGCTGTACGTATGAGGCTGGAAGGCTATAACAAGCTTTTTGTTTCCCGCTATCCGTTTCGCTCCCGCTATAGTACTCTTAAGTTCTGTCGGATGGTGTCCGTAGTCGTCGTACATCTCGGCGCCGTTCAGTATCCCCTTATATTCCATTCGGCGTTTGATACCGCAAAAAGAATTAAGACCCGACTTGACCGCATCGGGCGCGATACCGTCAAGCAGAGCAACGCTTGCCGCAGCCATCGCGTTCATTATATTATGCTCTCCCGGAACCTTAAGCTCAACATGACAGACAAATTCACCTTTTTTGTAAATATCGAAGGTCGGTCTTCCGTTCTTTTCACCGATATTTCTCGCCGAAAAATCAGCGTCGCACTCGATACCAAACCCTATTTTTTCGCCGCCGTAGTCGGACAGAAAAGGGGTGATATTCGTATCATGTGCGTTATATATCAAACGTCCTCTCTCTCCCGTCAGCGCAGCAAATTTTGCAAACGAATCCTGTATTGCACGAAGGTCCGAAAAATAATCGAGATGCTCGGGCTCTATATTAAGTATTACCGCGGTCGTCGGACTGAAATCAAGGAATGAGTCCATATATTCACACGCCTCAAAAATAAAGTTTTTGTCGCTTCCTATACGGTAAAATCCTCCCATTTCGGGAAATTCCGCGCCCGACAGCACGGTCGGGTCTGCGCCCTTCATATAGATTGACGCGCACATTCCGGTGCAAGTGCTCTTTCCGTGCATACCCGCAATACCCACTCGATTTTCCCAAGCAGTCATAACAGCGCCGAGATAATCCGCCCTCGAAATACAAGGGACTCCAAGCCTTTTTGCCTCTGTATATTCGGGGTTATCCGCACCTATTGCAACGGTATACACCACAGCGTCAGCACCCTTGACATTCTCCGCACTGTGACCTCTGAACACCTTTATACCTGCGTCGGACAGCTTTTTGGTTATATCCGTTTCATTTCGGTCGGAGCCTGCTACATCAAAGCCTTCACGAACGGTTATGTGAGCAAGTGACGACATACTGACCCCGCCTATGCCTATAAAAAATATCTTTCTACTCTTTTTTAATATCGAATTTATTTTATCCGAACCGAAATGTGTGTTTTCTATAGCCATAAAAACTTGTTTCCCCTTTAAAACAGCGAGATTATTGGATACGGTCCCATATTTTGACAAAATAATCGTACTTCATCACAAAAAAAACGCATTACCGTTGAATAACTGTCAAAATAGGCATCTATAATAAATATAACATTATAAGTAAAGTGCAAAAGGAGTTAAAAAAATGCAGATCACAGATATCAAAGTCAGAAAACTTTTTGATGAAGGTCCTATGAAAGCAATAGTTTCGGTAACCTTCGACGGTCAGCTTGCCGTTCATGACATTAAGGTCATCAATGCACGCGATAAGTTCTTTATCGTTATGCCGAGCCGCAAGAACCCCGACGACACCTACCGTGACATCGTACATCCCATCAACGCGCAGTTCAGAAGTCAGCTTGAATCGGCCGTTATCGCGGCATACGAATCGGAGCTTGAAGCACAGGCAAACGCCGAAGAAGCGGATGCTACCGTCGCTCAGGAGATTTGATCATAACAATTCAAATGAGAACTCTTCGGAGTTCTCTTTTTTTTTACAGGTCGGCAAGAGACGGAAGTATTACACCGTTCCTTACAGTTATATTACCAAATGTCTTTCCCTGACCTATGCTTCCGGGATTCATTACGCAGAGCTTTTTCGTCAGCTTGGTGTCAAGAACCGTGTCGCCTTCGTTGTAAGTACAACACATAGGCTCGTGGGTATGACCGAACAGCATAATGTCAGCGCCAAGCGACGCCGCCCTTGCAACCATAGCGTAGTGTCCGCTTTTCACCGAATATTTATGCCCGTGCGCCGCAAATATCCTTATGCCGCCAAGCTCGGTAAGTATTTCGTCTTTCGTGTCATCGATTGAGTATAAATCGCAGTTACCTCTAACCGAATAAAGCAGTGATCCGCCAAGATCGCACCACGCAAGATCGCGCAGTCCGTCTCCAAGAAAAAATATCGCGTCGGGGGGCGTTATCTGGCGCCTAACGACCTCTTCTATACGGTCGCTATTCCCATGAGAATCCGAAAAAACCAGTATATTCAAATCGCGCCTCCGAGCAAAATATCTTCGTATAATAAAATTATATCACGAAACTCGAATTTTGTCTATCAATTTTATATAAATTCACAATATATTTTTTTACGCATATACTGACACAGAAGAAAACGTTAGTAACGGAGGTATTTTTATGCAACTTGATAAAAACGCGGTAAAAACTCTTTTAGCACTTGATGATGCGCAACTCAGATATATTGTCGGCAAGGTCGCAGTAAATATGGGCATCGACACCTCTTATTTCGGACTCGACAGCGGTGATATCTCGTCAGTCAGAAAAAGACTTTCCGAGCTGACTGATGACGATCTTCGCGAGGCTCAGCGTCAGATAAACCAAAACCGTTCCCAAAAATAAAGATATGGCGGATAACGAAGTAAAAATGCCCGACCTTTCGGGCATTATGGAGATGCTATCAAAGAACCCCGATCTTGTAAGAAACGCGGTCAATGCTATTTCGGGTATGGCAGGGGCAGCCCCCAACGTAAGCACGGATGAGACTGCAACGGAAGTGTCCGCTCCAGTCTCAGCGCCCGCTTTTGATCCATCTGCCTTGAACGCTCTTTTACCGATGCTGTCGCAAGGGAAAAAATCTCACAAGGACGGAAAGCCAAATCATCACGAGCTTTTGTGCGCACTCCGACCCTATCTCTCACCCGAACGACGCGCGGTTATTGACCGAATGCTCGAATTCGGACAGCTCGGAGACCTTCTCAAGTCATTTGAAGGAAAGAAATAAACGATATACGAGGTTTTTATGTATAACAGATCTCATGGCAGACGCCGCCCGCCGACAGTTCCTCAAAACTATTCTGGAAATGCGTTTTACCGTATACCTTATGAAGAAAAACCGCCGACAGAGGCAGAATGCCGTGAAATTCCGTCACGGCCCGAGCCCTGTGAGACCGAACCGGGCTGTCCTGTGTGCGATGAACAAAAATGTGAACGTGAATGTGAGTGTGAAAAAAAGCATCCTCCGCTTTTGCCGCCTTCCGATCCGCAAAAGCTATCTCTGCCCTTCTTTGGTGGCAAGCTTTTTCCGCACGGCATCGGCAACGAAGAGCTGCTTATTCTCGCCCTCATACTTATAACCTCTGGAAACGAGGACTGCACAGAGCTTCTCCTCTGTCTCGTGCTTTTGCTTTTCTGCTGATAAAAAACGGTTTCACGTCTGTGAAACCGTTTCTGATTTTATCTTCCTGCGTATTCGGCAGTAAATTTTTGCGTACCGTCGTCGTACAGTCCGGACAGCTTAATGCTCTTTTCGTTGTATTTCAGAGTATTTCCGATACACCAAACCGAATATATACCATTTTCGGCAATCCCATTCAGTTTCTCTGTGTCAAGTTCATCCGCGATATACGACGGAAGAATATTCAGAAGTACGTCAACACAACCGACGCCCGATGCATACGACACCATACTGCCGACAGAATTTTTGTAAAGCCCGTCATTTTTATCAATATACGGTGTTACTGTCTTTCCGTCCGTCTTTTTGTAGTAATGCCACATATCAAGCTCATCCATCATGTAATCCTTAAGATAAACGATGGCGTTCGGCTTTGCATATTGCATTTCTGCGGAAAGATATACATTACTGTTAACGCGGTTAAACAAATTGTAATTGTAGACAAGCTCTCCGCGCGTGTCAAGGTTTCTTGTGAATCCGTTGTAGCTTGACAGCGTACCGTTCGTGTAGCCGTTCGATATAAGCGTATCGGCAAAATAGTCGATCACAAACGCGTTTTTCAGCCACATAAAATCGACAAACACGGATATTCCATTAGCATCGGCATAGCTCAGATATTCCTCAGACACATTAAGACGCACCTGATATCCTTCAAGAAATTCAAGCGTTATATGGTCAGGTGATCCTACGTACTCCGCAAGCCTTGCAAAATGCTCAGCTGTATCCGCGCTTACGTACGGATCGTATTGCTCGGCTTCCGCCGATCCGTTATATCCGAAAAACATACTTTCATATTCCGAATATATCGAAGCTGTATAAATATACCTATCACCCTGCTCGGTGAATTTCTTTAACGCACCGTAAAGCACGCTATCAAGCCTTACAGTCTCGTTTACGTGACTGTTTACGAATGCGATACTGTTTACATCGGCAAAGGTATCGTAGCTATTAAAAAGCTTATACGCCTTTTCTGTCATTTCTGTATAAAGCTTTGTCAGCTTACGGTACTCGGCAGTGGGCGACAGCTCTTCCTTTCCGAGATCATACATAAATATAAACTCGCTACTGCAGTTAAGCTCGTTACCGTTATATTCCATAACAGCCCAGCCACTGTCAACGCTGAGGCACGACGAAATACCGTAACCAAAAGAAAGTAGCGCAAGCGCGACTGCCGCTATTAACAAAATAACACGAAGCTTTATATTTTTTTCCGAAAGCTCGATGTTTTTTACCGGCTTTGGCTCGCGCCTACGTTTCTCTCTGTTATCGTACCGCTTCATTTAAATAATAGCCAGAAGCAACAGAAGAGCGAAAAGCAGAGCGATCGCGCCAAGAGTGCAAAGTCCCGCAATAGCGCCCTTCATACACGCCTTGAAATTTCGTATATGCTTAAACTTTTTAAAGATCAGACCTCCGATAATTCCAAATATCGGAAGGAAGAACGATCCAATGGAATACCATCTGTTGCCAGTGTCGTGAATAGGTGTATCAAGTATTGTCTCGGTGGAAACGTTATCGGTCTCCGGCAATGCTTCCTCGTCACCGGGCTTCTTAAATGAAACCGACTTCATAGGCACGCCTGCGTCACGAATAGACTTATACTGCTCGATCTCCGTCTTGTTACCGTATACCCAATGGTCGTTTCCGATACATACAAGCTCGGGCTTATCCTCGCTGTAGTCGTGTACCGATGGGTCATAGGTAAACAGGACCTTGCTTTTCTCAAGAAGCGGGTCGGGAATCGGTATAGCAGAGATAAGCGAACGCGTATAGGGGTGGAGCGGATAATCGAAAAGCTCCTCGGCGTCGGCTATCTCAACAATATTACCCTTATAGATAACACCTATCCTGTCGGAAATAAATCTTACTATCGACAGGTCGTGTGCGATAAACAGATAGGTTATGTCTCTTTCCTTCTGGAATTTCTTAAGAAGGTTAAGCACCTGCGCACGAATAGATACGTCAAGTGCCGAGATAGGCTCGTCCGCGACTACCAGCTCAGGCTCCATGACCATAGCTCTCGCAATACCTATTCTCTGTCTCTGTCCGCCCGAAAATTCGTGCGGATAACGGGTCAGATGCTCGGGAAGAAGTCCAACCTCTTCTATCATCTTTTCTACCTTACGTACTCTGTCTGCTTCATTTTCAAACAGATGGAAGTTGTAAAGACCCTCGGAGACTATATAGTCTACGGTTGCACGCTCATTAAGAGATGCGGCGGGATCCTGGAATACCATCTGAATGTTACGTATGACCTCACGGTCAAGCGATCTCGGTATTTTCCCCGAAATTTTTACGCCCTTATACTGTATCTCACCTGCGGCGCAAGGATTTACTCGGATAACGGCACGTCCGATAGTGGTCTTACCTGAGCCCGACTCTCCGACGAGCGAAAAGGTCTCACCCTTATAGATATCAAAGCTTGCGTTTTTTACAGCCTTGACGGCCTTCTCACCCTTACCAAAGGTAATATCTACGTTTTTTAGCGAGAGAAGTATTTCTCTGCCGTCTTCGTTAAGCGGTCCGTTCTCGGGCAGGTGGCGACGGGATTTTTTTACTTTATCTTTTGCCACGGCTTACTCCTCCTCTACTTTATATGCTTTCATAAGCTTTTTGTGTATATTCTGAATGATCTCCGGCTTTTCTATCTTAGGAGCTCTGGGATCAAGCAACCATGTCTTTGCAAAATGAGTATCCGTAACTCTGAAGAGCGGCGGCTCCTT
The DNA here is from genome assembly GCA_045597185.1 of Eubacteriales bacterium. Classification (GTDB taxonomy): domain Bacteria; phylum Bacillota; class Clostridia; order Oscillospirales; family CAG-272; genus RGIG3994. The sequence goes on from JAZODV010000129.1 coordinate 7,601, forward strand.
AAGAGTATCTACCTTAAGGCAGTACGGGTTTCTCGGTGCAAACGCGTCACCCGTTATACTGTTATACAGTGAAGGCGGCGTACCGGATATCGAATACAGCTTAGTGTTTCTCTGTGCGAGCTGAGGCAACGACGAAAGAAGTGCCCAAGTATACGGATGTCTCGGATCGTAGAAAACCTCTTCGACCTTACCAAGCTCTATAACCTGACCTGCATAGAGAACGGCGACACGGTCTGCAACGTTTGCAACGACACCTAGGTCGTGCGTGATAAATACAATAGTATACTTAAATTCCTTTTGAAGATCCTTAAGGAGC
>JAZODV010000130.1:0-11677 GCA_045597185.1 Eubacteriales bacterium
AGTCTATCTTTCCGTCGTCGCTGACAAGGTGGAATCCGTCTTTTCCGTGGGTAAGTCTGCCCGTTCCTACGTCGTACAGACAATCGGAATTGACAAGCATTTTTATGTCTACCTTTACGTCGAGTCCGTATTCTCCGTTCAATATCTCTTCCCTTACGCACTCTCGCTCCCAACTGAACCAATCGGGAATGTGGTCAAATTCCGTCTCACCGTCAACTGCCTTCATATAGCCGTATTCCGTGAGCTCGTACTTCTTGCCGCATGCCTTGCATACCAGATACTTTCCTTTGCCGACCGTTTTGCCTTCGGTCTTGCAGTTCGGGCATTTATAAAGCACACGGTTGAGTCCGTCCGCGCGGAAGGGCTCGTCTATCTTTACCTTATTCTCCTGCTGCCACTTAAAATTATCAAACGTAAACTCTTCTCGCAGGATCTTATTTATCTCGGCGGGTGTCATATTCGCGATATCGTCGGGCGAGAGCAGATATTTCATATCCGCCGATATTTTCACCTTACGCAGCTGGAGATTATTATACAGCGGATCTCTCAAAAACGCGCCGTACGTCTTTATCATTACGACGGGTGTTTTCATTACCTTGACCATTTTTCCAAGGCTGTCGGGCAGAACTGTGGCTGTGCCGTCAAGACTGTACGCCGCTTCGGGATACATCAGCACCGAGCTTTTTAACTTTCTGACGGTGTAAAGTATATCTCTGACAAGCGTCAGGTCGTTTACGTATTTGAGTGTGGGTATACATCCCACCTGTCTCATAAGCCACGTTTTACCGACGAATCCGTCAAGCGTTGATACGATATTGAACGGGCGGGGATAGAGGAGAGTTGCCGCGATCTTGAAATCCATAAAACAGGAATGATTCATAAGATACAGACACGGCTCGTCCTTTCCGAGCTTTTCCATACCAATCTTATTGCACGTAAGCTCCGACTTTTTTGACGCATAGACCGACAGTACCTTTGTGAGCGTTCTAAACACCATATTGGGCTTTATCGGTTTTTTGTGTTCCTTCTCCGCTATTGCGACTACCTCATCGTAGGTCTTTTTTTGTGTCTTGATCTTCATATATATGTCTCTCCGATCTGTTTTTACCAGCTGTATCCTGCTTTATTCAGCGCGTCAAGGCTCATATACCATTTGTCCGCGGCTCCGTTGCGCTTAAGCGTTCCGTTTTCCATAATGCTTTCATACACGCAGTATATCCCATCCGACGAATAGTATTCTATACCGTTTTCTGCTTTCTCAGTCAGCACTCCGTTATTCCAATACCATACGGAGTTTCCCTTTGTTTCAATATAGGCTGTCGGTAAATCGGGGTTTTCCGACGTGACATTTGTTTTTCTGTATAGTTTGCATTTTATCTCTTTTGTCTCGGAATCAAACTCAGGCTCAAGCAGAGTTCCAAGCTCGGTGTGCTTTGTGAACGTACCCGTGTTCGGCTGATACATGAAGCAATCAAACGTTCCGTCTTTCTTCGACGATTTAAGGCGAATATCCTTGTTACCGTCAAAATTCATATCAAGATATTCAAAATCTCTTCCATCACAGCTCAGTACGCAAACGAACTTTCCGTCCTTTTTTACGGTTATACGGGTAACTGCTCCGTTTTTTCCTTTTAGCTCAAACGAGAACGGACTTCCGTCGGGTTTTACTGTTTCTATGTGCTTTGCTCCGCACCCGACAAGAGAAACGCAGAAAAAAAGCGCAAAAAACAAGGCTATGATTCTTTTTATATTCATACCATAAGCTCCGTTTATAAATATTTCTATACATTATAGCACATTGTCCACTATTTTTCAAGGATTTTTTCGCTTTATTGTTCAAAATTACAATTTGATTTTTGACATTTATTATGGTATAATATTAATATAAATAATATGTATTAACTCTGTAGGAGGCACAAAAATGAAAGCTCTGACACCTATGGAACGCTTTAATATAAACGACGATATTCTTTATATCGGCACAGGTATATGCCATATAGATGACATACGCACCGAAAATTTCGGCACCGAGCCAAAGGAATATTTCGTTATGCACGCCGTAAACGATCCGAGATCTGTCATTTTTGTTCCCATCAATTCGGAAAGACTGACTTCCTGTATGCTTGAGCTTCTCTCTCCCGACGAGATAAACGAGCTCATAGAAAAAGCCGATGGAAACGAGCTTGAATGGATACCTGACAACAAGCAACGCATGTTAAAATTCACCGAGATGATATCCTCGTGCAACCGACTCGATATCCTACTTATCTTCAAAACCCTATCTCTTATGAAAAGAGAGTTTGAGGCACAAAAGAAAAAATTTTACGCCACCGACGAGCGTTTGCTCGCATCTGCTTCAAAGGTCATAATTGAGGAATTTTCATTCGTTCTTAAAATAGACCCAGGCGACGTAGTTCATTATATACTCGATCGTGTAAAAAATAGCGTCTCATAAAAGACTTTGCCTCTTGACAAGGTCTTTTTATATTCTTTATTGACAAAACCGAGTAATTATGATAAACTATATTATACTATCAAATGTAAGGAGGGAAAAAGCTTGAAAAAAATGATCATAGCGATAATTATCGCTGTCTCTTTGCTAATAGCGGGAATAGTTGCCACCGTATTGATCATAAACACTCCTTCCATAGTAATGGCGCCAACCGTTACTTCCGCATTCTCCGATTTTATGAAGCGTGAGGACGTAAGACAGATACAAAACGTATTTGAAAACGGATCTGTTTCATTCGACGTGCTTGACGAGGAAAGTAACACCGACGTCAGCGGTAAGCTTTATTTCAACCTTGATGAATATAAGCTTATGGGTGAAAATATAGAACTGACACGCGGTGACATTTCTCTTTCTGGCAATTTTTATATAAGCAAGAATCTTTGCTACGCGCAGAACGAGGAGATCCTTGGTGGAACCTTCGGAATCAAAGCAGGAAACGCGGCAGAAGAATTTGAAAAGAGTATTTTTGCATTTGGTTCGGGTTCGAAATACGCCTCGGATGAAGAGACGCATGATACTGTTTATGAGATTCTTTCGGCTCTTGATAAGCATCTTCCCGAAGAGATGAAAAAAGATTCGGAAAAGCTGGTCACAAAATATCTTACTAGCCTTCAAAATATCATTTCAAAATACGGCGAATTTTCATCAAAAAAAGGAACTGTCAAGGTCGGCACCTCTTATATAAAGGCTCGTGTTATGACGCTTGTACTTGACGAGACCGCTATCGCAAATACCGTATCAGATTTCCTTGCCTTGGTTGCAGAGGATGAAAATTTTAAAGACTTCGTTTATGCATACGGTGATAAACTCATAAGCATTTTAAATTTGAGTGATATAGACGGCGCAGATGCATTATACAATAAAGTATTAAAAGATATACACGACTGTGCTTCTAATATCAAGAACGATGTCAAAGGACACAGGATTACACTTGATATAACTACACCTAAGCTCTCAACAAAACTCCTCGCTTTCACGCTGACTATTGATAAAAACGGTGACGTAAGTACCTACGGTGCAGATTTTGGCACTGACGGAGTAAAAAACTCAGATCTCATAACCCTGAACCTCAACGGAACCTCGATCGAATATAAGCGCGGCAGCGATTCAAAGAGCTTCTCTATCGTTGTTGAGGATTTCGCAAAAATAACCTATTATCTTGACGGTAAAGACGGATTTGAGCTTGCACTTCTCTTCTTCTATGAGGGTGAGGAGCGTTTTGAGATATCCGGTTCTGTTACTTCGGAAAAAAATCTAACATCTTTAGATATAACAAATTATAAGTACACCTATAAAAAGGACGGGGCGACGGATTTTGAAAATACCGTTGAAAAACCTCTTAATATAAAGTTGGGTATTTCTACCAAAGATAAGATGCCTTCACCTTTAAAGGACTATGACTCCTTCCTTGAAATTGATGACGAGAGGTTTGGCACTATAGAACAAAATTTTGTATCTATATTCGGAAATAAAGAAGAATAAAAAAGCATCTGTCTCAATTGAGACAGATGCTTTTTTATAGAGTATAATCTATGATTCCTTGATATATCCCCTCGGCAAAAAGTCCCGGACTGTTAAGCATAAGTGAGGCGTCATTTGGATTCGTAATAAAGCCAAGTTCGACAAGTATTGCCGGCATTGCCGTTTTTCTGAGTACGTAAAGTCCCGGGCGAACGAACATTCCGCGGTTTCTAAGTCCTGTAGTTTCGCTCATTCGCGCGAGTATATCCTCGCCGAGTGAATAAGCAGCAGACGGCTCACTGTATGCAAACGCTTCGCTCCCTGTTGCCGACTCTATATTCGATGCATTTGTGTGAAGACTAATAAAATAGTCAGCTCCCCATGAATTTGCGTCATTCACTCTCGCGCGAAGCGATGAGTTATTTGACGTTCCTATCTGTGTGTCGGGAGTCGGCCTTGATAATCTCACGTCAAAATTACCGTTATTTCTAAGCCTTTCGGCAAGCTCTATACCTATCCTGTAGACAAGATCCTGCTCGCGAAGTCCGTTTCCCTCTGCTCCCGCGTTTGGATTTACGGGATTATGTCCCTGATCAATATAAATTTTTATCGCCATATATGCCTTTGCCCTTTCACCTTTTTTAATATAATATTCATTTTAACGAAAAAATGTGAGTCAAACGTATTTCAACGTTTCACTCACATTTTTATTTGTATTTACGGCTCTTCCCTTCCGAAATTTTGCTCGGTTTCAAAAACCATAGTATCGTTTATCGGTGTATCAAACTCCATTTTGTCAACTCCGGACCCTACGGCGACTGATGAAGGAGGCATCGCGGTTGCAGGAGTGTTGGTCTGGTCGGGGTGTTCCGGGTGCGGTGCCGTTTTATAAAACATCTGACCATTATATATGAAGCCCCTGTAATAATCGATATCAACACTGCCGTTTTTCAGGTAAACGGTATTTTCTTTAATTTTATACGTTCCTTTTTCAATCTGTTGTACACGTTTACCGACGACCTCGTATATCGTATAGCTGTCAAAATCAAAAACGAATATATAATTGATTCCGTCTCCGTCCTCGTCAAAGGTCTCGTAGGTTCCCATAACGTCACCTATATTCTGCTCCGGAGGAAGATCCGTATCAACTTTCGGCTCGGTTAAGGCACCGGAAGGATCCTTGTTTTCCGACGCTTCCGCGTCATCATGGTTCGGCACTGTGTAGCTCGGTTGATTTTCATCGTAATTCGGAGTAAATGTATCCGCAGGCTTTACCGTAGTCGACTGGTTCTTTGAGGGCTTAAATTTTACCCCGTCTATTACAAGCTCGCCAGATTCAAACGAATACTCATATTCCTCGGTCTCGCCTTCAACAGTCACTTTGATCTTATCTTCCTTTATTTCGTACGTTCCTGTCTCGATTTTTGCAGATCCGTTCATTGACGTTTTTATTATACTCAAGCTTCCGTCTGCATTAAAAGTGATAGTGGCTGTCTGACCGTCGTCCTTATCCTCTGCGGTATACGTTCCCGACAGCACCGATTCTCCAAGCTTTCCGAGAAGCTCGTATACGGTAAATTCTCTGTCGCCTTCCTCATAATCGTCGGGCTCCTCGTCGGTGATCTTGAATTTGACTCCATCAATCGAAATATAGGATTCGCTTTTTTCCTTATAAGAGAATACCACTTTGTTCTTTGCGGTATCCTTGATCTCTATCTCATCGTCGTCTATTTCGTAATCAAAGGTAAAGGATTCCGCATCACGTCCGTCAACTACTACGACAAGTATCTCTTCTGCCTTTTCATCAAATGAAATATAGTATTCAATATCTCCATCCTCACGGCAGAACCAAACCTTTTTACCGCCGAGATCGCAGGAAGCAACCATCGGAAGTATTAAAACGCAGACAAGAACAAATGTCAGCGCAAGCATCAAACGCCTCTTCATAAAAACCTCCAAGTTTTTCTATTTGCTTCATTGTAACACATTTCTTTTTTTATGTCAATAAATACAGTAAAATACTTTTTTTGCATATTTTTATATATCATGAATAATATTTTAACAGATTCTATAAAAAAGAGAGGATACTACTGTGAAAAAATTTTTGTTTTGTGTGCTTGTGCTTGCTTTTTCTCTGCTTTATGCGTTACCCATCGGTGCTGACGAGGTCGTACCCATATCATCACAGCAGGTAAGCTCGGCTGTCTCCCCCGCACTTTCGATAATTGCCGCAGATTCGGGTATGGCGAAGGCGGGACTTGTCGGGCGCACACTTGTCTTTTCGTCCGATGATTTCTGCCGTGCGCTGAATCTTTCAAAGGTCGAAAGTATCACCGTCACTTCCCTTCCCGATGCGACCGCCGGGAGATTGCTCCTCGGGACAACGCTTGTCTCGTCAGGTCAGAAAATTTCGTCGGCAAATCTTGATCTGCTCGCATTCTCTCCCGCATCGGACGAAAAATGCTCCGCCGAATTTGACTTCACAGTGGCAGATCTCGGCTATACGCTCACCTGCTCGATTTATATGCTTGACAAAATTGATAAGTCTCCCGTATCTGCTCACAGCTCTGACGTATCACTAAAACTCTCTGCTTATTCTGATATTTCAGCGTTTGGCAACCTCTCTGCGTACGATCCCGAGGGAAGTGAGCTTCGGTATGAAATAATACGTTATCCCTCTCATGGACTGCTTATAATGAATGATACCTCTGTCGGCGATTACGTTTATCTACCGTCAAGGAATTATTCGGGTACAGACAGCTTTAAATACGTTGTACGCGACAAATACGGCAACTATTCCGAGGCTTCGACGGTTAATATAAACGTATCGCGTCTGTCTTTAAAATACGTATATTCCGATATGCAGAATCACCCTGCAAACAACTCTGCGCTGATGCTTGCCGAGCTTGGCATTATGCAAGGAAGCAATGACAGCGGTAAGTATTGTTTTTCTCCCCAAGGAAATGTAAGCCGCGAGGAATTTACCGTTATGGCTATGAAGATCGCAGGTATCAATGATCTGCCAACAGCCTCATCTACCGATTTTTCTGACGATTCCGACATTTCTGCCGCTTCGAAGCCGTTTATTTCAGCGGCAGAGAAGCTCGGATATCTTGACGGACTTACCGACAGTTCAAAATTCTATCCTAATACTCCCATTACTAGAAGCGAAGCGGCACTTATAGTTGACCGTATTGTCGGGGCTTCGGGCATTGTCGGTTCTTTTGGATATTCTCCGACATTCAGCGATTCATCCGACATTCCCGTTTGGGCTGAACGCTCAGTCGAAAGCCTGCATCTTCTCGGAATACTCGATGACGTAGGCGGAAAAATTTGCGCGTCCGACTCTCTCTCTCGAGCAGATGCCGCACTTATGATAGCATCGGTGCTTAAACTAAAAAAATAATAAAGAAGGAAAACGCAATGCGTTTTCCTTCTTAAATACCGTATTATATTAATACATTCCGTCCATGCCTGCTCCTGCGGGTGCTGCGGGTGCGGGCTCCTTAATGTCTGCAATCACAGACTCTGTTGTAAGGATCGTGGATGCTATGGATGCTGCGTTCTGAAGCGCGGAACGTGTTACCTTTGTGGGATCTACGATACCTGCTGCCATCATGTCGCAGTATACTTCGTTGTATGCATCGAAGCCCCAGCCCTTCTTCTTCGAGGACTTGACCTTGTCAACGATAACTGCGCCGTCGTGACCCGCGTTCTGTGCGATCTGATAAAGGGGTGCTTCAAGACCCTTGAGTATGATCTTAACACCTGTGCGCTCGTCACCCTCAACGGTGTTAACAAGCTTTGCAACGTCTGCAATGATGTTCATATATGCAGTTCCGCCGCCGGGGAGTATTCCCTCTTCAACAGCAGCCTTGGTTGCGTTGAGAGCGTCCTCAATGCGAAGCTTCTTTTCCTTCATCTCGACCTCGGTAGCCGCACCGACCTTGATAACAGCTACCCCGCCCGAAAGCTTTGCAAGTCTTTCCTGGAGCTTTTCGCGGTCAAAATCGGATGTTGTGGTAACGATAGCCGCCTTTATCTGATTTACGCGAGCTGCGATTGCTTCCTTGTCGCCGTTTCCGCCAACGATAATGGTGTTTTCCTTGTTTACCTTGATCTGTCTTGCATATCCGAGCTGATCCATTGTGGTGTTCTGAAGTTCAAGTCCAAGCTCGCTCGAAATTACCTCACCGCCTGTAAGAACAGCGATATCACGGAGCATCTCTTTGCGGCGGTCGCCAAAGCCGGGAGCCTTGACTGCTACGCATGTAAACGTTCCTCTGAGCTTATTGAGTACAAGTGTGGTAAGTGCCTCACCCTCAACGTCCTCAGCGATAATGAGAAGCTTTCTGCCCATCTTTACGATGTTTTCAAGCAGAGGAAGGATCTCCTGAATATTGGATATCTTCTTGTCTGTGATAAGGATGCAAGCATCGTCGATAACTGCTTCCATCTTATCCATATCTGTTGCCATGTAGGGAGAGAGGTATCCGCGGTCAAACTGCATACCCTCAACAACCTCGGAGTACGTATCTGCGGACTTCGACTCCTCAACGGTGATAACACCGTCGGAGGTTACCTTCTTCATTGCGTCTGCAATAAGCTCACCGATGACCTCGTCACCTGCCGAGATAGTACCGACGCGTGCGATATCCTCGCTTCCGCTGATGGGCTTCGAATTTGCGATAAGACTCTCAACTGCGCGGTCAACTGCCTTCTTCATACCCTTGCGAAGTACCATCGGATTAGCTCCTGCGGTTACGTTCTTCATTCCCTCACGGACGAATGCCTGTGCGAGAAGTGTTGCTGTTGTTGTACCGTCACCTGCGGCGTCGTTTGTCTTTGTTGCGACCTCTTTTACGAGCTGTGCGCCCATGTTTTCGGCTTCGTTTTCAAGCTCGATCTCTTTTGCAATAGTTACACCGTCGTTTGTGATAAGGGGCGCTCCGTACTTTTTGTCAAGTACTACGTTTCTTCCCTTAGGTCCAAGTGTGATCTTAACCGTGTCAGCAAGCTTATCAACGCCTGCTATAAGTGCATTTCTTGCTTCAGTTCCGTAAAGTATCTGCTTTGCCATTTCCCTCTACCTCCGATTATTCAACTATTGCGAGAATATCGCTCTGACGTACGATATTGTACTCAACACCGTCACACTTTACTTCAGTTCCCGCATATTTGCTTGTGATAACCTTGTCTCCAACCTTTACAGTCATAACTACTTCCTTACCGTCAACAAGTCCGCCGGGACCTACCGCGATAACCTCTGCGACCTGTGGCTTCTCCTGCGCTGCTGCGGTGAGAATGATTCCGGTCTTTGTTTTTTCCTCAGCCTCCATGAGCTTTATAACAACTCTGTCGGCAAGCGGTTTGATTGTCATATAAATTCCTCCTTTTATATGCGCTATTTTGCGTAATATTTTATAAATTTAATTCTTTTGGCACTCTTGGCATTCGAGTGCTAATCAACAATGTTTATTATACACCATTACAGTAAAATTGCAATAGTTTTTTTTATAATTAACACTTTATTAACATTTTTGGGGGCTTTGTGAGCATTATAGAAGCTATTAACCGTTTTTTAGGCATCCTTGTGCCGATCTGTTTGTTTTCTGTCGGTATTTATTATTGTATTAAGCTACGCTTGTTTTGGCTATTCCACCCTGTCAAAATACTATCCTCGATGTTAAAAAAAGACACCGTTAAAGGTATCTCACCCTTTCGCGCGGTCACTATGGCTCTTGCCGGTACTCTTGGGGTTGGAAATATAGTCGGCGTTGCCGGCGCTATTGCCCTTGGCGGCTTTGGTGCGATCTTTTGGATGTGGGTCAGCGCGCTTGTCGCTATGGTATTAAAATACGCAGAGATACTTCTTTCTGTGTCTCACAGGAGAACCGATAAAAAGGGCTTTTACGGAGGCGCGTTTTATTACATACGTGACCTTTTTTCGAGGATAGGCGCCGACAAGTCAGGTGCTGTTCTTGCTTCGCTGTTCGCCATATTTATGATAATCGACAGCTTTACGACCGGGAATATGGTTCAAATAAACGCCGCGGCAAGCTCTGCTTCATCAGTATTCGGTATTTCTCCGTTTTTTGTGGGTATTTCGGTCGCATTGATTACCTTTCTTGTCGCAGTCACGGGCGCTCGCGGCGTATCGAAGCTCACTGAATGGCTCATCCCGATTTTATCTCTCGGTTATATAGTTATATCTATTTGGGTCATTCTCCTTAATGCGAGTGAAATTCCCACGGCTTTCGGACAGATTTTTTCATCGGCATTCGATTTTGACAGCGCTGTCGGCGGCTTCTTCGGTTTTCTAACATCCAGAGCATTGCGGTTCGGAACTATGCGAGGTCTACTCTCAAACGAAGCCGGCTGCGGCTCGTCCCCTACGGCTCACGCCTCGGCTGATGCAAAAAGCCCTGCAGAGCAAGGCTTTTGGGGGATATTTGAGGTATTTGTCGATACGGTAATACTCTGCACGCTCACAGCACTTGTTATTATTATAAATTACGATGCCGTTCGTCACCTGTCAAGCAACGGAATAATGATGGCTATACGTGCCTATTCTGTGACTCTTGGGGTATTTGCCGAATATTTTTTGTCACTGTCGGTTACGGTCTTCGGTTTTGCCACTATTATATGCCGAGCGCACTACGGAAGAGAGACGGTAGGCTGTCTTTTCGGCAGGAAAAAACGGTTTCCTATATTTCTCTTCCTTATATTATATTGCTCAGTCACGGTGCTTGGCGCGGTCATCTCTCCCGAATCGGTGCTATCTGCAGCAGATCTTTCTATAGGCGCTATGACGCTTATAAATATTTTCGTGCTTTTTCTATACAGAAAAGAAATCGTTTTCGAAACCAAAAACTTTTTCGGTTAAATAGGGTCAAAAGGGCTCAAGTCCAAAGCTACACTTCGACACGTGACATTTACGCTATAACTCCGCCGTACTTCTTTATCAGAACCCATAGCTTTTCCTCATCGTTACCCTTGTATTTGATAATAGGATTGCCGTTATATATTCTTATCGCGGCCTCGATCGCGCGAATATTCTCACTCTCTATCATAAACGGAATTTTTACGATACTCTGAAGCTCGGCGACGGTCTCGATCATCATTGCGACCTCGTCCGTACCATCAAGCGCGACGTTGATGCCGAGAATATCGACCTCCTCATCCACTTGGTTCATTGCCTGCTCTATCATATAGTCAACATCGCGTTCTCTTACCGCCTCTTCGTACTCAGCGGTATCTGCTCCGTCGCTCAACATTCCGATGCTCTCATTTCCGTCAAGCTCGACTGCCTGACAGTATGACGAGACGAGTTTAAGCTCTTTACTTTCGTTAGGTTTATATTCTACATCCGAAACAGCCGAAACCGCCGCGGCAATATATTCGGGAGTCGTTCCACAGCAACCGCCGACAAGTGACGCGCCTATCTCGGCTATTTCCTTCATATCCTTTGCAAAAGAATCCACCGACAGATCGTATACGGTTTTACCGTCCACAGTTTTGGGAAGTCCCGCGTTCGGCTTCACTATTATCGGAACAGAGGCGTATTTATTAAGCTGACGAACCACGTTTTTCATAAGGTCGGGGCCCATTCCGCAGTTCGTTCCGAGTGCAGAAACACCTAGTCCTTCACACATCGCGACCACCGCGGCAACATCAGCGCCCATCATAAGTCTTCCGTTTTTT
>JAZODV010000131.1:0-4197 GCA_045597185.1 Eubacteriales bacterium
GCAGACTCCATAGACGAAGCGGAAAAAGGCGGTCAAATTCCTTGTAAAACACCCTCGAAAGACCTAAATTCACTCCATATAATGCTAATTTAAGCGAGTGGGAATAAGAAAAATGCCCGAAAGGGCATTTTTCAGTTATGATCGCCTACGACAACTCATACACCTCTATAGCTTTGATCCGCCGAAATTCTGCACCAAAGCAAAAAATTTCATATAACTCAAGGAGCACAATTTTATGAAAATCGATATGTCCTTTTTAGTAAATACTATGCAACGGCTTATAGAAACACCGAGTCCTGTCGGATATTACGAAAAGATGAAGCCTTTGATCGAGGAGTATGCAAACAGCTTGGGCTACAGTGTAACATATGACAATCGCAATACCGCTTATATTACCGTGGAGGGCGAGGACACGTCTAAAACAGTTTGCATCAGCGCCCACGCGGACACGCTTGGACTTATGGTCAGAGGAATAAACTCAAACGGCACTCTGCGTATCCGTGCCCTTGGCGGCGTGAATTTTGCAAACGTAGAGGGTGAAAACGTTACCGTACGCACAAGAAGCGGCAAAACCTATACGGGTATGCTGATCTGCTCTCATCACTCTTCCCACGCTTATGCCGATGCAAGAACGATGGATCGCAATGAGGATACGGTGTTCGTTTTGCTTGACGAATCGGTCAAAAAATCCGACGACGTCAAGAAATTGGGAATCCGAAACGGGGATTACGTTTCTATCGACCCTCGCTTTACAGTTACGGAAAGCGGATATATCAAGTCACGTTTCATTGATAACAAGGCTTCGATGGCTTGTTCCCTTTCGGTTCTGAAATTTTTGAGAGATAACCGACTTAAACCGAGGTACAATACTGTTTTTGCCTTTTCCTTCTATGAAGAGGTCGGTCTTGGCGGCGTTTTCGTTCCGCAGGAGATCTCTGAATATGTCTCCGTGGATATCGCTATTCTCGGACCCGACGCTGACGGCACCGAACAGACGGTTACTATTTGCGCCAAGGACGCCTCTATGCCGTACGATTACGATTTGACAAACCGACTGATCGCCGCCGCAGAACGAAGCGGTTGCGATTACGCTGTGGATCTTTTCTATCGCTACGGTTCGGATGCCGGGCAAGCCATTAAAGGCGGAAACAATCTTCGCGCTGCAATTTTTGGTATGGGTGTATATTCGAGTCACGGTGTGGAGAGAACGCATATTGACGGCATTGAGAATACTGCTCGTCTAATGCTCTCCTACGTGCTTGAAGGCTGATTCTTGCATATCACTACGTTTCCTTTTTCGTGGTGATAGTTGATTTTTACTTTTTTGTTTTTCCCTTATACGAAACCGCAAAAAATCCCCCAACTATTGCAAAATTTGCCGATTTATGATAAAATATAGCGTATTCGAGCCGATGCAGCTCTGTTATATGTCTTCACCGTTACGGTTTCTATTTAATTTTTCAAAGCAGGTGTACCTATGGAATCTATCAAAAATCAAATATTTGACGAGGAGCGCGCGCTATACGGACGTACCGATCTTCTGGCTGCGCACTGCCGATTTGACGGTCCTGCCGACGGTGAGAGTGCATTTAAGGAGTGCCGCAACGTAACCGTATCGGATTGCTTCTTTAATCTGCGATACCCCTTTTGGCACGATGTAGGTCTTAAGCTCGACGGATGCGAAATGACCGAGCTTTGCCGCGCGGCTCTATGGTATTCCGAGGATATTTCAATTTATCATACCAAGCTTCACGGCATCAAGGCTCTGCGCGAGTGCGGGAATGTCACGATGCGTGACTGCGACGTAAGCTCTGCCGAATTCGGTTGGTCTACCCGCGGTATTTCTATGGAGGATTGCTCGGTTGAGGGTGAATATTTTATGCTTCGCTCGAAACGTCTGAGCTTTAATAACGTTAATCTTAAAGGAAAGTATTCGTTTCAGTACATAACCGATTCTCTATTTGAAAACTGTTATTTTGATACTAAGGATGCGTTTTGGCACGCAAAAAACGTTACCGTTCGAAACAGCGTCATTAAAGGTGAATATTTAGCCTGGTACTGCGAGAACGTGACCTTTGAAAACTGCAGGATCATCGGCACTCAGCCTCTCTGTTATTGCAAAGATCTGAAGCTTATCAACTGCGAAATGATAGATACAGACCTGTGCTTTGAAAGATCCTCGGTCGACGCCACCGTGACCACTCACGTTATCAGCGTAAAAAATCCGCTGTCAGGTCACATATATCTTCCCTCGGTTGGAGAGCTTATATTTGACGACGAACAAGCAAAGGGTGTCGTTACCGTTAAATAAAGTGTCAATATTCGGAGGTATCGTATTTTGGCATATTATATACCTATACTTATGATGTTTTTGGTTTTGTTTTTTGTTATTCGAAGCCAAAAAGCTATGGTCGTAAAAAAACTTATTAAAAAAAGAAAAACGGAGGACAGAACAGCGGTGTCAGAATTTGCAAAGAAATTTATCAATAAAGAATGTATTATTTACACCTTCAGCGGTAATCAGCTCACAGGAACGGTCACCGAAGTTAGTGACGGTGCGCTTATGCTTGAAAGCAAGGGCGTGCTTGAAGCTGTCAATCTCGATTTTATCGTTCGTATAAGAGAATATCCCAAAAACAAAAACGGCAAGAAAAAATCCGTCGTTTTGGACTGAAAAAAATAAAATCAACGAGCCTGTTACTTCAAGAGTGTGAGTCAAATGCATTTTTTGCATTTGACTCACACTCTTTTTTTATAAAAGCACTTGACAATATATACTATGCATGGTATAGTATTATGTAACAGGAGGTATGCAATGGATATACAACTTAAACGTGGACTCCTTGACGTTTGCGTTCTTCGTGCGATAAAGGACGAGGACTCATATGGGTATAAAATAATCAAGGACGTTTCTCCATATATTGAGATCACCGAATCGACTCTATATCCCATTTTGCGCCGTCTTGAATCGGCTGAGCTTCTGACTGTCAGAACCGAGGAACACAATGGCAGACTCAGAAAATACTATCACATAACGCCACTCGGCATTGATCGCATAAGCACGTTCAAAAAAGAATGGGATGAAATAATTTCAATTTATAATTTTATCACAAAGGAGGACACATAGATGACCAAGCAAGATTTTCTTTCAGAGCTAAAAAATGCTTTGTCAGGACTTTCCGAAAATGATATAAACGAATCTATCGAATATTACAATGAGATAATAGACGACCGTATTGAAGACGGTATGCCCGAAGAAGAAGCGGTCGCGGCACTTGGAAGCATCGACGAGATTGCAAAACGAATACTTATGGAAACTCCCCTTCCAAAGCTTATAAAATCAAAGGTCAAGCAGAAACGAAAGCTAAGCGGTATTGAAATAACCCTTATAATTTTAGGCTTTCCTCTGTGGTTTCCCCTGCTTATCGCGGCGTTTGCCGTCGTGCTGTCACTTTATGCGGTGCTTTGGTCGGTTATAATTTCACTCTGGGCTGTTTTTGTGTCGCTTGTCGCTTCTTCCGGCGGCGGTCTTGTTGCCGGTATTCTTTTCATTTGCGTGGGAAATGTCGCTCCCGGTCTTTTTACCGTCGGTGGGGCTGTCTTATGCGCAGGACTTTCAATATTCTCGTTTTTCGGCTGCAAGGCTGCGACCAAGGGTTGCTTTGAGCTGACAAAAATTATTATTAAGGGAATCAAAAAATGCTTCATTGGAAAGGAGAGATCAAAATGAGCAAGTCTGCAAAAATATGGATCGCTGTCGCTTCCGTGCTTGTTTTTTTGGGGCTTATTACTTCTGTAGTCGGTATGGCACTGATCGACTGGGATCTTTCTCTGCTCAGCACCTCGAAATATGAAACGGTAACTCACGAAATAAGCGACATTTTTGAAAATATTTCGATAGATACGGATACCGCTAACATAGTCTTTTTGCAGAGCGACGACGATAGCTGTAAAATAATTTGTCATCAGGACGAAAAAGCAAAATATTCGGTAAACGTAACCCAAGGAACTCTTACGATCAATGGAAACGATAAAAGAAAATGGTATGATCATGTTGGCATCAATTTCGGTGCGCCCAAAATAACCGTTTATCTGCCGGGAGCAGAATACGGCTCTCTTTCCGTCAAGGAAAGCACGGGTAACATTGAAATACCAAAGGATTTCAGCTTCAAAAGCATAGACATAACGCTGAGCACG
>JAZODV010000132.1:0-4089 GCA_045597185.1 Eubacteriales bacterium
CAAAAAGCGGACGCAAAAACCTTCAAACGCTTCGCGCTGTCAGTGCGTTAAATCCCAATTTAACGAAAGCTCCGTTGAGTGTAGTGAGTTTAATACGTAATAACACAATATTTAATAAAAATTATAAAAAAGTATAGAAAAAATAAGCAGTTTATGGTATAATATAATTCAAGTATACTTCCTATGCGTAGGTTCACATAAAGAATGGAGAAAAAATGTCAGAATATATAGAAAAAGCAGAACAGATGACGCTACCCGTTGTGGTTCTTCGCGGGCTTGTTGCGTTTCCTGCAATCACCCTTAACTTCGAGGTAACAGACGAGGAGAATCTTATTGCCATAGAAAAAGCAGAGAAAGAAAATGACGGCGTGGTTTTCCTCATTACAACCACAAGGCCCGATGTCGAGCTTGATCAGAGGTTTTTTGCTCCCGTCGGTACGGTATCAAGAATAAAACAGATAATCAAAGCCAAGGGAGAAAAAACGAGAGTAATTGCCGAGGGCCTTTCACGCGCTGCTCTTAAGAACACGACCAAGGAGTTTGGGTTCTATACTGCGGACGTTATGATAAAAACGGTATTCGTTGACGACAACGGCGGAGATGAAGGCGAAAACGCAATAAGAACGGCAAAAAACCTCTTTCATGAAATAGTTACGTTTATTCCGAATATCGCAGAAGAGCTTGGAGATGAGCTCGATTCTATACAGAGCATAGATGTTCTGTCGGATTTTATTGCCGCGAATGTAATGATAAGAATTTCAGACAAGCAGAAAATACTCGAGGCGTTTAATCCTACCGATAGAATAGCTCAGCTCAATTTTCTGCTCCAAGCCGAGATCGAGATGCTTCGGGTCGAGCTTGAGATGCACCAGAAGGTACGTGAAAGACTCAACGAAACACAGCGTGAGCGTTATCTTCGCGAGCAGTATCAGATAATTAAAGAGGAGCTTCTTGGCGGAGTTGAAGATGACGAGGAATATTTCGTCAAAATAATGGCGGCAAAGCTTCCCGCAGAGGTAACGCAGAAGTTGCTTAAGGAAAACAGGCGTATGGAAAACGCGCAGTTCGGGTCAGCCGAGGCAAGTGTTATACGTAATTATCTTGATATTTGTCTGGAGCTTCCATGGAACAAGCGTACGACAGACAGAAACGATGTCGCGGCTGCTAAAAAGATACTTGACGCAGATCACTACGGACTTACAAGAGTAAAGGAAAGAATACTCGAATTTCTTGCGGTGAAAAAGCTCAATCCCGGGCTTCGCTCGCAGATACTCTGTCTTGTAGGCCCTCCCGGAACTGGTAAGACCTCTATTGCGCAGTCGATAGCAAAGGCAATGCACCGCAAATACGTTCGCGTATCTCTTGGAGGAGTGCGTGACGAGGCGGATATAAGAGGACACAGAAAAACCTACGTCGGAGCAATGCCGGGACGCGTAATAAACGCGCTGATACAGGCGGAAACGTCGAATCCGCTTATGCTGCTTGACGAAATAGATAAAGTCGGCTCGGACGGACGCGGAGATCCCACAGCGGCACTTCTTGAGGTGCTTGACCCTGAGCAGAACTCTGTTTTCAGAGACCATTTCATTGAACTGCCGTTCGATATTTCGGACTGTCTGTTTGTTTGTACGGCAAATTCTCTTGAAAGCATACCGAGACCGCTCATTGACCGTATGGAGATAATCGAGCTGTCGAGCTATACAAGAAACGAAAAGGTAATGATAGCTAAAAATCACCTCGTGCCGAAGCAAACGAAGCGTCACGGACTTAACGGGCGCACGTTCAAAATAACAGACGAGGCTATAATCGAGGTAATTGATCATTACACGAAAGAAGCCGGCGTACGTAACCTCGAGCGTGAGGTGGCCGCGCTTTGCAGAAAAGCCGCGCTCCGTATCGTTGAAGGCAAGACAAAGCGCGTGATTGTGGATAAAAACACTGTTGAGGAATTCCTCGGGGTCAGAAAGGTAACGCACGAAAAGCCGTCGGATTCAAATGAGATCGGCGTTGTAAACGGTCTTGCGTATACCGAGGTCGGTGGAGCACTGCTTAAAATCGAGACCGCCGTTATGAACGGAAGCGGAAAGCTTGAGCTGACAGGCTCGCTCGGTGACGTTATGAAAGAATCGGCGCGTGCGGCGCTCAGCTATATACGCTCGGTTGCCGACAAATATGATATAGACCCCGATTTTTATAAAAACAAAGACATTCATCTGCATTTCCCCGAGGGAGCAATACCGAAGGACGGTCCGTCGGCAGGCCTTGCCATCGTTACGGCACTCGTCAGCGCGCTGACGGGAAGAGGCGTCAAGTGCGACATTGCTATGACAGGTGAGGTAACGCTCAGAGGTAACGCGCTTCCGATAGGAGGACTGCGTGAGAAGACCATGGCGGCGTACGCAAACGGAATAAAACGCGTAATAATTCCCGAGGACAACATGCCGAATCTTGAGGATATCGATCCGGAGGCGAGAGAAAATCTTGAGTTTATTCCCGTACGTCACGTGTCCGAGGTGCTTGATATCGCGCTCTGCGACATATGAGCTACATAACCAGGAGAAAAAACAATGAAAATAAATGAAGTAAGTCTTAGAATATCGGCGGGCTTTCCATCGCAGTTTCCGCGTGACGCAATGCCGCAGATAGCCTTTTCGGGTCGGTCAAACGTCGGTAAGTCATCACTTATAAATACGCTTCTCGGAAGAAAATCGCTTGCGCGTGTCAGCGGAACGCCGGGTAAGACTATAACGATAAACTTTTACGAGGTAAACAAATCGTTTTTCTTTACCGACCTGCCGGGCTACGGATATGCAAAAAGACCCGAGGCGGATATGAGAAAGTTTTCTGCGTTGACGGACGGATATTTTACGAAAAACCCGAATATCGACCTTCTCAAATGCGTGATCCAGTTGGTTGACGCAAGGCACAAGCCGACAGCCGACGACGAGATGATGCTCGGTTGGATGACCCAGATGGGCATACCGTATATCGTTGTTGCGACAAAGGTCGATAAGCTGAATAAGACCGAGCGACGCGAAAATTTCGAGGCGCTTGCAAAGAATCCCTGCATTGCGGAGGGGACGCCGATAATTCCGTTCTCGTCCCATAGCGGAGAGGGCAAGGAAGAGCTTTGGAAAGAAATACAGAAGAGAATTGAAAATTGAAAGTTATATGTGGGTTTCACCCACACCCAGCAATATTAAGGAGAAAAAATGATACTCTATCCACATATTGACGTAAATGAAAAGAATCATCTGACGATCGGCGGTATTGATGCTCTCGATCTTGCAAAAGAGTATGGCACCCCGCTTTACGTAATAGACACCGACGCGGTACGCGAGAGATGTCGCGAATACAGGTCGGCAGCTGAAAAGTATTTCGGCGCGGATGCGCTTCCGCTTTATGCGTCGAAGTCACTTTGCTATACGGGAATGTACAGACTCGTAAACGAAGAGGGACTTGGAGCTGACTGTGTTTCGGGCGGTGAGCTTTATACGGCACTTAGCGCGGGATTTCCTGCTGAAAAGCTCTACTTCCACGGCAATAACAAACCGAGACGTGAGCTTTGTGAGGCACTTGACGCAGGTGTCGGTTGCTTCGTCGTAGATAATGAGGAAGAGCTGGCCGCGCTAAACGAAGAGGCTGAAGCTCGCGGAAAGATACAGAAAATACTTCTGCGTATTGCCCCCGGAATAGATCCGCACACACACAAGGCGGTAATTACGGGTCAGGTCGATTCGAAATTCGGAAGTGCTATAGCCACGGGACGCGCCGAGGAGATGGTACGTCTTGCACTGTCAAAGAAAAACATACGCCTTGCGGGCTTCCACTGCCACATAGGCTCACAGATATTTGACATTGAGCCGTTTACGGAAGAAAGTCAGGTCATGACGGCGTTTATTGCCGAAATGCAGAAAAAATACGGTATCGAGCTGTCCGAGCTTAATCTCGGCGGGGGACTCGGCGTGCCGTATACGAAATACGACGCATCGGTCGATTATACCAAGGCTATCGAGGATATGTCAAGGGTAATTTCGGAGCAATGTGAAAATAACAAGTCGGAGGCCAAGCGGTCTTAGGAAGACAAGA
>JAZODV010000133.1:0-18457 GCA_045597185.1 Eubacteriales bacterium
TCCCGGTGAAGGTGTTGGAATGGGCAAGGACTACACCCTTTTCGCTCTTAACGACGGTAAGGTTAAGTTCTCCTACAAGACAAAGGACAAGAAGCAGGTCAGCGTTATCGCCGACTAATGCATAAAATAACGGACTGTCAATGACGGTCCGTTATTTTTTTATTATTTACATATCCGTACTTGTATTATCTTATTTTAAATGATATAATATTTATATAAATGACGAAGGAGGTGTACCATGGTCTTTACGGTTACGCCAGACGGTAACGGAATACTGCTCCGAAGCTATCTAAAAAGGCTTTCTCTTTCAAACAAGCTCATAGCACACCTCAAGCGCATAGAAAACGGAATAACCGTAAACGGCAAACACGTTACCGTGCGTTACGTGCTGAAGGTAGGTGACGTTATAGATCTCTCAATTGAGGACACCGAAAGCAACGAATCTCTCCTTCCCGTTAATATTCCCGTCGATATACTATATGAGGACAGTGACCTCGTTGTATGCTCAAAGCCGCCATTTATGCCGACGCACCCATCTCACGACCATTACGACGACACTCTTGGCAATGCTCTTGCATACATTTACCGTGACATGCCGTTTGTCTTTCGTCCTGTAAACCGACTTGATAAAAACACAAGCGGAACAGTTTTGGTCGCAAAAAATGCGCGAAGCGCGTCAATACTGTTTTCTGAAATGAAAAAACGCAATATAAAAAAGACTTATATTGCAGTTGCCGAGGGCGAATTTGAAGGAAGCGGAATTATCGACAAACCGCTTTGCCGAACCGAAGAAAGCATAATAGTACGCCGTGTTTGTGATATTTCGGAGGATGGCGCCAAAGCAGCGCAGACGGAATATACTGTGTTATGCTCAAAAAACGGTATGTCCGTCGTACGTCTTAAGCCTCTCACCGGCAGAACGCACCAAATACGTGTACATCTTGCGTCAATAGGTCATCCAATAGTTGGAGACGAGCTTTACGGACACGAAAGTAAGCTTATAGACCGTCAGGCTCTTCACGCAGAAAGTCTCACTTTTACAAAGCCGTCTGACCTTTCAAAAATAACGGTGACGGCACAACTCACTAAAGATATGAAGAAGCTCGCCGCGCTTGCGGGATATATTACAGAATAAAGGAATGCTTATGATACGGAAAAAGAAAAAATATGCAGAATCAATCGAAAGCCTCACAGAAGAAACTAAAGCGCCAAAGCCTAAAAAACTAAATCTTGCATTTAAAATCATATACGGATTTCTCGCACTCTCCGCGATAATTTATATCATTGCGGTCATATCGCCGAGCTTTGCGGATTTTTTCAACAGATACATCTCGTCGGGTGTGCGTGCATTTCTCGGTCTTATAACAAGCATACTTCCCTTTTCTCTTGCGGAAATACTCCTTATTTTGCTGATACCGGCGCTTATCTTCGCTATGATAATAGCCTTTAAGCATTACTGCGACACTTGGAAGGACGTTCTTATCTTTTCCGCGAAGCTCCTCTCTGTTGCGTCTCTTTTACTGTCTCTCTTTGTGTTTACGCTCGGTACAGGCTATCACGGACCGGCGCTTGATGAGAAGCTCGGTCTTGATCGAAAAGAAGTCACAAAAAACGAGCTTAGAGACACCGCCGAATTGCTTACCAAATACGTAAATGAGCTTTCAAAAGATGTTGAATTTGAGTCCGAGAGCTTTTCCGTTATGCCGTATTCAATCAAGGAAATGAACAAAAAGTTGCTTGACGCGTACGAAAAAGCATCCGCTGAATATGATTTTATACCGAAAATGTACAGCCGCGTCAAGCCTGTTATGATGAGCAAGCTGATGTCGTACACTCATATTACCGGAGTTTATTCGTTTTTTACAGGTGAAGCCAATATAAACGTTGATTTTCCCGACTACACTATTCCCTTCACCGCCGCGCACGAGCTTGCCCACCAAAGAGGAATCGCACGTGAGGACGAGGCTAATTTCGTCGCGTTTCTCGTATGCTCAATATCAGATGATACCTACATCAGATATTCGGGATATCTTAACCTACTTGAATACGTCTCCAATGCGTATTATTCCGCTGATACCTCAAAAGACCATGAGGATTACATGGAGCTTCGCCGTACGCTTGATATTAAAGTACGCTACGAGCAAAAGGCATACAACGATTTTTTTGACACGTACCGTGACAGCATCGCATCGGATGTATCGGGGGCTGTAAATGATGCTTACCTTCAATCACAAGGGGTAAAGGAAGGCTCAAAAAGCTACGGAATGGTAGTTGATCTCGCGGTTGCCTACTACAAAGCTAAAAAGTAAACTTTTTTAGGAATTTGCATATAATATCTAATAGAAAATTTCAAAAATCGGTTTATTTTTTTAAAGGTATATGATATAATGTAAGAGTGAACCGAAATTGACTTGCAAAGGATTTGCTTATGAATAGAATCTCAATCAACGGAGGCAAACCGCTAAACGGCACTGTTAAGATCAGCGGAATGAAAAACGCTGCCCTTCCCATTGTCTTTGCCAGCATAGTTACCGGTGCGGAATGTATTATCGAAAACATCCCGCCGGTCAGCGACGTCCTTAGGTCTCTTGAAATTATTAAGGAAATGGGGGCTGAAGTCGAATTTACCGATATTTTTCAAACAACAGTAAAAATAAATTCTAAAAATCTGAAGCCTTGCACTTCACAAGCAGACGAGGTTTCGCGTATCAGAGGCTCTATTTATCTTGCAGGCGCCGAGCTTTCACGCTTTGGAAGATCTTACATTGCACTTCCCGGAGGCTGTAATTTCGGAAGCAGACCAATAGACCAGCACGAAAAAGCATTCAGAATGCTTGGAGCTGAGGTATATTCGGACGACGAATCACTTACCTGTAACGCCCCAGACGAGGGTCTTAACGGTACGACTATTGTGTTTGACATCGTATCTGTCGGAGCTACGATAAACGCAATGATAGCAGCGGTTCTTGCCAATGGTACTACTATACTTGAAAATGCCGCGCGCGAGCCACACATCGTCGACGTTGCGAATTTCCTTAACACCTGCGGTGCAAATATCCTCGGCGCAGGCACTGATACTATAAAAATTCACGGGGTTAAAGAGCTTCACGGATGTGAATGCTACACTATAATTCCCGATATGATAGAAGCGGGTACATATATGGCGGCGGTCGCGGCGACCGGCGGGTGTGTCAGAGTTGAAAATATTATACCTAAGCATATGGAAACGATATCGTCAAAGCTTCTCGAAATGGGGGCTCGAATTGATGAAGAGGATGATGCGATAACCGTTACGGCGGCACGTCGTTTGAAACCTACGCACGTTATTACAAAGCCATATCCCGGATTCCCGACGGATATGCATCCACAGTTCAGCGCGCTGTTCTGTACCGTTGCGGGAGATAGCTTCGTTTCCGAAAAGATATTCAATAACCGATTCAAATACGTTGACGAGCTTCGCAAAATGGGAGCTGATATTACCGTCACAGGGGATACCGCAAAGATAAACGGCACCAATCATCTTCACGGAGCCGTTGTCAAGGCTGTAGACCTGAGAGCAGGAGCGGCGCTCATTATCGCAGGACTTGCCGCCGAGGGTCAGACCGAGATCACCGACGTTGAATCAATACAGCGAGGCTACACCGACATCGTACGAAACCTGAAATCACTCGGCGCGGACATTGAAGCTATAAACTTTGCACAGCATATCTTTGGTGAAGAAATTTGATTATAAAAAATAACCGTTCGTTTGAACGGTTATTTTTTATTCTATTATTTCTTAAGTGCCTGGTCAAGCCATACGGTTCCGAGGGAAAACGCCTCGTAAAGTCCGTCCTTTGATCCCTGCTTTACTATCTTTCCGGGATCCTTTGAGTCAATTATCTGAATAAGTATTTTGTGGGGTATTTCGTTGTTACCCGCTTTTTTATACGACATTATCTCAAGGATAAGTATACACTTATCGTTGTTCATATCACCATAGCATATCGTATCGCCCTCGCGAACAAGCGGCTTGCCCTTGTATTCGAGATATTTTCCCGAAACAAGCTCACGGTTATCAATATTCATACTTTATCTCCTTTACAATTATCTTATTTCTCTTCACGTTATAGTTTACCACATTTTTTAATATAAGTCAATCTTTTTCTAATATTTTGGGAGAGCTTCTCAAAAACGCTTCCGCCTCTCTTGATTTCGGCAGACATAACGTAAAAATCGAATCGAGCTTTCGAGACAGCTCGGTCTGTCTACAAATCGGGGCATCTGCGGGTTTTGTAACCACCGCTATACCGTCTTTATCTCTCGAAGCAAGAAATTCCCTGCCCCTTTTATTTGCTGCAAGAAGCGTTGTATACTTCGGCGGTTCTTTTATGTCGTCCTCTGTGACCCCCGTAAGACAGTATATAGCTACGCGGCGAAGTCTTGCATCGGTATATCGCTTTGTAGATGCGAGTGCTATCATAGCTTCAAAATCTGTTGATTCTTTTGCCGCCGCAGAGAGTCTGCGTCCGACACCGCCGCTCGCTTCTGCAATACTATCAAGATATTCAGGCTCTTTCAGCCTGAAAAACGCAACTGCCGCTGTTGATATTTTTTCGGGGGCTGTCGGGAATAATCCTTCTTTATAGGCTTCTCTGTAGATCTCCGACGCGCCGATTGGCATATATTCATATCCCTTTTCATATTCACCCGATGAAAACAGCTTTCTTATCGCGGTTGCCGAGGGATATTCGTTTTCTTTAACGGTGTCGTCCGAAAACCCTGCGCCCTCACGCTTTATTGCAGTCAGTTTCATCGTTGTGCCTGTTTTTATTGCGGCTCTAATATATGAAACTCCCAAAATATCGTTAGGTGTCGTAGGTAAGTTTTTACCAGTCAATTCTCTGTAAGCCTCAGCATATGCCGTTGCCGAGCCTATATCCGGCTTTTTATCAAATATATTTCTATAACACGCCAAAAAGCTTTCGTTTGCTGTTACTTTGGCGACTTCCGACAAAAGCTCAATGTCTCCGCACTCGCTTCCGAAGCTCATTTCGCAGGTGCCGAGAGAGTCAAGTATAAAAACTCCTGCCGCAGCAAAATACTCCGCAGATGCAGAGGAATACGGATACGGTAATTCAAGCACAATATCCGCTCCCGACGCGATTGCCGCCGAAGCTCTCGTATATTTATCGGCAATGGCAAATCTTCCCCTTTGCGTCAGATTTCCGCTCATAAGGCATACGACAGCCGCGTTAGGATCATTCTTTTTTACAATTTCAATTTGTCTCCGATGTCCGTTATGAAACGGATCGTATTCGCAAACTATACCAACCGAACGCACCGTATACCTCCATATTATTAAAGGGCCGGGGCAAAATCTGCCTCAGCCCTTTTTGGTTTTATTTGTTTATTTCTTTCCACCAAATGCTCCGATATAGGACGCCCAATCGTCGTCATCCGAATCGTCGTCTGCTACGGGAGCAGATTCGCGAACGACTGTTTTCTTTGCTGCAGGAGCCTCCTGTTTTGCAACAGGAACGTCGTCCTCGGGCTTCTTGTCAAAGCCTGTAGCTATAATGGTAATACGCATTTCGTCGTCAAGCTCGTTATCAAATGCAACACCCCAGATAACGTTTGCACCGGGAGCAGCTTCCTTTGAGATTATGGTGGTCGCGAGGTCTACATCCTCAAGTCCGATATCAGGCGACGCTGTAATGCTGATAAGAACACCGGTTGCGCCCTTCATCGAGGTCTCGATCATAGGACTTGAGATAGCTGCCTTTGCGGCAACCTCTGCCTTATCCTTACCGTTAGCCGCACCCACGCCCATATGCGCACAGCCTGCATCTTTCATTACCGACGTTACATCAGCAAAGTCGAGGTTGATGTATGCGGGAACCGTTATAAGCTCTGCAATGCTCTGAACACCGCGACGAAGAACGTCATCGGCGATCTCAAATGCATTTGCAAGTGTTATTCTTGTGTCAGATATCTGTTTGAGCTTTTCGTTGGGAATAACAACGAGAGAGTCAACATACTTGCTGAGCTCAGCAATACCTGCCTCTGCCTGATCCATTCTTCTCTTAAGCTCGAACGCGAAAGGCTTGGTTACAACACCGATAGTGAGTATACCCATTTCCTTTGCAACGCGCGCAACGATAGGAGCAGCACCTGTTCCTGTGCCACCGCCCATACCTGCGGTTACAAATACCATATCCGTGCCCTGAAGAATATTCTTAATCTCTTCGATGGACTCCTCAGCTGCTCTTGCACCGATTGCAGGATTTGCGCCAGCGCCGAATCCCTTAGTGATCTTCTCTCCGATAACAAGCTGAGTTGAAGCATCAGAACGGCGAATAGCCTGACGGTCTGTATTGACCGAGATAAAATCCACGCCCCTCATGTTTGTTGAAATCATTCTGTTAACGGCATTGTTTCCGCCGCCACCTACACCAATTACTCTTATATTGACGCCGCAATCCAGAGTATCGTCGTGTTCAAAAGCCATTTGTAAGTCCTCCGTTTATGTATCTTAATTTTTTTACGATCTGACTGCAAGTTGCACTTTTTATTTAAAAAATCTTCTCGCAAATTACACTATATATATAATAATATTTTTTTGCATTTTTTGCAATACCTTTTTCGAAATTTTATAAGATTTTTTTCAAAAAATTTTTATATATAGAGGTTACGGATGACTTTTAGCACCATATTTTGTGTTTTTTCGCGTTTTTTTGATTATTCGAGGTTTTCCGGCATACTATATATTGCTTTGTCGGGATCAGAAACATCGATGATCAAATACCTAACTTCCTGTCCGCTTGAAAAAATTTGAAGAATTTCTGTCGCTTTTTTTACTTTCTTTTCGATATTTTCGGGTTTACCGAAAACAACTCTGCACTTTCCGTAAAAATCGACATAACAATTATCAAATCTGCTCGAAAGACCTATAGCAGTTATTGTGTCCTTGTATTCATCGGAAGAAAAATAATCAAGAATTTCTTTTACATATTCGCATTTTTCGGGCTCATCGTATTCTATAAAACGCCCCACAGAGCATATTGCAAGGTGCGGAAGCTCAAGATAGATAAGCTCCTTTTCTTTTATCGACTCAATATTACTGCTACATCCAAGCACTCGAAGATCAGCAGATAAAATATAATATTCGTTTGTTTTGTCAGAGATCCTCAAATAATATTTTGCAGTATCAGATTCCACTTTGATGACAAGCCTTGTAAACACACGGTAAACCTTTACCTCTCTTAAATACGGTGCGGAATCGAGTATTTTTTCTTCTACGTCATCTTTATCAAAAGAATACGAATACTCCCCTTTTTCGACTCCCGCGAAGTCGACTATTTCCTGGTTAGTGTACGGGGATTCGCCTTTTACGACTATATTCGTCACCTTTATCAGCCAAAAAAATTCAAGAACCGCAAGCACGACAAGAAGCGCCGTCAATACGACCATTACGGTGGCCGCGATCTGTCGGCGTTTTATTTTCATAAATCTTGCTTTCAGCTCCGAAAATTTTTTGACCTGCATTTTTCACTCCGTTGCATGGGAATCAGACGAAATCGGTTTTGCTGACAGATCTCCCCGATAATTGCAATACTTTTCTTGATAATAGGCTATATAACCGTCAAAAGACTGTTGTCTCAAAAAATCCGATCCATCAAAACTGCATCGCACCTCACGGTGAATTAATTTTTGATGGATTTTGGGGGAATTCAGCGAAGCAAGGTGCGGACCTTGCGAGATGAATTACGCCGAAAGACGCGAATTTTAATCACCGTGTGGCGATTTCAGTTCGGTCTCCATGCAACCAGCCCCTTTATTTCACGGTATATGAGCTCACACGCATCCTCTCCCGCAAATTTTGAAATGTTCACACTCATTTTTTTGAGCTTTTGGCTATCCGAGAGTAACTTTTCGGTTTTCTCGGCAATACTTATATTTTCAAGCTCCTTCTCTTCTATAAGCACGATGGCATCGGCGTCCGCCAGGACCTTTGCGTTCTTATACTGATGGTTTTCCGCGACGTAGGGCGACGGTATCATTATACAAGGCTTTTTCATCCTTGCCATCTCGGTGACCGTCATAGCTCCCGCGCGCGATATAACAAGATCTGCTGCCGCGAGCTTTTTCGGCATATCGTACAGATAGTCGCTTATTTGTATATTGGGACACTCTCCGAGTCCGCGTTCTGTGAATTTCTTTTCAAATTCCTCGTAGCGTTCCTTTCCCGTTGCGTGAATGTATAGCACGTCGGAACGGTTTCTCACAAATTTATCCATTATCTCAAGCGCGGCATTATTTATCGCAGGCGCGCCGAGACTTCCGCCGAATGAAAGTATGATCTTTTTGTATTCATCCGAAATACCAAGCTCGGCTCTCGCGGCTTCCTTTGTGTATTTGCCAAAGCTTCCGCGAAGAGGATTTCCGACAACGACTGCCTTATCCTTTGCTTCAAGACGTTCACGGCTCTCGGCAAAGTTCAGAAGTATTTTGTCTATGTCGTGCTGAAGCAGTCTTACGGCAAGTCCGGGGATCGCGTTTGATTCATGTACTGCCGTGGGTATTCCGAGCTTTGCCGCGGCTTTTAGCGGTGCGTAGCAAACGTACCCTCCCGTACCTATAACGATGTCGGGCTTAAATTCTTTTATTATCTTTTTCGCTTTTATCGGCGACGTCACGAAATACCACGCCGCCATCAGATTTTTTGGTGAGAGCGAACGGTCAAATCCGCGAGCCTCAACGTGACATACCGTGTAGCCCTCTTTTCCGACAAGGCGATTTTCTATTCCCTTTTTCGTACCGATAAATATTATCTCGGAGTCGGGTTCTTTGGTTTTTATTATATCGGCTATGGCAAGTGCGGGATTTACATGTCCGCCGCTACCGCCTCCGGTAAGTATCACTTTAAGCATTTAAATATTTTCCTCTTTCTGTCAGTTTTACTGTTTTGCCGCCGAATATCTCGATATTGACAGAAGTATTCCTATTTCAAATATCTGTACAGCCAGAGACGTGCCTCCCGAGCTGAAAAACGGCAACGCAATTCCTGTGTTAGGTATTGAATTCGTAACGACCGCGATATTGAGCAGTGCTTGCAGAGCTACCTTAAAGGTCAGTCCGTACGCCACGAGCTTTAAATATTTGTCGGGACAGCGTTCGGCTATCTTAAATCCGCGCCATACGAGAAGTCCAAAAAGCCCGACAACAAGAACTGCTCCTATAAATCCAAGCTCCTCACAGATTATCGTAAATACAAAGTCGTTCTGCGGCTGTGAAACGTAACCGTATTTTTGCCGTCCGTTGCCAAGTCCAAGACCAAACAGACCGCCTGAGCCTATTGCGTATAGTCCTTGAAGTGTCTGCCAACCTCCACCGAGAGGGTCACTTTCAAGGTCTATCCAAGAAAGCACACGAGCCTGCGCATAACTTGAAACAAGCACAAGAAATATCGCAGCCGCACCAAGTGTTCCTAGGATAAGGAGTAGCCATTTTGCATGCGTTCCTCCCATAAACATTACCGAAAGACCTATAAGACCGATTATGATAACACCTGAAATATGCTTTTCAAGCATAACGAGCAAAATTATAATACCAATTATCGCCCCCGGCATAAGAACGCCTTTTCTGAAGCTTCCGCCGAAAACGTGTACCGATCTTATTTCTTTTTCATAATATGACATATACAGTGCCAGCATCATAACGACAGCCATTTTTGCTATCTCTGACGGCTGAATTGTTATAGGTCCTATCTGTATCCATCTCTGCGCTCCTCCACCCGTACGTCCTATAACAAGAACGAGCAAAAGAAGAACTATTGAAATTGCATACGCGCCCGCGCCAAATATTTTCAGACGTCTTGGTGTAAAGTAAACAACGAAGAATGCTGTTGCCACGATACTTGCTACTGCAAAGAATATGTATCGCTTGAAAAAGTATGCGCTGTCACCGTATTCCTGCTCGGCGTAAACGTAGCTTGCCGAAAATGACATTGTCGCGCCGAATGTAAGAAGCGCAATGACTGTAAGAAGTAATTTTAGATCTATTCCGCCGCGAACCATCACAGGCGGCTTTTCTATTGGAGCAGGAGTTATGGTTTCTGTGAAGATGATATCGCGCCTTGCTCTCTTCTCTTCATAATTTGTATAGGCTGTGTTTATTTTCTCACGCGCCTTGCCGAAAATATCATGAAAGAAGCCGCCGCTTTTATTTTTATTGGGTTTTTCGCTCATATTTGCGGTCTCCTTTCCGCTTACTTAATATGTTTATTGTCAGTATGCAAACCAAGCGACAATACAGCAAAGCACCGTAATCGCGGAAAATACCGTTACTATCGTTACCTCACTCCACCCGCATTTTTCGAAATGGTGGTGTATCGGCGCCATTTTGAAAACTCTGATCTTTCTTCCTGATAGTTTAAAGACTCCGACCTGAATAATGTCGGACAGCGCTTCGCAGATATATACGAAGCCTGCGATAACGATTATCAGCGGTTGTTTCATCATAAACGCCATTCCGCAGACCGCACCGCCAAGGAAGAGCGAGCCCGTGTCTCCCATAAATATTCTCGCGGGATTCCAGTTGTAAACAAGGAAGCCGAGACATCCTCCTATTATGACCGCCGCCATAATGCTGAGCGGACGGTATTCAAGGTGAAACGCCATAACCGCGAAGAAAGCGCCAACGACTGCAGTAACACTTGCGGCAAGTCCGTCGATACCGTCTGTAAGATTTACACTGTTTACAACGCCTGTTATAAGTATCAGCGCAATTACGTAGTAGAGTATCTTATAAACTCCGACAAATTCAACAGTATATCCGACAAAGGGTATTGTCATAGTCATAGGCAGATTGTCGGTAAGCTTCATTACAACGAGATACGCCGCCGCCACGATAAGCTGAAGCATAAATTTCTGATATGATTTAAGTCCCTCGTTCTGTTTTTTGAGCAGCTTGCAATAGTCGTCAAAAAATCCTATCATTCCGTTTGCGACCGCAAGACCGAGCGCCAAGGCAAGCGGTATAAGCTCAGATGCCCAATCTCTTATAAATGCTACAACGGTCATTATGAGAACGACAGCAAGTATGGCTATAATAAAGCCGATACCGCCCATAACCGGTGTTCCCTCCTTGGATTTGTGCCAACGGGGACCTATTTCCTTAATGCTCTGTCCGAGCTTGCGGCTCTTAAGTACCGGGATTATATAGTGAAGTAAAAGTACGGTAAGTCCGAACACAGAGCATAAGGCTATCAAAAATTCTGTCAACTGCATATTATTTCATTCTTTCCTTAAGTATTTCTATTATTTTTTCAGCGGCAACCCCGCGACTTGCTTTAACGAGAAGTATGTCACCTTTCTTGAGTATATTCATAAGTACGTCTGCCGCTTTTTCGTGTGCCGTTATATCTTCGATCTTTACGGCGTCGGAAATTCCCGACGCGTCCGCGATCTCTGATGCAAACTCACCGAGTGTCACGAGCTTTTGAAGCTTCATCCTCGCGGCGCATTCTCCTACCTCACGGTGAAGTTCACACGACCGCTCTCCAAGCTCAAGCATATTACCAAGGAGCGCGACGGTGCGTCGGTTTCCGTTTCTCGCGGCAATACCCGACTGTACCTCAAGCGCGGCTTTCATTGATTCGGGACTTGCGTTGTAGCAATCCTCAATTATAGTTATGCCGAAAAGGTCAAATATATTCTGTCTCATTTTCGGCTTTTCAAACGATGAAAGACTGCAAATTATGCCGCTTTCCTTTTCTCCCGTAAGACTTGCCGCGGCATACGCAAACAATGCGGCGTACACGTTATGCTTTCCGAAAACAGGAATGAAAAATCTGTCTGTGAGTCTTCCGCCATACAAAACAGAAAAGCTCGTTCCACTGTCATTTTCAGTAATGTTAAGCGCACGAAAATCACA
The DNA here is from genome assembly GCA_045597185.1 of Eubacteriales bacterium. Classification (GTDB taxonomy): domain Bacteria; phylum Bacillota; class Clostridia; order Oscillospirales; family CAG-272; genus RGIG3994. The sequence continues at coordinate 11,917 of JAZODV010000133.1, forward strand.
CTTTTCGGAATCTATTCCCACTGACATCACCCTGACACCCACTATTTTATTGGACAGCATCGAGTCGTCTCCGTTTATTAAAAGAATTCCGTTTTTGTTAAGTCCTGACAGGATCTCAAATTTTGCATCGCGTATATTTTCACGGCTTCCGAGCATTTCAAGATGTGAGGTGCCAATGTTGGTTATAACAGCAATATCAGGCTTTGTCGTTTTTGACATAAGATCTATCTCACCTCGGCCGCTCATTCCCATTTCAAGCACTGCTATCTCGGTGTCATCGCTTATCTCAAGAAGCGAAAGCGGCATTCCTATCGTGCTGTTGTAATTTCCCTTAGTTTTATATACTTTTTTACCGTAAAAAGCCGTCGAAATAAATTCTTTTGTTGTAGTCTTTCCAACGCTTCCCGTAACGGCTATCTTTTTATATTTTCTGTTCCTTGAATAGCTTTCGGCAAAAGCATTGACCGCTTTTACAGTATCATCAACCGTAACGATTCCAAGATCCGAAAATTCTTTTACATTATCGGGTATGTATTCTGCCAAAAAGGTACGGCAACCGAGCTCATAAGCTTTTACTATATAATCGTGACCGTCAACATGCTCGCCCCTAATAGCACAAAACAAAGTTTTTTCTGATGCCTCGCGCGAGTCGGTACAGACCGAATCGATCAAAAGATCCGCTCCGTACAGCATTCCGCCGCAAATGAACGCAAGCTCTTTAAGATTTATTTTTCGATTTCCTAGAGTTACCTTCATATTCAGTCCAAGCCTTTCTCACTGCCTCTGCTTCGTCAAAGACATGTTTTCCGTTTTTGTCTATCTCATATTTTTCATGTCCCTTGCCCGCAAGTATTATAACGTCGCCGCTTCGGGACTCTTTTATTACGTACCGAATCGCGTCAAGACGATTTTCAATTACGGTATAGCGTTTTTCTTTATCAATTCCTTTAAGTATCTCTCTTATAATATCACGTGGCTCTTCGCTTCGAGAATTGTCGGAAGTTACGACAGTGATATCGGCATATTTGGTCGCAACAGCTCCCATAAACTTTCGTTTTCCGCGGTCTCTGTCGCCGCCACAACCGAACACAAGCACTATTCTTCTTCCCTTCGCGAAATCCCTTACGCTGAGAAGCAGATTTTCGAGTGCGTCGGGCGTGTGTGCGTAGTCTATAAACACCGAAACGTCGGCGTCATCGGGAAGTTTGACCCGTTCAAGTCTGCCGGGAACGCCCGTTGCTTTTAAAAGTGCTTTTTGTATATGTGTCGGTGTGATTCCGAGCGTCAGAGCTGCCGCCGCAGCTTCAAGACTGTTCATCACGGTAAATCTTCCGGGTATCGGGCATTCTATTTTTATATTCCCGTTAAGTGTGTAGCTGACTCCGTCAATACCGTATTTCACGTTTGTTGCCCAAAAGTCAGCCTCGTCGTTTTGCGAGCAGGTCAGCGCGTTTTCGCAGAAATCTCTTCCGTGTTTCGTATCCGCATTGGTTATTATTCTTTTTGAAAGACCGACAAGACGTTGCTTTGCCGCAAAATAATTATTTTCGGACAGGTGAAAATCGAGATGATCACGCGTTAAATTTGTAAAAATACCAAGTTCAAATTCAAGCGCATCGAGCTTTTTCAGTGCAAGCGCGTGTGATGACGCTTCAATAAATACGTATTCACATCCTTGTTCTGCGATCTCCGACAACACCTTATACAGCTCTTCGGGGTCGGGTGTCGTCATATTTCCGTTGCCAAATCTGCCATTCGGTGTTTTTATGCCGAGCGTTCCGACCGTCGCGCACGTATGTCCCGCTTCGGTGAAAATATTGCGCAGAAGCTCTGTTACTGTGGTCTTTCCGTTAGTTCCGGTAACTGCTATAAGCTTTAGCTTTTCAATACCCTCACCGTACATTTTTCGGCAAAGCCTTGAAAGTGCAAGTCTTGTGTCGTCTGAATACAGCTCACCGTACGCACTCCCGGTGTGTACGATTTCAACCGCGCCGTTTTTTATTGCTTCCTCGCAGTATTTTTCGCCGTCCTCGTGCTTTCCCGAAAGGCAAACATAAAGCCCGCCCCTTTCGACCCGTCTTGAATCACAGGTTACCTGAGTTATTTCGATGTTTCCTTTAGTATCGGGGCAGTATATATCCGCCGCCCGACAAAGCTCTTTAAGCTTCATTTTCCCTCCGGAAGAATAAATTTCTTTAAACCTCCGAAGCTTTAGATCAGCCTACGGCTACCGTGGCGTCGTCCACAAATTCGTCAACTTCCGCATCATCCTCGTCAAAATAGAGAGTGATGACAGTACCTTTATCCATTATAGTACCCGCAGTCACAGATTGTGACTTTACGGTCGCGGTCAACGGATGTTTATAGTAAGATACTCCGACTACGTTTACGTTAAAGCCTCTGTTTATCATATTTTTGATTGCCGCCTCGGCAGACATACCGACGACGCTTGGGACTGTTCCCTGATTTTCGTTTGCAAGCGACTTCGAGGTATAAAGATATATCTTCGAGCCCGCTTCTCGCATACTGCTTCCCGCTTCGGGCATTTGATAGCGTATTACTCCGCCGTCACCTATTATCTCGTAGTCGATTCCGTACCATTCCTCGATATTATTCTGGACGGCAGACACCGACCAACCGACAAAATCAGGAACCTTCATATCTATCTCGTCACGTTCGGATTCGGTATACTGCGCTTCGATCGCAAGCACCGGAAGTATCTCTTCCATAAGTCCCTGCATATAAGGCGCGGCTACTGTACTTCCGTATGTGCTTCCGTATTCAGGGTCGGGCTCGTCACACATAAAAAACGCCGTGGCAGCCGGTGATTCGGCAGGTGCAAATGACATTACCGAGCCTATTCTAAGACTCTTATCGTCACCGACCTTTTCGGATGTACCCGTCTTGGCGGCAACGCGGTAACCCGGAACGTAGCAATTCTTACCGCCGTATCCGCCCGAAACGCATTCTTCAAGCACGACACGGAGAAGCTTGCAGGTCTCCTCACTCGCAACGCGTCGAACCTCAACGACGCCGTGAGAGTAGGTCGTGTTTCCGTTTGTGTCAACTATTTTATCTACGACAAAGGGTTCAAGGAGCATACCGCCGTTTACAACGGCATTTACAGCAGCTACGTGCTGTATTCCCGTAATTTTAAAGTTCTGACCGAACGCCGAGGTCGCAAGCTCAACTATTCTGAGATTTTCGAGCTTATGCATGATGCTCGTTCCTTCGCCCGGAAGATCTATGCCTGTTTTCTCAAGATATCCGAATGCCTTAAATGAATTGTAAAATCTTTCGGCACCTATATCAAGACCGATGTTTATAAAGGTTACGTTGCAGGAATTCATAAGACCCTCTGCAAAGTTTTGCGCGTGATGCTTTGAGTGACAGCGTATCGTAACACCGCCGACTGTTGTATATCCGAGTTTACCGCTTCCGTCACAGTAGCAACGTCCGTCGGTCGTATAAACGTTGGTAACAACGTCATTTTCAAGTGCGATAGCAGAAGTTATTATTTTAAAAGTGGAACCCGGAATAAACGCCTCTGTTATCGCTTTATTAGCCCACATCTCCTGACGTAGCTCTGCCTGTTTCTTGGTGTATTCGTCACTGTCCTCTGCTATATTGTTCTTTATCGCATATTCGTCAAGCTGATCTTGAAAATAATCTACCAAAGTCCATGGAGAATTAAGATCAAACGCGGGAGCTGTCGACATTGCAAGTATTCCGCCTGTTTTCGGATCCATAACTATGCCCGTCGTTCCGTTTCTTGAGCCCGTATTTATGAGTGACTGCTCACACTGCTCGTCGAGCGCAAGCTGTATATCAACGTCGATCGTAGTATAAAGGTCGCATCCGTCAACGGCGGCTATGTAGCTTTCGTAGTCGTATTTCATTTCGTTACCGTATGCGTCTCGCGCAGTAACGGTTTTCCCGTCAGTTCCAGAAAGAACTGAATTATATTGATATTCAAGACCGTAAAGTCCTACGCCGTCTGCGCTGCAAAATCCTATTACGTGACAGGCAAGCGTTCCGTATGGGTAATATCTGATGCTTCCCGCTTCAAGATAGACCTCTGTTGAAAGCTCGTTGTCCGCGATAAATTTATTGAGCGCATCTATCTTTGCGTCGTCAATAATATTCTTCTCTATCGTTCGGTCAAGCTTAGTCGTATACGTGGCTTCTTTTTTTACTTTTTCGTAGTATTTAGAATCGCCAAGTATCTCAGCAATGCCAGACGCTATTATCTCGACCCTGGGGTTCTCTTTGTCGGTGTTATTTTTCTCTGCCTCTACGATACCGGACGGGGATATAAAAAGTCTGTATGCCGTACGATTTGCAGCAAGTATCTTGCCGTTTCTGTCATATATCGTTCCTCTTTTCGCAGTAACTACAGACTCAGTCGTCATCTGCGATATTACCTTAGACTGATATTTTTCATACCCGAAGGTCTGAAGTATCAGAATACGTATAAGCAAAAAAGCCGCCGCGGCACCCAAAAATATTGCAAGTAAAGTCGTTCTTCTTATCGTTTTACCCTTAAACATATCTTTTCCTTTCTCTGCGGTGCTTTTCAAAAAATAAAAAATGAACGGTGAAAGACCCTAAGAACGCTGCACGGATGGGCCGCCGTACAACGGTTAGGTGTCAAAAATGAATTCCATTTTTGACTCGCTCATCACCGTTCCTCATTACATTTCAAAGTCCAACAACGACCACCGTACAATCACTAAAAATATATTTATTTAAAGTGATAAATATGTCATTCGCTGAACATAGCCGCAAGCAAAGCCGTAAAGTTCTCGTCGGTTTCCGTGCCTCCGCTTGCGCTGTTACCTTCGCCGAGCTCAAGATAAACCGACGAACCGTAATTCTCTTTTATCATGCCGAGCTCTTCGGTCGCATATCCTATGATGTACGCTAGGTCATCACGCTTTATAAGCTCCTCCTCAAGATATGCGTCCTCCGCTTCAAGCGCGGCAATCTCATCTTTGAGACCACTCATCTCTGCCTGAGATTTACTTGTTAATACAGACGTACTTACTATGACCGTCATAGCAACCGACAGCGATATAATAAGTCCGACAACTGCTACAGGAAAGCTTCTCTTTTGGCTTTCCGTTTTTTCATTCTTGCTCTCCTGCGGGAACCATTTCGCCATCATTTTAGCAATACGGCTCTTTACCTTACCCGCACTCTTGTGCGCCGGCATTACTATAGTGTCTGCCTTAGGGTCATATTTTTTGACCGCACGTGTCACAGTAGCCTTTTCTGCCGTTCTTATACGCACATTCTCTTTTTCCGCCACAGCAGGCGTATAATTACTTGCGGAGTGGGGAGACGGCACAGGCCTCTTAAATTCCTTTGTTACAGCGGTGGCTCTCTTCTGCTGTACTGTGGGGGATACAGGAGCGCTGTTTCGGTTATAGTATCTGAGAAAATCTCCGGTCGTCATATATTTCTGACCGTTATACTCGCCGTGTCTGAAATTATCCGACACACCGCTTTTTGAGTTCATTTTCGCTATAAGATAGGCGTTTGGCTGGGGAACTTCGCGTCTTACACGGTTCTCTGCCGAAATATTTGTATTCATAACTTTTGCGCTGTGATTTGATGCGTTGTCGTTTCTCTTATATTCCGACATTTCAAACGTCCCTCCAAAAATCAAATTTTCTCCGCGACCCTGAGCTTTGCGCTTCGGGCTCTCGGATTTTCCTCAAGCTCGGCTGCCGACGGCAGTATGGGCTTTTTATTGACCAATTTTATCTGCGGTTTTCTTCCGCATACGCAGATTGGCAGGTCTCTCGGACACACGCAGCCCGATGCCAGATCAGCGTAGGTTTGTTTAACTATTCTGTCTTCAAGTGAGTGGAAGGTTATTATCGCTATTCTTCCACCCGGTTTCAAAAGGCTTACCGCCGATCTAATGGCAGGTTCAATAACGTCGAGCTCGCTGTTTACCTCGATACGTATTGCCTGAAAGCTCCTCTTTGCGGGATGGTGTCCGCCCGCCTTTGCCGCCTCGGGCATCGAAGCCTTTATTATCGATACAAGCTCGCCTGTAGTTTTTATGGGTGACGCTTCCCGCTCGCGAACGATCCTTGCAGCTATTTTCGGTGCAAACTTTTCTTCTCCGTACTCAAAAAGTATTTTGCGAAGTTCTGCTTCCGAGTACCCGTTTACCACGTCATATGCCGTAAGCGGCGCATCTGTATTCATGCGCATATCAAGCGGAGCGTCTGCCATATACGAAAATCCTCTTTCAGGAGTGTCAAGCTGATAAGATGAAACCCCGAGATCCATAAGCACGCCGTCGATTGCGTCTATTCCAAAAGAGGCACAGACCTCTTTTATGTTTGAAAAATTATTGCGGGCAAGCATTACTTTATCGGAAAATTCCGCGAGCCGCCTGCCCGCCGCCCGAATTGCCGTCTCATCTTGATCAATCGCAATGAGTTTACCCTCATCGGTAAGGCTTTTTGCGATCAAGAAGGAATGACCGCCACCCCCTGCCGTACCGTCGACAAATACTCCTCCC
>JAZODV010000134.1:0-5197 GCA_045597185.1 Eubacteriales bacterium
GCAAGAGAGCTGATCGCGGCGGCAGGCGTTCCGATAGCAGCTCCCTCAGCAAATCTTTCGGGAAAGCCCTCACCTACCAACGTATCCGACGTTATTACCGATATGAACGGTCGTGTCGATATGATAATCGACGGCGGCGACTGTGAGATAGGTCTTGAATCTACCATCGTAAAGCTCGATGGAAACAAAGGCATACTTCTCCGTCCCGGTGCTGTTACCGTTGACGCACTCAGATGCGTGCTTGACGAGGTAAGTATTGCTCCGTCTGTCACCGAAATGCTTAAAGAAGGCGAACGTGTCGAGTCTCCCGGTATGAAATACCGTCACTACGCACCCGACGCCCCCTTTATACTTCTTGAAGGTGAGGATTCGGCAGTACTTGATTTTTTAAAAAATTGCGAAAAAGATTCAGTCATACTCTGCTATGACGATGAAATATCCGAGCTTGACGGTCATAAGCTCATTTCGGTAGGAAGCCGTGATGACCTCTCGGACGAGGCTCACAGACTCTTCTCTGCCCTGCGCGACGCCGACAGAATGTCACCGAGCGTTATATACGGTCATCTTCCGGAGAAAGACGGTATTGGACTTGCACTCTATAACCGTATGCTTCGCGCTGCGGCGCACACGGTAAAACATATCTAACCTCAATTTCATTTAAGGAAGGAAATATCAATGGCAAAAAAACAGGTCAAAAAAGGTACGGGTGAAATAATCTACGCCCCCGCAAGACCTCAACCCATAACCGAGACAATAGAAAAAAACTACATGCCGTACGCGATGAGCGTTATTATCTCCCGCGCGATCCCAGAGATAGACGGTATGAAGCCGGCTCACCGTAAGCTGCTTTATACCATGTATAAAATGGGGCTTCTCACGGGCAACAGAACAAAAAAGGCAAACGTTGTCGGTTCAACGATGAAGCTCAACCCTCACGGAGACCAGGCAATTTACGAAACGCTCGTGCGTCTGACAAGAGGTAACGAGGCTCTGCTTCATCCGCTTATCGACTCCAAGGGAAGCTTCGGTAAGCAATATTCGTCGGAAATGAAATACGCGGCGTCTCGTTACACCGAGTGTAAGCTCGACAGCTTCTGTGCCGAAATTTTCAGAGGTATCGACAAAAACGCAGTAGAGTTCGTTGACAACTACGACGGTACTATGAAAGAGCCTGTGCTACTGCCGACAACCTTCCCTAATGTGCTTGTTATGCCTAACTCGGGTATCGCCGTCGGTATGGCATCGAATATCTGCTCCTACAATCTCGGTGAGATATGCGACGGCACTATCGCTATGCTCAAAAACCCGAAGATATCGGCAGACAAGCTTATGGAGATAATAAAAGCTCCCGACTTCCCCGGCGGCGGTGAAATAATCTATAATGCCGAGGAAATGAAAAACGTATTCACGACAGGTCAGGGATCTATCAGAATACGTTCAAGATACGTATACAATAAGCAGGAAAACTGCATTGATATAATTCAGATACCCTACTCTACCACTATTGAGGTCATTCTTAACAAGATAACCGAGCTTTATAAGACAGGTAAGCTTAAAGAGATAACCGATTTCCGTGACGAGATCGACCTCTCGGGCTTCAAGCTCACTATCGACCTGCGTAAAGGTGTTGATCCCGATAAGCTTATGCAGAAGCTCTTTAAGATGACAGCGCTTGAGGACAGCTTTAAGTGTAATTTCAATATACTTATCGACTCCGTTCCGAGAACAATGGGTGTTCCCGAGATACTTTCAGAGTGGATAAAATTCCGTATGGGCTGCGTTCGCCGTGAGCTGACGTACGACCTTGGCAAAAAGGAAGACAAGCTCCATCTGCTTCTCGGTCTCGGTAAGATACTTCTTGATATTGACAAAGCAATACGCATAATCCGCGGAACCGAGCACGAGGTCGACGTTGTCCCGAACCTTATGAAAGGCTTCGGAATCGACGAGACCCAGGCAGACTATATCGCGGATATCAAGCTCCGTTATCTCAACCGCGAGTATATTCTCGGCAGAATTCAGGAGATCGACGAGCTTGAAAAGGAAATAGCCGCTATCAAGGAGATCCTTGGCGACGACTTAAAGCTCAAGGCACTTATTGCAAATCAGCTTGCGGAAATAAAGAAAAAATACGCAAAGCCGAGAAAGTCGTATATTATTCATAAAGAAGATATCGTTGTATATAATGAGGAAGAAAATATTGAGAACTACAACGTCCGTCTCTATCTGACCGAAGAGGGGTATTTCAAGAAGATAACACTTCAGTCTCTTAGAGGAAACGACGAGCAGAAGCTCAAGGACGGCGACAAGATTGCTTACAGTATTGAGACCGACAACCTTGCCGAGCTTATATTTATCTCCGACCAGTGTAAGCTCTATTCGGCAAAGGTAAACGATTTCGATACCGTAAAGGCTTCGGCTATGGGTGATTTTATTCCGGTTAAGCTCGGCATGGATAGCGGAGAAAAGCCGATATTTATGATGCTTCACAAGGGCTACGCCGAGAACGCAAACTTTGTCTATATCTTTGAAAACGGCAAGGGCGTAAGAATACCCGCAACGTCGTATATCACAAAATCCGCAAGACGTAAGCTGACGGGTGCGTATTCCGATGCGTCTCCCATCGTCGCGGTATTCTATGAAAACGAAAAAGAGCCGTACGACATTATGCTCCTCTCGGACAACGACCGCGCGATAGTTATAAAGACGTCTCTGATTCCCGTAAAGACCACAAGAACCTCTGCGGGCGTTCAGCTTATAACTCTCAAAAACGGCGTAAAGCTCAAGGCCGCATATACAGATTTTGCAGAACGCTTTGAAGAGACCAAGGGCTACAAAAAAATAAAGATACCCGCAACAGGTATCCTGCTTTCCGAAAAGGATATCACTAAACAACAGATTAAAATTTAATAAGCAAGGAGACCTTTATGTCTGAATACAAAAATAAAAAGGTTCAAAAACGTGTGCTTTTGACACGTATGCTCTGCCTCATTCTTGCACTTATAATGATAGGAAGCGTTTGCTACCTTGCAATACAGCTTATAGTTGAAGCAGCGCTTGAAAAGAAGGAGCACGAGGGACACAACCACGCAAGAATTGCTTACACAGAGTGTTTGTCGACGGCACTGCGAACGGAGGTGCTTTATGAATAAAGCCAAAATACTTGCAAAGGCAGATCACACACTGCTATCACAAACAGCAACTCTTGACGATATTCTGAATATTGTCGATGACGGTATAAAATACGGTACGGCAAGTGTGTGTATTCCGTCCTGCTATGTTGCAGACGCGGTAAAGTACGCAAAAGGACAGATTCCGATATGTACCGTCGTGGGATTCCCAAACGGAAACTGTACGACAGAGGCAAAGGCAGCCGAGACCGAAAAGGCACTCTCAGACGGCGCGTCGGAGATAGATATGGTCATCAATATCGGCATGCTCAAGGCAAAAAATTACGACTACGTACTAAACGAGATAAAAACTCTCAAAAAGCTTTGCGGCGAACGCGTACTTAAGGTAATTATCGAGACTTGTCTCCTCACCAAAGAAGAAAAAATTATGATGTGTAAAATAGTTTCGGATTCGGGCGCGGATTTTATCAAGACCTCAACGGGATTTTCTACAGCGGGCGCGACGCGTGAGGATATTAAGCTCTTCAGTGAAAACGTACGTGAGGGGCTTGGTATCAAGGCGGCGGGCGGCATACGCTCGTTTGAGGACGCGGAAGATTTTATAAAGCTCGGTGCAACACGTCTTGGGACATCTGCACTCGTCAAGCTTATGAAAGCCGAAGAAATTTCGGGATATTAAATTTATTCAATAAAAGAGAGAACCGAACGGTTTTAACCGTAACGTTCTCTCTTTTTTACTTAAATATTATACAGCAATCTATACACATACAAAATCGTGTTCACCACAAGCGTAAGCAAAACAAATGCATAAATTATCTTTTTGTGTTGAAACAATTTTATGTGAATCATAAGCCATACCGATATAAACAGCGGAACACCCATAGGCTGATAATGAAAATATCCTCTTATGTCTAATCTCACCAAGGATAGTAATGCTCTGCTGACACCGCATGTCGGGCACGGAACATCAAAAAAATATAACAACGGACAGCCTATTCCGAGCGTATTGGTCAATACAATAAAAAAAATTATTACCGAAAAATATACGATGTGTGCTTTTGCCGTTTGCTTCATTTAAATCAAAGCATCGTCATCAAATTATTGAAATTCATTTCTCTTGCCTTTTTCTGCACAGAGAACCAGTCGATAATAGTAAGTATACCGCAGCAACCTCCAGTCAACAGCTTAAGCACGCCCATACCCGTGTCTTTAAGCATAAATCTGTCAACACCCCATCCTCCCAAAAACAGAGAAATAAGAAGAATGGTAGTAGGATCCTTCATTTCAACGCAAGAGATCATTGAAAATCTATTTTCGTCAAGTGTGTAAAGCTTCTCCTTTAAAAACATGATTTTTTCGGAAGGAAAGTACTTTTGATTGCTCATCACATACATATCAACCTTCTGTCTGTCCACAAAATTGACTTCTGCGTTGTTCAAATTGCCATTGTTTGTTGTCATTTTTTTCCTCTTTCATATTTTATTATTCCGTTTTGGAATTATACATATTATAATTCCGTTTTAGAATTTTGTCAATAGCTTTTTAGGATATAATTCTAAAAAAGAATAAAAAAGGACAAAATTTTATGAAATTACGAAAACAAGAATACGGTGATGCTAATATGGTAGGAAAAAATATTGAGCGTCTCAGAAAAGCGCGCGGTATTAAGCAAAAGGATTTTATCGCAAAAATACAGGTAGAGGGATGTGACATGAATCCGACAAGTTATTCAAAGCTCGAAGGGCAAGTACGCAGTGCCACCGATAAGGAAATCTACGTTATAGCAAAAATACTTAACGTAAGTATGGAAGACCTGTTCGACTCGCAAGAATAAAAATATCAAAACATTTTTGCGCAAAAAAAGAAGACCAGTGGGTCTTCTTTTTTTGTTGAACAATGTAAACAAATTGGGATTTATCGCACTGACAGCGCGAAGCGTTTGAAGTTTCGGTCAAGCCTTTTTAAAGGCTTGTCGGAGCCGCCGCGATCGGCGGTCGCCCTCCGCAGAGGGCGAAATACCCTGTGCAAAAAAGCGCCACGGAGGGGTTCGGGGAACCACACAAGTG
>JAZODV010000135.1:0-2877 GCA_045597185.1 Eubacteriales bacterium
CGTCTCATACTGTGGTCTTTAAGCTGCTCCGAAAGCGACAGATGCGCTTCGTCGTTTTTCGCGACCGCGATAAGTCCGCTCGTTTCTTTGTCGATACGGTGAACGATTCCCGGTCTTGTCACGCCTCCGATTCCCGAAAGACTGTCACCGCAATGATGAAGCAGTGCGTTTACAAGTGTTCCGTCGGGATTTCCCGCTGCGGGATGGACCACCATTCCCGACGGTTTATTTATAACTATTATGTCGCTGTCCTCATACACGACGTCAAGAGGAATGTCCTCCGGTTCCGCTTCATCGGAACGCGGCTCGGGTATAATTACCTCTACGGTTTCTCCCACATTAAGCTTTCGGTTTTTTTGAACGGACTTTCCGTTCACTTTTATTCGACCGTCCTCCGCAAGCTTTGCGGCGGCAGAGCGGGTCATACCCGTCTCTGCCGCAACGAAAATATCAATTCTCGTTCCCGTCGCCGTTTCCGCCGCCGTGAGCATTACTGTTTGTCCGCTCACCCGACTTGTCGGCTCGGAGCTGTTTTGCACGTTTTTCATCCTTATATTCCTTGACAGTCAAAATCGTCATATAAAGTATCAGCATTGCCGCACCGATACACACAAACGAATCGGCTACGTTGAATACCGGAAAATCCATAAACGTGAATTCAAGAAAATCCACGACGAATCCGAGAAGCACTCGGTCTATCATATTTCCGATACCGCCGCCCACGACAAACGCGAGCGAAACGCAGAGCAGCTTGCTCTTGGGGCGTTTTACGAACATATATACGCATATCGCTATTATTGCGACAGTCGATATTATCATAAACACCCATCTGTTGTCAGCGAACATTCCCCATGCCGCGCCTCTGTTTTCAAGATATGAAAACTGTATAAACCACGGTATTACGGATACGGGATCGTTTCCCTGCAAGAATATCACCGCCAACCATTTTGTGATCTGGTCGAGGAATATTACCCCGACCGAGATCAAAAGCCATATAAGCATATTAAATTAAACTCCGAGTATCTTTGCGCAACGGGGGCAAAGCACTCCTTCTCCGTCTGTGATGGGAGCGTCTGTGTACATCCAACATCTGTCACAACGTTCACCTGTGGCAGCCTCTACCTTAACACCGATGCCCGAAACGGTCTCGGTGAACACACCCTCAGGTGCCGCTCCCTTTACGAGCTTAACGTTGGATACGATATAAACCGTTGTAAGCTCAGCCCTAAAGCTGTCAAAAACCGAGTAAACCTCGTCGTTGTCGGTGTAAATGGTTACGGCGGCGTCAAGCGACTTACCGATAAGCTTGTCGGCACGGGCAATCTCAAGAGCCTTCATAACGTCGTCACGAAGCTCGAAGAGCTTATCCCAGCCTGCCGTGATCTCAGAGAAGCTCCAAGCATCCGTATACTCCGGCATTTCGTTGAGTAATACGCTTTCCTTATTGTCGGATGCGAGGTGAGGCATACACTGCCAGATCTCTTCCGCGGTAAAGGCGATCAGCGGAGCGAGAAGTCTTGTCATTGACGAAAGAACGAGCCACATTGCCGTCTGTGCCGAGCGGCGAAGCTTGCTGTCTGCCTTTTCGGTATATACTCTGTCCTTTGTTATGTCAACATAAAGCTTCGACATATCCGTTGTACAGAAATTGTTTATTGCGTGATATACGATATGGAACTCATAACCGATATAAGCTTCACGTACCGTCTTTGCAAGCTCGTTTACTCTTGAAAGTGCCCATTTATCGATATCGCAAAGCTCCGCTATGTCTACCATATCGGTATCGGGATTGAAATCTCCGATATTTGCAAGCAGGATTCTCGCGGTATTTCTGATCTTTCTGTATGTCTCTGAAAGCTGCTTGAATATCTCCTTCGAGCAACGTACGTCCGCGTGATAATCGGAGGATGCCGCCCAAAGTCTTACGATATCCGCGCCGAAATCCTTAATGAGATCGGCAGGATCAACTCCGTTTCCGAGAGATTTGTGCATTGCTCTTCCCTGTCCGTCAACGACCCAACCGTGTGTCAGAACCTGACGGAAGGGTGCGCCCTTGTCAAGTGCTCCGACGGATGTTAATAGCGAGGACTGGAACCAACCGCGGTACTGGTCTGCGCCTTCAAGATAAACGTCAGCGGGCCAAAGCTCTGGTGTATCGTTCATCAGAGACGCAAAATGAGTTGATCCGGAGTCGAACCAGCAATCAAGCGTGTCTTTCTCCTTGTCAAATTCCTTACCTCCGCAGTGCGGGCAGGTAAATCCTTCGGGGACGAGCTCCATGGCTTCCTTTTCAAACCAGACGTTTGAGCCGTACTCACCGAAGAGCTTTGATATCTTCTCAATAGATTCGGGTGTCGATACGGGCTTACCGCAATCCTTACAATAGAAAACAGGAATCGGAAGACCCCAACGGCGCTGACGGGAAATACACCAATCGGAGCGCTCACGGATCATATTCGTCATACGCTCTCCGCCCCAAGCAGGATACCACTCAACGTTTTCGATCGCGTTTATTGCCTGGTCCTTAAAGGACTCAACGGAGCAGAACCACTGAGGGGTTGCGCGGAAGATAACAGGCTTCTTGCAACGGTCGTGGTGAGGATACGAGTGAACGATCTCCTCAGACGCGAAGAGCATACCGCTCTCCTTCATATCTTCAAGTATAACGGGGTTCGACTCCTCTGTCTTCATACCCGCATACTTACCCGCATATTCTGTGTGACGGCCGCGATCGTCAACGGGAACGACGAGATCCATTCCGTATCTCATGCAAGTCTGATAGTCGTCCGCACCAAAGCCGGGAGCCGTATGAACGCAACCTGTACCGGAATCCATAGTGACGTACTCAGCGTAAACCAAGCGAGAGGTCTTATCGAG
>JAZODV010000136.1:0-1848 GCA_045597185.1 Eubacteriales bacterium
CCACGAAATAAGGGCAAAAACAGCCATAGGCATAGTCATTCCAAGGTAGGTCAACATCTCTCCGTAATAAGCAAAGGAAAACGAAATTATACCGTAAAACAGACTGAATATCACCATAAGAACTTGTCCGATCGGATTTCCTTTGGAACAGAAAATCAGAGACGTGACACCCAAAAGCGACGCGGCAAGTGTCAGATAATTTTCTCGGTCGAAAATAATAAAGGAAAGAATAATGAGAGCTACGGAAAAGCTCCAGAGAATAATATCGGATCTTGAAAAATAATTTTTAACGTTTTTCATAATACCTCACAAAAAATAAGCATCCGTGCACGTCTTCAAAGACCTAACGACGTGACGAATGCTCTACCCGGTGGCAGTTAAATATATTTTAATTTTATATCGGTATTATATCACTTGACGGAGATTATGTCAAGTGATATTTTACTTTTTCAGCTCAATATAGGGAAGGACCTCAAATCCGCATTTTTTGTATACGTGAAGCGCCATTTCGTTTTCGGCTTCTGCTTCAAGACGAAACACGGAGTCAGGATATTTTTCCTCGATAAACCCGAGAAAACGGCTGCCGATACCAAGACCTCTGAACTCGCTTTTGATATACAGATCCTCGATCCAGATACAAGGCTTACCGAACTCGGTGGAGAAGCTTTTTGCAATCATCGCGTATCCTTGAACAATGCCGTCTTTTTCAAAAATGTATCCTTCAAGATAAGGAGAATCTCCCACGCAAGCGTCGAGATCGGCTTTGAATATCTCCTCCGAGCCGTTGCTGAGAACCGCAGGAGACGCATAAAAGACTCGCATCATTTCCATAACGGAAGCTCTGTCGGACTCGAGCATTATTCTTATGTTACAGCACATCTTGTGTACCTCCGATGAAATAAGATAACAGTATTATTATACCATAATTTTAGCAAAAAGTAAACAGGGCAGAGAGCTTTTTAGATTGAAGCGCATACAAGGGGTAGGGGTGAACTGCGTTCGCCTGCGGGAGACCACAGGTCTCCCTTACGAAAAACGAAAAACAGCACCCACGAATGAGTGCCGTTTCTATAGAAATAATAAAAAATTCAACGCGCTTCTGTTGGAAAGTTGGAATTGTTTATACGCTTTACTTAAATCAATTGTACTCAAACTCAAAATCACCGTCCACGCACTTGCCTGTCGATTCGAGAATAACGTAGATCGTTTTTTTGTTATCGTATTTATCGTCTAATGTAATTGTGCCGTTATAGGATTCTCCGCCTTTTATCGTAAACAGCAGTTCTTTTTCTCCATCAACACCGATGTACACTTTCATTTCACCTTCAGCAAGACTTGCTTCATAATCAAGTGTATGGTCGCTGGCATTTTTTTCTTTCAACTTGAAATTATATGTTCCCTTAAAGGTATCAAATTTCATACTCGCTTCATTGCCATGATTGGATGTAATCAAAATCGTTGCCGAATAACTTTTGACAAATCCCTCACAGCTACAGAGCAAAGCGAGTGTAAGTATCAGCACCAACACAAAAACGATTTTTTTCATATTTGTACTTCTCCTCGTCAAATTCAAGTTAAACATGTAATTATCTTTTCGGGTTTTAAGAATGCCGTCCCATATCGTGAATACCGCGAGTATCGCCCGATAAAGTGTTGCACCAAATTTGCACCAAAATCACACCAACATTCAACGCTTATTCGGCTCGTCAAATTGGGAATTGGCTATAAGACCTCTTGCCCTTTTGCAATAAAATAAACTTCTTGCATTGCCGCAATGGTTGCGAGTAAACATATTGTAGCAACGCTATAAATGGGTTCAACCAAAGTCAGCGACAACGGAAAAAAGAA
>JAZODV010000137.1:0-1590 GCA_045597185.1 Eubacteriales bacterium
TCAATATCGGGAGCAAGACTCAAAATTTTCTTAAGTCCGCCCGCATGATCACCGTGACCGTGCGTTAAAACGAGTTTGTCTATATCAGGTAATTCATATCCCATTTTTCTAAGTGCGGGAACAATATACCCTTCAACGTCCTCGTCGGTCGTGGCACAGTCTACAAGTATCAAGCCTGACTGTGACTTTACCAGAAACACCGACGTATATAGCGTTTCAAACGGAATTTTCAAGCGGTATACGTATCTTGTTTCTTCATAAAATACGCTCATTTTTTAACCTATCAAAAGATCATCTCTTATAAATTTTACATCTCGGACAAGCGGTTGCGCTTTCGTCGCAAATTCGTCGTACTCATGTACGCAAAGATACATACAGCACCCAACCGCTCCGCCGACCCTTCGAAGCAATCGGCATTCTCCGCCCGCAAGGAAAAGAAACGGAATTTTAAGATTTTCTTTAAGTAAATTAATGATTCGCAGGTTTTCTATCTGCTCCGCCATATCCTTCGCTCCCGTAACGATCTTGCAAATATCCGCACCGCGACGTTGATGCTCCAAAGCGATCTCCAAGACACGCTCAGCGGGAGTAAATTTTAACACATGAGATGACATAATCACCTCCGCGCCCCTTTTGTGAAGCTCGTCTATGAGCTTTATCTGTTTTTTTATAGCATTCTCATCACGCGCGAGCTCGTCGCCTTGCTTATCAAATATATCTCCCATTACGTCACAGAGCGTCGCTCCGCACTCGGCAAGCTCGATAAGCTCGGACGCAAGGATGTCGTCGCTTTTACCTCTGTTTACACCGCTGCGATAGTTGGTAACGTAAACGGGTAAAGGGCTTGCATACTCAAACAGTTCTTTGTAGGTCTCTATGTTTCTGTACTCTTCCTTCATTCTGCAGAACTGCATACCGAACGCCTCCGCGCCGTCTGCCAAGGAGAGATCCACAAGCTCTTTTACTCTGTCGGGGTTATCAGCTTGTACCATACTTACCAAAATAGGCTTATCGCAATTTAAAAATGTCTTTTTTTTCATACCTATCCTCTTCCCATAGCGTTTCTGCCGCCGTCTATCATAATATTTTCACCGTTTATAAACTGTCCTTTATCAGACGCGATAAACAGGCAGAGATCGATAATCTCCTGAGGCTCTGCGGCTCTTCCAAGCAATGTTTTCATTTTAGACATTGCAGGTCTTGTCAACACAGGTCCCGGGGATACGCAGACACAGCGGATCCCGTATTTTGCGCCAAACTGAGCGATCGATTTTGTAAGTCCGTACATAAGTCCCGCCTTGGACGTGGGATAATCCATTCCGTAGCCGTCACCTTCAGCTCCCGTGATCGAACCGATATTTATTATAAGTCCGCATTGCTGTTCTCTCATTTGCTTCAGTACGGCGTGAGCAAAGTAGAACGGCCCCTTGAGATTTACGTCAATTCCCCAATCGTACACATCGATCGGCACGTCCGGAAATTCAGGATACTGTGTCCTGTCGACTTTTTGCATTCTTACGGCTGTTCCACCCGCAAAATTCGCCATAATATCTATTCTGCCAAACGTCTCGACCGCTTTATCTCTTGCGG
>JAZODV010000138.1:0-12416 GCA_045597185.1 Eubacteriales bacterium
GGTAAATCACATAAAGGCGCACGTTGCGGCGGCGTATTTAACGGATCCGACGCTTGAACCTCCGTTTATGGCGGTCGTTGTGTCAGGCGGTCACACTTCAATCTTTGAGGTAAAGAGCTATACAGAATTTAACGAGATCGGCGCAACGCGAGACGATGCCGCAGGTGAGGCGTTTGACAAGATAGGACGAGTTATCGGTCTGCCGTATCCCGGAGGAGCCGCGCTTGATAAGCTCGCGTACGAGGGTGATGCATACGCTATAAAGCTGCCGTCACCGGCACTTAAGGACGGACTTGACTTTTCGTTCAGCGGTCTTAAAACAGCTGCGCTGAACTATATAAATACCGTGACACAGCAGGGAAAAGAGCCCGATGCCGCGAATATTGCCGCGTCGTATACCCGTGTCATAAAGGAAGCGATAACAGAAAAGGTCGAAAAGGCGATCGAGCAGACGGGATACAAGCATATTGTTCTCGCGGGCGGTGTCGCGGCGAACTCGCACATAAGAAAAAGCCTTTCCGAGCTTTGCGAAAAAAAGAGCGCAAAACTCACGGTACCTCCGATAAATCTCTGCGGAGACAATGCCGCAATGGTCGCGGCGGCGGGATATTTTGAATATCTCGCAGGACATTTTTCAGACGTAAAACTTAACGCTTCGGCTGTTGAGCCGAGTTATTCGTAATAGTATAAAAGGAGAAAGATCATGGCAAGACTTAACATAAGAAAAATAGGAGACCCGGTGCTCCGTCAGACCTCGCGTCCCGTAAAGGAGATAAACGAGAGAATAATCACACTGCTTGACGATATGGCTGAAACTATGAGAGACGCAGATGGTGTCGGACTTGCCGCGCCTCAGGTCGGTGTGCTTCGCCGTGTTGTCGTTATCGAAACACCGGACAGCGGTCTTATCGAGCTTATAAATCCGCAGATCCTCTCGGTTGAAGGTGAGCAGGAGGGATACGAGGGCTGCCTTTCCGTACCCGGTCAGTCGGGAATCGTAAAGCGTCCTATGAAGGTCACGGTACGCGCACTTGACAGACACGGACACGCATTTGAAATGACGGGAACGGAGCTTCTCGCACGTGCATTCTGCCATGAGATCGACCACCTTGACGGTCATCTTTACGTTGATATCGCAACCGAAATGGGAGATAACTGATGAAATTACGTATTCTTTTTATGGGTACGCCCGACTTTGCGCTGTTTTCTCTCAAAGCGCTTGTCGCGTCGGACGATGAGGTCGTCGGAGTTATAACACAGCCCGACAAGCCGAAGGGAAGAGGATATACTCTGACACCGCCGCCCGTAAAGGTCTTCGCTGAGTCCGAGGGCATACCCGTTTACCAGCCGACAACACTCAAGGGTGAGGAATTTGCAGAATTTCTTAAACAAATTGATCCGGATGTTATTGTTGTTGTTGCATACGGCAAGATATTGCCGCAAAATGTTCTTGAATATCCAAAGTATGGCTGTATAAATGTACATGGTTCATATCTGCCTCAGTACAGAGGTGCGGCACCAATGCAGAGATCTATAATTGATGGTAATGAATATACCGGTGCTACCATTATACGGATGGATGCCGGTATAGATACAGGCGATATGCTATCAAGAAAAAAGATAAAAATAAATATCGACGACAATTTTGAGGACATACACGATCGCCTTGGAAACGAAGGCGCGGAGCTTTTGGTTGAAACCATAAAGCTCATAAAAGAAGGAAAGGTCACACCCGAAAAACAGGACGACAGCCTTGCAACGTATGCCGCAAAGATAGAAAAATCCGATTGTAGAATAGATTTTTCGATGACGTCAAAAAAGGTGCACGACTTGATACGCGGTCTGTCTCCTATTCCTCTCGGATGTACCAAGATGCCCGACGGAAGGATGCTTAAGATCGTTTCGGCAAAGCTCTCGGCGAAGGACGCAAACGGAAAAGAGGCGGGTACTGTGCTGTCTCTTGATGGCGGAGTTATAACCGTCGCTTGCTCTGACGGTTGCATTGATATTACGGCAGTGCTTCCCGAGGGAAAGCGCAAAATGCCTGCCGCAGACTTTATTCGCGGTCGCGGTATTGCCGTTGGCGATAAGCTTGGATCATGAGTGCAAGACGTGTTGCGCTTAAGGTTTTGTCAAGGATAGACCGAGATAAGAGCTATTCAAATCTGACGCTCGATTCGGAACTTAAAAAAGCAGACCTCACCGATGCCGACAAAGCACTTGCGTCGTGTATCGTTTTCGGTGTGGTTGCAAGAAAAATTACGCTTGACTACTATATTTCAAAGCTGACAAAGGTCGCGGAATCAAAGATCGAGCCGCAGGTGAGAAATCTTCTCCGTATGGGGCTTTATCAGATGATGTACCTTGACAGAATACCCGACCACGCGGCTGTCAATGAAAGTGTAAACGCCGCGCCCACAAGGGCAAAAAGCTTTGTAAACGCCGTGCTTCGCAGATTTTTGCGTGAAAGAGACGCGGTTGAACTGCCGAGGGATCCTGTAATTCGTTTGTCTGTCGAGGAGTCGTATCCTATAGAGCTGTGCAAAAAGCTTACCGACAGCTACGGATTTGAAACGGCGCGCGATATGCTTTCGGCAATGAACGAAACACCTCCCTTGACTCTTCGCGTAAATACGCTAAAAACCGATAGAGATACTCTTTTGTCGGAATTTTTGAAACGCGGAATTAAAGCAGAGCAGGGCAGACTCACACCTAATTCAATATACGTCACAGGTACTCCCTTAACAGAGCTTTACGGATTTGACGAAAGACTTTTTTTCGTTCAGGACGAGGCGTCACAACTGTGCGTTGTAGCGCTTGACGCAAGACCCGGAAGCCTTGTTATAGATTGTTGTTCAGCGCCAGGCTCAAAGAGCTTCGGCGCGGCTATGACTATGAAAAACAAAGGAAAAATACTCTCCTTTGACCTTCACGAAAACAAGCTTTCGCTGATACGCGCTGGTGCTGAATCGCTCGGTGTAAATATAATTGAAACGAATGCCGCAGACGCAAGAGAATTTAGATCTGAGCTTGAAGGCAAAGCCGATGCGGTGCTGTGTGACGTCCCGTGCTCGGGATACGGTGTTATTGCCAAAAAGCCCGAAATACGCTTCAAGCCTTTGAGCGATGCCGAAAAATTACCCGAGATACAGTATGCGATACTTGAAAACTGTTCAAGATACGTAAAAAGCGGCGGAATTCTCGTGTATTCTACGTGTACCGTGTTGCCGGAGGAAAACAAAAACAATACCGAAAGATTTTTGTTAGGTCATCCTGAATTTGTGGCTGAAAGTATAACCGTTGACGGTATGGAGCATCCGCGCGGAGTACAGTTTTTGCCGAACGTTCACGGAATAGACGGATTTTATATAGCAAAATTCAGAAGAAAAAACTAATTAAAGAGAGAAAAAGATTATGAGTGTAACAGAAAATCAGATTCCCGAAATACAAGATGTCTCTCCTGCGGTAATAAGACGACTTCCTCGTTATTATCGCTATTTGCGTGAGCTTATGCTTAAGGGTCAGCTCAGAATAAGCTCGGCTGAGCTTGCAAAGCTTATGAATGTTACAGCGTCACAGATAAGACAGGACCTTAACTGCTTTGGCGGCTTCGGTCAGCAGGGATACGGCTACAATATAAGCTATCTCTATGCCAAGATAAGTGAGCTTCTCGGTGTCGGAGAGGGATATCGCGGAATAATCGTCGGCGCGGGTAACCTCGGTAGTGCTCTTGTAAACAGCCGTATGTTTGAAAAGCGCGGTGTCGATATTGTCGCTATGTTTGATATAAACAAAGAAATTATAGGAAAAGAGATCGGCGGAGTAACTGTTTATCCGATGGAAGAGCTTGAGATTTTTTCAAAAGAAAACAACATCGATATTGCTGTTATAACCGTTTCAAGAGATGCGGTATCAGAAACGCTGGAACGCCTTGTAAGTGCCGGTATAAAGGGCTTTTGGAACTTCACGAGTACTGAAATAAAGGTACCTCATAACGATGTGGTTTGCGAAAATATACACATGGGAGACTCTCTTATGACTCTTTGCTATAATCTGAGAATAAAAGGGAATTCTCCGAAGGAGCTGCAATGAGCATATCGTTTTTATACGGAAAAAGCGCGGTCGTACTGCCGTCAAAAGTTGCGTCAAAGCTTGATAGAGCAACAAAACGCGACCTTAAAATACTTTTTGCACTTGCAGAGAACCGTATGCTTTGTGAAATAGCGGAAACAGAGCCTTCAAAGGTTGCGTCGCTTATAGGCTGCACGGAGTCGGAGCTTTTAGCATCTATATCCTTCTGGAGAGGTGCCGGAATTATTGAATCCGAGGAAAACGAAGCCGTGTCTGAGACAACTGCCATTCCAACACAGCCCGAAAAAACTGACAAAGAAAAGAAAGCCGAGAAAAAAGCCGCACTTACCAAGAAAAATGCGCTTGCGGACGAGCTCCCAAAATATACTACTGTTGAGCTCACGGGACTTCTCGAGGAGCAAAAGGATATGGCTGTTCTCATTGATGAATGTCAGCGAGCGGTCGGAAAGGTTTTCAATACTCACGAAATAAACGTAATAATAGGACTTCGCGATTATCTTAAGCTTGACGAGGAGTATATCCTGCTTCTTGTCGATTATTGCAAGAAAATAGGTAAAAATTCTCTTCACTACATAAAAAAATGCGCGTTCAGCTTCTGCGACGATGGTATAACCGAGGCGTATATGCTCGCCGAAAAGATACGTAAGATGGAAGCCGTTGCGGGACTTGAAAATGAGATAAAAACACTTTTCGGTATGCACGGACGTCAGCTTACTACGAAGGAAAAGAAATTTATCGCGGCGTGGATCGGTGAGTACGGATACGGTATTGACGTTATAAAGAAGGCGTACGAAATGACGGTAGACACGATACACGAGCCTGTCCCCGCATACGCAAACGCAATAATTGAGCGTTGGCATGCAAACGGTCTTAAAGACCTCGAAGCAATAGAAGCGGCTGAATCCGAGGCTTTGCCGACCGACGGAAGCTTTGACACCGACGATTTCTTTGCGAGCGCAAGCAAGCGAAGCTTTAATGATTGAAAGGGAGATTGCTATGAGCTTTAATCCTCAAAATTTTATACGTATCAGGGAAGAATACGAAAACAAAGCAGAGAAGGCAAGAAATGACGCAGATCTTCGTCGTGCACAGCTTGAAATGATCTTTCCCGAATTTGCAAAAATAAACCGTGAGCTTATGAATACGGGACTTCTCATTATGGACGCAATAATGAAAAATCCCGAAAATCTTGAAGCCAGACTTGCCGAGATAGAAGCAGACAATCAGGCGTTACTTGCAAAGAAACGTGAAATACTGAAAAACGCAGGATATCCCGAGGACTACGACTCAGTACATTATGAATGTGAAGCCTGCGGTGACACGGGATATGCTGACGGCAAGATGTGCAAATGTATGAGACGCGCGCTCATTCTTGCAGGTTATGAATCGTCGGGTATCGCAAATCTGCTTGCGACTCAGTCGTTTGACTCTTTTTCTCTCGATTATTATAAGAACAATAAAACCGTATACGAAAAAATGTCACGAGTACTCTCCGAAACAAAAGCTTTTGCAACGAAATTCAAGGGCAAAGACAGCGGTAATCTTGCGTTTTTTGGGGGAACGGGACTTGGCAAGACGCATCTTTCGAGCGCGGTTGCAAGACATCTGATAGATTCGGGATATGATGTAATGTACACGACAGCCATCGGAATGATGTCGGATTTTGAGTATCAGAGATTCGGAAATGCGGTATCAACCGAAATATCTCCAACGTCAAGATATTTTGAATGTGACCTTCTCATAATAGACGACCTCGGTACCGAAATTGCAAATCAGTTTACGGTAACGACGCTTTATAACGTTATTGACACACGTCTCAAAACAGGAAAATCTATGCTTATAAGTACAAATTTGTCACCCGATGAAATGAGAAAACGCTATTGGGACAGAATAACGAGCCGAATTTTCGGCGAATTCCACGTTCTCGGCTTTGCGGGCATCGATGTACGTCAACAAAAATTAAAGGTATAAAATCAATGCAGGCACCAAATAATAAAGGTGTCTGCATTGATTTTATATTTATATTTTAGGAGAGTATTATGCCCGAAACGATCAACAAAACAGGAGAGCTTGCTGCGGCAATATATAAGAACGTAACCATGGGAGCTGAGATCATAGTTACAATGATGCCGAAAATAAAAAATGACGAGCTGAAAAAAGACGTTACCGAACAGCTTGCAAGCTATGAAGAGTACGCAACGAAGGTAAAAGGACTTATTGAAAAAGCAGGCGAAGAGCCTAAAGAAGAGTCGATGATGAGCAAGTTTATGGCTAAAATGGGCGTTCAGATGAACACACTGACCGACTCAACGACAAGCCACCTTGCAGAGATGATGATAGAGGGAAGCACGATGAACGTCAACGACCTTCTTCGCAAGATACACGAATCAGAGGAGCATGACGGCGGAAGCGCGGAGATGAACCTCGCGCGAGACGTAGTTTCCTTCGAGGAACGTAATATCGAAAAGCTCAAGGAATATCTTTAATATAAGAAAACCCCACCGTCTCGAGCAGACGGTGGGAAAATACTTTTAAACTGATCAAAAGGTAGGTTTTGTTGTGGAAAGTGCAGAATTTCTTATATAGATTGTGCTACCGTTGTATATGAGCTTGCTCCAACCAAGTGCTTCGTCGCCGTTTTCAACCGTCTTTGCGACTCTTGTAAGCTCTGTTCCTGCAGGAAGCATACCTGCTTTCTTGCTTCTGTTGGGGGCGGAATAGTAGTTTGCGTCTCCGTTTACAGGATTTCCGTTTTCATCGGAGGGGCATACATAAACCTTTTCGCCGGCACCGGTAACAGGAGTAAATTCTGAATCGGGAACATCAGTTTCGACCGATGGTGCCGATGCAGTTGTGTCCGCTGGCTTTTCCTCAACAAGATAATCACTTGATAAGTATGCTATAGATCCGTTAAATTTTATGAGTATCCAAGTTTTGTTCTCTGCGACTGCTGTGATCTTATCCTGATAATTGAGTGCGCCGATAATATTTCCTGAATCAAAAACAGGAGCACTGCGTACATTGAGCTTGGTTGTGTTTACGTAAAGAGTCTTTGGCTCGGCAAAGGCGGTAAATCCTTCGGGAATACTGCCCAATATAGGATCTCTTGCGCTGGTTATTGCATTTCCCAAAGTTACGGGTGCTGCATTGCCGAGATTTATTACCGTAGGAGTTAAAATAGTATTATTGATAATCAGCTTATCTCCGCTGTATGAAAAAGTGTAATCAACAGATGGTTTATCATTTACCGTAAATGTTATAATCTCTTTGCTCACGGTGTAAGTACCGGAAGCAGTAGTTTCCGTTCCTATAAAATAGAATGAACCGTTGGGAAGGAGCTCCAAAACACTTTCAGAACCCGATAAGTCGTAAATTCCGGGGAGTATAGATTTAGTGATGCTCTTCCACAAATCGTAAACAGTAAAGCTGTTACTTCCTTTTTCGTAATCATTGGGGGCGTAGTCGGTGTGATTTAATTTTATACTGTCAATAATTATATATTCGCCATCCTTTTGCTTGAAAGAAAAAATCACCTTGTTCTTGCGGTCGTCTTTGAGTTCTATTTCATTTTTAGTTATATTAAAATTAAACGTATGAGACTCATTGTTGTTGTCATCCACGACCAAAAGCGAATCATCTTCTTCGTCAAGATAGATATAATATTTTATATCTCCGTCTTTATAACAATACCAATTTTCTTCAGACGCTTCATTTTTGGAGCAAGAAAAAAGAGATAAAGCCGATAAAAAGCACAATAAAGCAATAAATAAAGCAACTAATCGTTTTAACATAATATATTCTCCAAATGATATTTGTTATTATATTTTATCATAATATAATTTTTTTGTCAATATAAAAAGCACCCCGTCTCATTGAGACGGGGTATAACGTATAATTATTCTTCTGTTTCAAAAACGGGCTTTGTGGTCGAAACAACCGAGTTCCTCATGTATATTGTAACTGTTTCGTTTGTTTCGGGATTAACGTAGGTGAGCTTACTCCAACCGAGTGTTTCGTCGCCGTTCTCAACAGTCTTTGCAACTCTTGTGAGCTCTGTTCCTGCAGGAAGCGTACCTGCCTTCTTGCTTCTATTGGCAGCTGAATAGTAGTTTGCATCTCCGTTTACAGGCTTGTCGTTATCGTCTGTGGGACATACATAAACTGTTTCACCGGCATCACCGATAGGGGTGAACTGGTCATCGGGAACATCTGTTTCAGTGGAAATTGTTCCCTCTGTTGTATCAGCAGGCTTCTCATCGGTAAGATAGTCGCTTGATACATATGCTCCGGAGCCATTATAATTTATATACGTCCAATCTCCGTTTTCTGCGATAGCGGTTACTTTGTCCTGATAATTGATGGCACCGACGATGTTGTTTAGATCTTTACCGTCTGCGTCTTTGGTAGCAGGAGCACTGCGAACGTTGAGCTTGGTTGTGTTTACGTAAAGAGCCTTAGGTGAAGCAAAAGCCGTAAATCCGTCGGGAATTTCGAGTGAAGGCTTATTGTTTTCTGTTTCTTCGGGTTCTTCTTTTCCTGTTGTATCTTCGGGATCGTCTTTTCCGCATGATACGAATACGGAAAGGACCATTATAAGTGCAAGTGCGAGTATGAGTATTTTCTTCATTTTTTCTTCTCCTTTTTAAATTTTGTTCCTCATTTTTTAAATACAGATTAATGATACCACATATAGCGGTGGTTGTCAAGTGAGATTTTCAAAAAAATCAATATTTTGTGTTTTTGATTTCGACCGAAATCAACCTTTTAAGACCGTTTACGGCAATTTTTATAGCTTTATCTGTGTCGTGACTTTCTTCTGCATTTTCGTCAAGTCCGACAGTGGCGCGCTCCTGATTCCAAATTACGTGGAACACGGCGCCCGCAGACAATCCAAGCGATGCGGCAACCGTAAATATTGTCGAAGCCTCCATCTCGGATGCAAGAACGCCAAGACGTTTCCAAGCCTCCCATTTTGCAGTTAACTCAGAGCTTATCGGCATACGGTCAGGCGAATGCTGTCCGTAAAAAGAATCCTTGCTTTGTACAACCCCAACGTGATATCTGTATCCCAGCTCCTTGGCCGCTTCTGCAAGTGCCGAGGTTACCTCAAAGCTTGCTGTCGCGGGATATTCACGAGGCGCATATTCATTTGACGTGCCGTCCTGCCTTACGGCAGACATGGCAATAACCGAATCTCCCGAACATACGGGAAGAGCAATACCTCCGCAGGTGCCGACACGTATAAAGGTCTTTACTCCTACAGCGGCAAGTTCCTCTACTGCTATTGCCGACGAAGGACCGCCGATGCCCGTTGAGCATACCGACACGCGTTTGCCGAGAAGGTAACCTCTCCATATCGTGTATTCTCTGTTTGACGAAAGAAATTCCGGCTCGTCAAAATACGCCGCTATTTTTTCACATCTGCCGGGATCACCCGGAAGAAGGCAATATTCACCGCAGTCACCACTGTGACATTTCAGATGAAATTGTTCATTATGGTCTTTAAGCATAACATGCCTCCTTGAAAAAGGCTTTTTGACCGTATGACAGACTATTGCAGATAGGAAAGAGCGCAAGCTCTTGATGGCTCAGGTATCCGAATTCCCCCTTATCGGATGCGCTCACTGCCGTTGTCTCTGAAAATACCGAAACATACTCGGTTACGGGTTTTGATACGGACGGGATCAAAAACCCATTTTCAATGGAATAGAACATATTATCCCCCCTTGAACAATATTTTCCTACGCGAATTATTATATCACACTTTCATATTTAAAACAAGGTATATTTTTCTTTTTTTTAGAAATAATATTTTTGAATAACAAAAAACGGAGAGATAAATGAAAAAAAGAATTATAAAGCTTGACTCGGGTATAATCTCGTCGGCGTCGATCGTCGGGAAGAAGGAGCACGACGGACCTCTCGGCGGTTTTTTTGATATGTATTCAGAGGACGACAGATTTGACTGCGACACGTGGGAATCTGCCGAAAGCGAGCTTCAAAGGCGAACCTTCGGGCTTGCGATGAATAAGGCGGGCTTTTGCGTAAACGATATTGATATTTTGTTTGCCGGAGATCTTCTCAATCAGTGTGTCGGAGCGTCTTACGGTCTGCTTGATTTTGATATACCCTATATGGGTATCTACGGTGCTTGCTCGAATGCGGCTGAGGGGATGATACTCGCATCGGTTATGACATCGAGTGGTATATATAAAACTGCGGCGGCGGTTACGTCGTCACATTTCTGTTCGGCGGAGCGTCAATACAGAACACCTCTTGAATATGGTGCGCAAAGAACTCCGACGGCGCAAAGAACGGTAACGGGCGCAGGTGCATTTATTATAGGAAGAAAAGGCAAGGTAAGAATAACTGAGGGACTTCCCGGTATAGTCAGAGAGAAGGGAATATCTGACGCCGCCAACATGGGTGCGGCGATGGCGCCTGCGGCGCTTGATACGCTTATCAGGTATTTCTCGGAAAGCGGAAAAAAACCGTCTGATTTTGATATGATACTGACAGGTGACCTCGGACGCGAGGGAGGAGATATACTTTGCGATCTTGCAAGTGCCGAAGGCTATGATATTTCAAAGAATTATAACGACTGCGGACTTATGATATACTCGAGAGAGCCTCAGGACGTTCATGCGGGGGGGTCGGGATGCGGTTGCTCTGCAAGCGTTATGGCATCTTATATTATACCGAAGCTTGAGCGCGGAGAGCTTGAAAAAATACTTTTTATAGGAACGGGAGCTATGATGAGTCCGTCGAGTTTGCAACAGGGACTTGCGATACCTGCAATTGCTCATCTTGTGTGCTTGTGTGGAGAAAACAAATGGAAAGAATAATGAATTTTGTGTGGGCGTTTGTTGTCGGAGGGGCTTTCTGTGTTATTGCCCAAATATTACTTGATAAGACAAAGCTTACCCCTGCGAGAATACTTGTCGGGTACGTTACCGCCGGGGTTATTCTCGGCGCGATAGGGCTTTATAAACCTCTCGTTGAATTTGCGGGAGCAGGGGCTACAACACCTCTTACGGGCTTTGGGTATTTAATATCGGAAGGGATAAAAAAGGCTGTTGACGAAAAAGGCTTTTTGGGAATTTTTACGGGTGGAATAACCGCCGCAGCAGGCGGAATTTCAGCAGCGCTTATATTCGGTTACCTTGCCGCTCTCATCTTCAAGGGAAAGACAAAATAGACATATTATATATATGTAGAAAAAACGAACGCAAATCTGCTTTTTTGCAGAGAAGCGTTCGTTTTTTTGCTGAAATTCTATAGGTAATAGGGAGAAATATCAAATAAAAACCTGAGAAAAAATTGTAAAAACTGCACAAACATTTTTTGGTAAAAGTTTCAGAAAGCCAAGAGATATTGCTTGAAAAGCTATACCATAATAAGAGATAAATGTAAAATAAAGTAAAGAATGAATTAAAATGGTAGCAAATGGCGATTTTAAGATTAAAAAAATCTAAAAAGGGAAAGAGAATTTGAAAAAAATCATTATTTGCGTAATATTTTTTAATATTTTTTTGATTTACCTATTGCGTTTTGTGGTGGTATGTTGTATAATATAAGCACATCGGTGGTGGAAAGTGGTTTTGAGTGGAGCAAAATTGCATAAAATACACAGCTAATTCGAGGTGCGTGGAGATAAAAAGCTCAAAACACATTTACTGATACTAAAAGCTGAGTTCAAAATTCACGAAAGGAGTCGGAATAATGGCAGACAGATGCATCGACATGAAAATGGCATACGTTCATTCAATAGACGCCAAAAAGCGTTTGTTCATTCCGGCTAAACACCGTGAAGCACTTGGACATAACTTCGTTATTTGCCGAAGCATAAGAGGAAATTGCCTTAAGGTGTATCCTCAAGAGGAGTGGCTGAAGTTCACCGAAAAGATCGATCAGCTTCCCGGAGGCTCTTCCGAAAAGCTCCGCCGTTACGTATATGCGGGATCGGTTGACTGTGAGCCCGATTCTCAGGGAAGAGTAGTTCTGAATGACGCGCTTGTAAAGCACGCACGTCTTGAGCGAGAAGCGGTTATCATCGGACTCGGAAAATACTGCGAGATTTGGGAACCGTCGCTGTACGAGCGCGAAGCTTTGGGCGATGATGTTATGGCTCAGGAAGAAGCAATAAGACTTGCGGAAGAATTCGGTCTCTGATAATGCAAATGATATGACAGACAGTAATTTCGTTTTTTCACATAGCCCGGTCATGCCGCGCGAATGTATAGAGGGACTTAACATTCGCACGGGAGGAGTATTTGTCGACGGTACGGCAGGGGGTGGCGGTCATTCCTTCTTGATCGCAAAAA
>JAZODV010000139.1:0-3334 GCA_045597185.1 Eubacteriales bacterium
AGCCTCAGCTATGAAAGCATTGTGAACGGTCTCCTTTCTGGCAATTTCTATCCATCCACGGGCCCTGTTATCGAGGAGCTTTACGTTGAGAACAGTAAGGTCTATATCAAGTGCTCGGATGCCAAGAGAATAAGCTATTCCACCCGTGGCAGAAGAACTGAGGCGATAAATGCCACCGAGGGATACGTTACCGAGGCTTGCTTCGATATCCGCGAGGCGGACGAGTATTTCCGAATCGACGTGCTTGACGGTGAGGGCAACCGAGCAAATACCCAGGCGTATTATATCGATGAGCTTTGATGACTGTTGACGGTAATTTTTTAACAGATCAAAAGTAACACAGCCGAGGAGATTTTCTCTTCGGCTGTACTTTATTGTTTGCTTTTCCATTCTCCGGGTCTCAATCCCGTATATCTTTTAAAGACGCGGATAAAATAGCTGACGTTGTTAAATCCACAATCAAGAGCAGTGTCGGTTACGCTTTTGGCACTCAATAGCTCCTTTGCCAGTTCTGTTCGGCAACGGTTTATATACTCTGTCGGAGTCTGTCCCGTGTGCTTTTTGAAGAGCCTTACAACGTAGGATTTGCTGAAATGTGTTGCCTTGCAAAGCATATCAAGGGAGATATCGTTACATATATTGTTGTGAACGTATTCAAAAAGCGCCGCCTCCGGTGAGCTTTGGGCTTCGGGAGGCTTTACATATTCTTCGTACTCCCCATTCTCAATCAGGATAGCGAAAATGTTGCAAAAATATGTTTTCAACAGAAATTCGTATCCAAGATTCTTTTCAAGATAACATTCCTTTATACGGCGTAAAAGCAGTGTGATCCTGCTACCGATCTCGCTTTCCCCTCGAAATAGCGCAGTAAAGCTCATTCTCTCCAAAAAAGAGACGTCATCTCCTGCCCAAAAAGTGGGATGAACGACCACTGCGGTTACGCTTTTTCCCGCTTCAAGAGAAAGGGAATGAAGCTCTCCGCCTTTTATCATCATAGAGTCTCCTACGTTCAGAGTGATCTGCCTGCCACCGACGGAGCAGACCGTGCCGTTATGCTCGGCAAGTAAGAATTCGTATTCGTCGTGCCAATGGTATTTGACGTGGCTGGAATCGTAAATTTTAAGCGGAAGCCCGTCGCTTCGGTGTACGACGGATTCTCTGTACAGCATTTCTCTCGGCATTTTGACCTCTGTTCAATATAGTGTTATTTTTAGTGAAATATGGTGATAGAAACCTTGATATTAGTGTGATATAATTATATCATCAAATCGAAGATATGTCAACGCAAAGGAGAGAATCGTTATGAAAATTACTGTAAAAATAACCGATTTCGGAGCCGTATCCTGCGAAAAATTGCAGACCGGAGCTATTCAAAATGCTATCGACTACGTGTTTTCGAAGGGCGGAGGAGAGGTCGTCGTGCCCGAGGGCGAATTTATGACCGGAGGCATCCGTCTGCGCTCGAATATCACGCTGAGACTGCTTTCGGGAGCGGTGTTGAAGGGAAGTCAGTGCCCGGAGGATTACTATTCTTGCTATACCGAGGACAAACTTGAACCCCTTGCGCCCGAGAGGATAACCGACGCGCCCTACGTACACCTCGGCAGCATCAAGGGCGAGACAGAATACAAGGAGTGGGACGATAATTACCGTTTTCGCCGATTGCCGGGAAGCCGCTGGAATAATGCGCTTATCCGCGCCATCGATGCGGAAAACGTGGCAATAATCGGTGAAGAAGGCTCGTTTATCGACGGAAATAACTGCTTCGATGAGATCGGCGAGGAATATTACAGAGGTCCTCATGCCATAACCTTCTTTAATTGTAAAAGCATAAAGCTTTCGGGATACTGTGTGAGAGAAAGCGCAAACTGGGCGCATAACATGCTTTTTTGCGAAAACATTTCTATGGAAATGGTCAAGGTCTATGGCGGTCACGACGGCTTCGATGCCTTTTCCTCGAAAAATATCACTATTAAAAATTGTGAGTTTTATACGGGTGACGATTGCGTAGCGGGCTTTGGCAACGTCAACGTCCTCGTCTCCGACTGCATTCTGAATTCCTCCTGCAGCGCAATGCGCTTTGGTGGCACAAATGTCCTTGTGCGAAATTGCAAAATGTACGGTCCGGGTGAATATTTCTTCCGTGGCAGAATGACGCCTGAGGAAAAGAGAGCCTGCGCACCGTCGCCGCGTCCGGGCAGAAATATGCTTTCTGCATTTACCTACTATGCCGATTTTTCGATGCCGATCGACGAAAAGCCCGGAAACATAGTCATAAAGGATTGTATTTTTGAGAACGTTGACCGTTTTTTGCACTACAATTTTTCGGGAAACGAGACCTGGCAGAGATACCGTCCTATGGAGAACATTATCTTTGAAAATATCAATGCGGACGGTGTGAAAATGGCTCTCAATGCCTATGGCAGATCCGATTCACTCCTTGAATTGACTCTTCGAAGCGTAACTGTCGCAATGAGTGAGGACTCGGGGGCGGAGGAGCTGATCCGAGCGGCACACTGTAAGCGTATTGTGCTTGATGACGTCAAGATTCAAGGGTTTAAGGGCGGGTGCCTTGTGAGAGCATTGACCGAAGGTGAATACATATTTAAAAACGTCGATTGCGCTCTTGAAGAGAAGGATTTTGTTAAAAAGACGAAAAATAATTTTAATATCAAAACGGTTTGATTGCCTGTGGATCATTTTTTGAGTTGTAACAGCAATTAATATAAAAAAATAATGAAAAACAAAAAAACCACTTGACAAAAGCATTAGTCTTATATATAATATTAATGTTGTGAATAAATGCAATGAAGAGGAAAGAGAATTTTCAGGTCTTCAGAGAGACGTCGGTTGGTGCGAGGCGTTGGCGAGAGAATTCTTACTCACCTCGGAGCAGTTTTCCCGAAGCGTTTGTGGGTAGGGAAGAACGGGTAGCCTCCGTTATGGGTCAGAGTGGCATCTATTTAAGATGCAATTTGAGTGGTACCGCGGAAGATTTGCGCTTTCGTCTCAAAATGAGACGAAAGCGCTGTTTTTATAGTAAATAATTGAAAGGAAATATAAAAAATGAAGTACGAGCACTTACAAGTTGAAAAAAAGTGGCAGGAATACTGGAAAAAGCACGAGACCTTCAAGACCGACGTCTGGGATTTTTCCAAGCACAAGTTCTACGCCCTTGATATGTTTCCCTATCCTTCGGGAGTGGGTCTCCACGCAGGTCACCCCGAGGGCTATACCGCTACCGACATCGTGTCGAGAATGAAGAGAATGCAGGGCTATAACGTCCTCCACAAGTCGGATCGTAGCCATGTCGTTCTGTGAGCCAAGGAGTTGT
>JAZODV010000140.1:0-2669 GCA_045597185.1 Eubacteriales bacterium
AAGCTTGGCAAAAAAGAACACGCCGTGGGGGAGTTTCGCCTCTGCGGAGGCGACCAGCGCACGCGCGCTGGAGCAGCGGTCGCTTTTTGCAAAAAGCGACGCAAAAACCTTCAAACGCTCGCGCCTAACAGTCGACAAATCAAAATTTGAAAGCGGGCCGTCGGTGTTGTTTCGGGTCTTAATAAAAAACAATGTCTCATAGAGACATTGTTTTTTATTCATCGGTAAACAGAGGCATACCGATATGAACAAGAATACCTTTTATATCGTTTCTGTGTGTAGTCGTAAACATCATAAGCTCGGTTTTTCCCGAAGAAAGAACGTCTATCAAAATTCGGTCAATTCCGATAATTGTCATATCGGCTTCTATAACTCCGTAATTTTCTTCGCAAGAGACATATACCGAAACGGTATTCTTAAAATGTGCGGCTTTGAGTAAAAAATAGCCCGCCACAATGAAAAAACTGCTCGATTTACAATTATTATTCTTAAGTTTTTCAAGAATAGCATCAGCCATACGGTCACGTTCAATATCAAAAGGAAAAGGCTCATCCTCCATAAGCTCATATTTAGATGTGAAAATAGGCTCTTCATTTGTCAAACGTCTGATTTTTTCAACTGCACTGCGTTCATTCATGGCTTTCTCCAATAATATATTTTTCGCGGACTGCGCCGCCGATACCGTTCACAAAAGCCGTGAACGGCGGCAGAGACGCAAGCCCTACGAAACAAAAACGCGCGGGGATATTACTCCCCACACAGTTACAATCTGCTCCGCCGTCTGCCTTATCGGCGGCGGCGCGTTGGTGGGGGGTACTGTCATACCCAACAGAACCTTCTGCATTGCCGTGCAAAACGCTCTTGCTTTTTGTTTCGATTAGAACTTCAAATTAACTCAAAATAAAAAACCGCACTCGAAACGAAGCGTCTCGGCACGGTGAGTAAAAATACATCACAAAAAAACCTATATGCGAAAACCTCTTGCAAAACCGAGAAAGATGTGTTATAATATCTCTCGGGTGCCGGTTATCCGGTTGTATAGGGGTGCTGTCACACTTCTGTGCAGGACTATTGTATTGCCGTACAATAGTCTGCCTTTTTTATTTACATGTATATTATACTGCAAAATCCAACGTTTGTCAACACGTTTTATAAATTTTGCGGTTCTCTTTTCTTTTCACCCTTTTTGCCGCAACCGATATACGAAGCAGCGCCGTCGGTATCTCTCGGCGTTAAAATAACGGAAGCGAAAATTGGGATTTATATAAATGCGAAATGCGAAGCGCGAAATGCGAAATTGATTTA
This sequence comes from Eubacteriales bacterium, assembly GCA_045597185.1. Classification (GTDB taxonomy): domain Bacteria; phylum Bacillota; class Clostridia; order Oscillospirales; family CAG-272; genus RGIG3994. The sequence goes on from JAZODV010000140.1 coordinate 1,306, forward strand.
TAGGTTAGAATTGACCGTAAAATTGGGATTTAACGGTGAGACGAAACCGGAACAAAAAATCCACCGCAAATAATATTTCTATAAATCGAATAAAACCTAAAATCTGTAGGGGTCGACGTCCCCGACGACCCGAGAAGAAAATTGAAAATTGAAAATTGAAAGTTGAAAATTGAAAATGGTTTTAAAATTTCGCTTTCTTTACAGAAATATTATTCCCAACAAATCAACGTATCGGGTCGTCGGGGACGTCGACCCCTACAGATTTGTTTTAATTGTTTATTTAATTACGGTAATTTTGTTTGTCCTAACCGTTAGTTTTCGAGCAATCGTTGAATTAAAATCCCACCGACAAATCAAAATTTAATTTGTAAATTTATCATCAACCGTTTTTTGATATTGAATATTTTTTTGTTCTCACGTCCACCATATAAGCGTAATATTTTTTACGAAAGGACAAAAAAAATGAAAAAAATACTTATTCTTATTTTGGTTTGTGCGGCGTGTATCGCGCTGCTCTCTTACCTTCCTGTTCACGGAGAGGAGCAAATTTACGACAGCGTCGTAAGGCTTCACGTTATCGCAAACTCCGACAGTGATGCCGATCAAGCCTTAAAATTAAAGGTCCGCGACGCCATTCTTGTTGAAATGTCCTCTTTACTTGAAAGCTGTAACGATAAGGAAAGCGCACTCGAAACGCTCGACGCGTCGCTTGATAAGATCCGAACCGTCGCGGAAAGGACTGTTCGTGAAAACGGATATGATTATCCCGTTTCGGTATATCTTGGTGAGGAACAATACCCCACAAAAAATTATGAATCCGCTTGTTTCCCAGCTGGTGAGTACTCTTCTCTTCAAATAAAAATAGGCGACGCCGACGGCAAAAATTGGTGGTGTGTGCTATTTCCCACACTTTGTCTTTCAAGCGCAAAGAACGCAGAACAAGCCTTTATAGAAGTCGGTCTTTCGTCCGAGCAGTACAAAATAATAACCGAGACCGACGATCCAAAATACAAGCTCCGCTTCAAAATACTCGAAAGCCTTGAAGGGATGTTCTGACTAAGGTTTCGTTTTTCAAATTTTGATTTATCGAACTGTTAGGCGCGAAGCGTTTGAAGTTTCGGTCAAGCCTTTTTAAAGGCTTGTCGGAGCCGCCGCGATCGGCGGTCGCCCTCAGCAGAGGGCGAAATCCCCTGTGCAAAAAAAGCGCCACGGAGGGGTTCGGGGAACCACACAAGTGGGGGGTTCCCCGTCCTAAACGATGCTTTTCCGCTGTCTTCACCCGCTTTTTTCTTTGTGGCAGAAGGCGCAAAGAAAAAAGCTTGGCAAAAAAGAAACGCCGTAAGAAAGATTTCGCCTCTGCGGAG
>JAZODV010000141.1:0-17572 GCA_045597185.1 Eubacteriales bacterium
CTCCATCGGTTGTCTCATATCGAATAAACGGCCAGTCCAGCTCTTCTCCATTCAAGTCATACCTCGGCGGTGAGCAAAAGAAATATCCATGATCTTTATCAATCATATTGATCATAAACTCATTTCGTTCTCTGTCAAGCCAAATTGGAAAGGTAACAGAATATGTTTGTACACTATCGCTGTTTCTATTAAAATGGTGCGTAGTTATGGTGATACTGTCTCTGTCGTGTTCATGAAACGCAACTGTGGCAGCATCATCTCCAATCCAAGCACTTATATTATAATAATCTGACCATATCGGATGATAATCGGAGACTAAATACGTGGAGTCCGTTATTTCCAGCGTTTTATTCCATTTTTCAATATATATAAAATGTTTACCGTAACCATCATCTTCAATAGAATATTCGTAACTATTGTTTGGTATTTGTTCAGGCAAAGAGATTTCCGTAGTATTGTCGATTCCTTCATTATTTTGGACGGTATCTCTCAACTCGTTCGTTTCCTCTGTATTCTCCGCGGCTTGTCCTGTTGTATCACTTTCCGTTGTATCACACCCCCACAAAGCCGAACTCAAAATCATAACAAGCGCAAGTATAAACGCAATTTTTTTCATAAACTCCCCCCGAATTTTTTTGTATTTATATTATACAAAAATTACCTCTTTAAGTCAATGCGATTTATGTTCAAAAAACAGAATTTACAGAAACTTAATCATTAACCACGACACTCGTTGTCGTGGTTAACCTCTATAATACACTTGCAGCTGCAAAATGCAAACAAAAAACCAAAGAAAACAAAAGAGTTAAATCTCTTGATAAACTAATAAATATCTCCACGTAACTATGTTCTAAACTATTATTGTCTATGGTAACCTTTTTCATAGATAAATCCTCCAAATATGTTTTTTAGTTTTGACCGGTAGGTCTAACTAATTATACCATATTTGGAGGATTCTCTTTCATCGGTTAACCTCTGTTGAACCACGCGACTATCGCGTGGTTTTCGGTTTGCAAAAAGCACTACCCGCAACAAAAGCTGCGGGTAGTTTTATTATTAGTCTTCGTTCTTTCCGTAGAGAGTCTGGAGCTTAAGAAGCTTCTCATACTTAGCCTTTGCGTTGGCGTCTGCCTTAGCAAAGAGCTCTTCTGCTCTTGCGGGGAAGGACTGTGCAAGTCTTGCGTATCTGACCTCGGACTTGATGAAGTCCGCGTAATCCGCTGTAGGTGCCTTGGAGTCGATAACAAACTTCTTGTCACCGGTCTCTGTGGGATTGAAGCGGAACATATGCCAGTAACCGGCCTCAACAGCCTTCTTCATCTCGAGCTGGCAGTTCTGCATTCCGCCCTTAACACCGTGCATCTCACAGGGAGCGTAACCGATGATGAGCGAAGGTCCGTGATATGCCTCAGCCTCGCGGAGAGCCTTGAGGAGCTGGTTCATATCTGCGCCCATTGCAACCTGTGCAACGTATACGTAGCCGTAAGACATTGCGATCTCTGCAAGGTTCTTCTTGCCGATCGCCTTACCTGCTGCTGCGAACTGTGCAACCTGACCGATCTGAGATGCCTTGGAAGCCTGACCGCCTGTGTTAGAATAAACCTCGGTATCGAATACCATTACGTTTACGTCCTCACCCGATGCGAGAACATGGTCAAGACCGCCAAATCCGATGTCGTATGCCCAACCGTCTCCACCGAAGATCCATACGGACTTCTTGGCAAGGTAATCCTTTTCTGCAAGGATCGCGGGAGCTGTGGGACATCCCTCTGCGGCTGCCTTTTCAAGCTCTGCAATAAGAGCGTCTGTTGCCTTGTCGTTTGCGGCACCGTCATCCTTTGTATCAAGGTAAGCCTTAGCTGCAGCCTTGAACTCATCGGATGCCTTGTCAGAAGCCATCATCTCTTCAACCTTTGCAATGAGCTTCGCGCGGATAGCCTTCTGACCGAGAGCCATACCGAGACCGTGCTCTGCGTTATCCTCGAAGAGCGAGTTCGCCCATGCGGGACCCTTGCCGCTTTCCTTATTTACTGTATAAGGTGTGGAAGGAGCCGAACCACCCCAGATGGAAGAACATCCGGTAGCGTTCGAGATATACATTCTCTCACCGAAGAGCTGTGTGATAAGTCTTGCATAAGAGGTTTCAGCACAACCTGCGCAAGAGCCTGAGAACTCAAGCAGCGGCTGCTTGAACTGCGAACCCTTGACTGTTGCTGTGTTGATGATCTCGGGCTTCTCCGAAACCTTCTCTACGCAGTAGTCGAACGGAGCCTGCTGATCGAGCTGAGAAGCGGCGGAAACCATTTCGAGAGCTCTCTTTTCGGGCTTTGTGGGACAAGCCTTTACGCAGAGAGTACATCCCATACAGTCAAGCGGGCTTATTGCCATTGTGAACTTGTAGTTTGTCTTGATAACAGGCTTTGCGGCGTACTTTGTCTGTGCGGGAGCTGCTGCTGCCTCTTCCTCTGTAAGAGCGAAGGGACGGATAGCGGCGTGAGGACATACGAAAGCACACTGGTTACACTGGATACAGTTCTCTGCATTCCATACGGGAACCGAAACTGCAACGCCGCGCTTTTCAAATGCGGCAGCACCCTGAGGATATGTACCGTCTGCTCTGTCTGCAAATGCGGAAACAGGGAGAGAGTCACCCCTCATCGAAGATACGGGCATTGCGATCTTGTTGACGTAATCAACGAGAACCTTATTCTTACCTGTAGCTGCTGCTGTGGGAGCATCATTCTCACATGTTGCCCAAGCGGCAGGAACGTCTACCTTAACGTAAGCGTCAGCGCCTGCGTCGATAGCAGCATAGTTGAGGTCAACGATTGCCTGACCCTTCTTGATGTAGGACTTGTATGCCATCTTCTTCATGTAGTCGATAGCGTCGTCCTTGGGAAGAATTCCTGCAAGGCTAAAGAATGCAGACTGGAGAACGGTGTTCTTAACCTTACCGTTACCGATGCGGTTGAGAGCGATACCTGTACCGTCTATAATATAGAAGTTTACGTTGTTCTTTGCGATATACTGCTTAACTGCGGAAGGAAGATTTGCGTCAAGCTCATCAACTGTCCAGTTGCAGTCGAGAAGGAATGTTCCGCCCGGCTTAACGTCCTGAACCATGTCATACTTTGTGAGGTAAGCCTTGTTGTGGCAAGCGACGAAGTTTGCCTTGTTAATGTAGTACGGGCTCTTTATGGGTGCATCTCCGAAGCGGAGGTGAGAAATCGTGATACCCGAGGTCTTCTTCGAGTCATACTGGAAGTATGCCTGGATGTACTTATCGGTGTGGTCACCGATGATCTTGATGGAGTTCTTGTTAGCACCAACGGTACCGTCACCGCCAAGACCCCAGAACTTGCAGGAGATAGTACCGGCAGCTGCGGTGTCGGGACAATCCTTTTCATCGAGAGAGTGACCTGTGAGGTCATCTACGATACCAATTGTGAAGCCGTTCTTGGGCTCGTCCTTTGCAAGATTCTCATATACTGCAAAAATGGATGCGGGAGTTGTATCCTTTGAACCGAGACCGTAACGTCCGCCAACGACCTTGATACCTGTCTTGCCGCTTGTTGCAAGAGATGTAACAACGTCGAGGTAAAGAGGCTCGCCGAGAGCACCGGGCTCTTTTGTTCTGTCAAGAACTGCGATAGACTTAACGGTTGCGGGAATTGCACCGATAAGCTTGTCAGCTCTCCAAGGTCTGTAAAGTCTTACCTTGATAAGACCGACCTTTTCGCCGTTTGCATTCATGTAATCAATAACTTCTTCTGCAACGTCACATACAGAACCCATAGCAATAATTACGCGATCTGCATCGGGTGCTCCGTAGTAGTTGAAGAGCTTATAATCTGTACCAAGCTTTGCATTTACCTTATCCATGTACTCCTCAACGATTGCGGGGAATGCATCGTAGTAGGGGTTACATGCTTCTCTATGCTGGAAGAAGATGTCGCCGTTTTCTGCGGAACCGCGGAGAACGGGGTGCTCAGGATTGATAGAGTTCTTGCGGAATGCTTCAACTGCATCCCAGTCAACCATTTCCTTGAGGTCTTCAATATCCCAAGCCTCGATCTTCTGGATCTCGTGGGATGTACGGAAACCGTCAAAGAAGTTAAGAACCGGAACTCTGCCCTTGATCGTTGCGAGATGTGCAACTGCTCCAAGGTCCATAATCTCCTGCTGGTTTGTCTCTGCCATCATAGCGTAACCTGTCTGACGGCAAGCATAAATATCGGAATGGTCTCCGAAAATGTTAAGAGCGTGGGAAGCTACGCAACGCGCCGAAACGTGGATAACGCTGGGAAGAAGCTCACCTGCGATCTTGTACATGTTGGGGATCATAAGAAGAAGTCCCTGCGATGCTGTGTAAGTTGTGGTGAGAGCACCTGCTGCAAGAGAGCCGTGAACAGCACCTGCTGCACCTGCCTCGGACTGCATCTCTACGACCTGAACGCGCTCACCGAAAATATTGCGGGCGGGCTTGCCGAGAAGATTTTTGTCAACAGCAGACCATGCGTCTGTGGTTTCAGCCATAGGGCTCGAAGGGGTAATGGGGTAGATTGCGGCAACCTCTGTGAATGCGTACGAAACGTGCGCAGCAGCGGTATTACCGTCAACCGAGATCTTTTGACGTTTGATAGCCATTAGATATTGTCCTCCTGTATATAATAAAAATTTTTAGCATAAACACTGTGCCACTGATTATAATACCACTTTTCGACCGAAAAGTAAAGAGCTTTGCGCAAATTTATATATAGATATTTTTTGCTTTTTTGAGAAACATATCAAACGTATAGAGTAAAATCCAAAAATCAATGTCTATTTTCGTCGGCTGTATTGACAAAATCAAAAAACAGTGCTATAATGGCAACAGCTCAAATTTTATTTTCATGGAGGAATTTACAATGAGTATGAAAAAGTTTTTTATTGCTCTTCTCGCAATGATCCTTTGCTTTTCTATGCTTCTGACCGCTTGCGGCGATGCAGATAAAGACAAGGAAAAAGATGATGAAGAAAAAGAAAATGAAACCGAAGCAGGTTCTTCGGACGAAAAGCAGTTTATCATTGATAAGATAGCGGATTTCAACATTAAGAATATACTTGATACCGCAATGTCGAATCTTGAATCCGGAAACCTCAGTAGCCCTATCGGCAATATATTTGAGGAGATTTCCAAACTTAGCGTAGAATCGGATCTTGACCTTACCTTCGCAGGTGAAACAGGAAATATATACGCAGGCTTAAAGGATAACGCAGCTCAGATAATTGTTAAATCTCCCACAGGAGATGAAGAAGCTGTATACGCGATTATAAAAGACGGTGAAATATTCGGCTTCACACCCGAAAGCAATGGCGCATTCAGTGTAGAAGGATCCGGTAACATATTGGAAATGAATGAGCTCATCCTTGGAAATATGGATATGTCCGAGATTACGAACGAGCTTGATTCCATCCTTACCGACGAAATTATGAATGTCCTCGGCGAATTTAAGTTTCCCGAGCTCAAGAAGGACGATCTCGTGAAGGAAGGCGACTTCTACTACATTAAAGACACTTATTATTCAAAGGTAGCAGAGAACGTTCTTGACTTTGTCATTGATATTATGGACGCCGCGGGCGCGGCAGCTGAGCGTCCCTCGGAAGCCGAGCTTGACTCTGTTCTTACAATGATCAATGAAATTATTGATATGGCAAACCTTAAGATAGGATTTGCCGCCGGCAAGAACGGTATCTGTGGATTCGCAGTATCTGTGGATCTTGACGTAAATGCCGTTGCAGCTTACTTGAACGGAAGCGCTGTGTCCGATGAACCTTCAACCGTTAAATTCGCAGTCGAGATGCTCGCCACAAAGGATCTCAAGGCTCCCAAGTATCTTCATGCAACAGCCGACATTGACGTCGACGGCGTTTCGGCAGATATTACAGCAAATATCGATGCTATCCTTACAAGCGGAAACGAATTCAGGGGATTCGACATCAATGTCAAAGCAAACATTTCCAACGCTACCATCGAAGGCTTCGGAAAAGGAACAGCCTCAAGCACACCGGACGGCTCAAGCAACAGCACTTATGTTTACACAAACATTCTCGGAAACATAAATGTGGCTTTGGACGCAAAAATCGATTTTTCTGACATTGAAGCTGCAAACGCAAAGCTCGTCGACTTCAAGCTCGACGCGAATACCGTTGCCACAAAGGCAGAGTCCCATGACGATTATGGAAACGAAGTCGCTACCGATGAAATTGATCTTGCTGATTATGGCATGACAATGACAGCATCGGGTAATGTTACGGTGAAATCCAAGGGTAGCGCAACTATTGGTTTCAATTTCAGCATGACCGAAGAAGGATACAAAAACGATATCATCCTCGACGGTACGATTAATTGGCTCTCCGCTCCCAACTTCAAGCCGTTGCCTTCCGATGTAAGCAATGCCACAAGCTCTGATTTTGCAAGCAAATATAATTCAACTCTTGAGCATGCAGAGAACATCCGTTCCGGACTGTATGACCCAAATAATTATGAAGACGACTGGAGATCGTACCTCTGGTATGATTCCGCCACAGGTCTCTACGTAATTTTGTGGGGTGAATATGAAGGAGACCTCACCGTATATACACAGGCTCCTCCTGCTGGCCTCTACGATTACAAAGCACAATAACTTTTAAATAATCACATCACCGAGCCGAAGCCGGCTCGGTGATATTTTTGCTTTATCAGGCTAAATTTTTTGCAACACAAAAGTATCTTATTGCAAATTTTGAGCAATTTTTTCGCAGAAATTAAAAAAATATACGGCTTTTATGAATTTTTACTTGTAAAATGTTTCATTTTTGTCAAAAAACCATATCATTTTCGCTTGACATTGCAATGTAAATATGATATAATTAAAAATCATTTACTTAATTATGGAGAAACCTTATGAAAGACTTGAGAAAGCCAATTAGCACAGAGGATTTTGAGTACCTTGCCGCAAAGTACAATCCGGAGGGTGAATTTGAACCGAGCCTCTACACTCTGAGTAACGTAAAACGCGGTCTGCGTAACGCCGACGGAACAGGTGTAGTCGCGGGTCTTACACGTATAAGTAACGTTCACGGATATCTTATAGATGAATATGAAAGAGTTCCTGTTGACGGCGGACTCTACTACAGAGGAATAAATGTCAGAGACATCATATCCGCCTGCCGAAACGAAGACAGATTCGGCTATGAGGAAGCCTCCTGGCTGCTTCTCTTCGGCGATCTGCCCTCAAAAGCTGACCTCGACCTCTATAATAAGCTTATAGCGGAATGCCGTGAGCTTCCCGATGACTTCATTGACGACGTCATTATGAGAAATCCCAGCCCCGATATTATGAACATGCTTTCGAGAAGTATTCTCGCGCTCTATTCATACGATAGCGCACCTGATGATACAAGTGAAGTAAATTCACTCCGTCAGTCCATGGAGCTTATTGCGAGACTGCCTGTTATTATGGTCGCGGCATATCAGGCAAAGCGCCGTTCTATTGACAGAAAGAGTATGTTTCTTCATATGCCCGCAGAGGGTCTTTCAACCGCGGAAAACATACTTTCCACGCTTCGTCCAGACAGAAAGTACACTCACGAGGAAGCTCTTCTTCTCGACCGTTGTATGATACTCCACGCAGAGCACGGCGGCGGTAATAACTCGGCGTTCGTTTGCCGCGCGGTAACGTCATCAGGAACAGATATCTACTCCGCAATGGCGGCTGCTGTCGGCGCGCTTAAGGGTCCGCGTCACGGCGGAGCGAACCTTAAGGTCTGCTCTATGCTTGAGGATATTAAAGCAAACATCAAAGACATACACGATGATGAAGAGATCTCGGCATACCTCAAAAAGATACTTGCGAAAGAAGCAAACGACAGAAGCGGTCTTATCTACGGTATGGGACACGCCATCTATACAAAGAGCGACCCCCGCGCTATTGAGATAAAGGCGGAAGCAGAAAAGCTCGTTGACGAAAAGGGCTTCCGTGATGACTTTACCCTGCTTGATGCAGTCGAGCGTCTCACTCCCGCGCTTCTTAACTCAAAAATGATCGACAATACGGGAATATGCGCAAACGTCGATATGTATTCGGGTCTTGTATACCGTATGCTCGGTATTCCGCGTTCACTCTTCACTCCGCTTTTCGCGGTTGCCAGAATGTCGGGCTGGTGCGCGCACAGAATCGAGGAAATACAGACCTGCCGCCGCATAATGCGTCCGGCATACCGTCCTCTTTTCCACGAAACCGATTACATAGACCTTGCGAAGAGAAAATAAGCAAAAGGAGAACAATTATGGGATACACAATAGCACAAAAAATAATCGCAGAGCATCTTGTGTCGGGCGATATGTCTGTCACAGGAAGCGAAATAGCGCTCAGAATCGATCAGACGCTCACACAGGACGCTACAGGAACACTTGCATACCTCGAATTCGAGGCAATGGGTATTCCGAGGGTCAAAACAGAGCTGTCTGTTGCATATATAGACCACAATACTCTTCAGTCAGGCTTTGAAAATGCCGACGACCACAGATTTATTCAGTCTGCGGCAAAGAAATACGGACTTTACTACTCAAGACCCGGTAACGGTATCTGTCACCAGGTACACCTTGAACGCTTCGGCGCTCCCGGTAAAACTCTTATAGGCTCGGATAGCCACACCCCAACAGGCGGCGGTCTCGGTATGCTTGCCTTCGGTGCAGGCGGTCTTGATGTCGCGGTTGCTATGGGTGGCGGCGCATATCACATCATAATGCCAAAAATGACACGCGTAAACCTTCACGGAAAGCTCTCTCCTTGGGTTTCCGCAAAGGATATAATCCTTGAAGTTCTTCGTATTATGAGCGTTAAGGGCGGCGTCGGTAAGATAATCGAGTACGGAGGAGACGGTGTCAAGTCCCTCACTGTTCCCGAACGCGCCACAATAACAAATATGGGTGCAGAGCTTGGTGCGACTACTTCCGTCTTCCCATCGGATGAAATGACAAAGACTTTCCTTGCGGCTCAGGGTCGTGTCGACGTATGGCGTCCTCTTGAGGCAGACAGCGACGCAAAGTACGACGAGATAATAGACATAGATCTTGCAGCACTCGTTCCCGCCGCGGCTTGTCCTCACAGCCCCGATAACGTAAAATCCCTCTCTGAGATCGGTGAGATCAAGATAGACCAGGTATGTATCGGTTCTTGCACGAACTCTTCGTTTACAGATATGCTCAAAGCAGCATACATTCTCAAGGGCAAAACGGTTGCTGAAAACGTTTCTCTTACTATCACACCCGGTTCTAAGCAGGTATACAATATGCTCGCAGAGTGCGGCGCGCTGTCCGATCTTATTGCAGCAGGCGCACGTGTGCTTGAATGTACCTGCGGTCCTTGCATCGGTATGGGTCAGTCTCCCGTTTCGGCAGGTGTTTCGCTCAGAACCTTCAACCGTAACTTTCTCGGACGCTCCGGAACAAAGGACGCGGAGGTATATCTTGTCAGCCCCGAAACAGCCGCATACTCGGCTATCAAGGGAGTTCTCGCAGATCCCCGTGAGATCGGAGAAATGGCAGAATTCAAGCTCCCCGAAAAGTTCCTTATCAACGATAATATGATCTCCGCGCCAGCAAGCGAAGAGGACGCAAAGGCTCTTTCAACTGTAAAGGGACCCAATATCAAGGAATGTCCCGCAGGCACACCTCTCACCGAAAACATCGCTTGTGAGTGCGTACTTAAAGTCGGTGACAACATAACAACAGACCACATTATGCCCGCAGGAGCAAAGATACTTCCCTACCGTTCAAATATTCCCTACCTTTCAAAATTCTGCTTCGCCGTATGTGACGAAAAGTTCGCAGAGCGCGCAAAGGAAAAGGGTCAGGGCATCATCATAGGCGGCGAAAACTACGGGCAGGGCAGCTCTCGTGAGCACGCCGCACTTGTTCCTCTTTATCTCGGAATCAAAGCTGTCATCGCGAAATCCTTCGCAAGAATACACGCAGACAACCTTGTCAACGCAGGTATCCTTCCCCTCGTATTCGAGAACGTAAACGACTACGACAAGATAAACGAAGGCTCGGCTCTTGTGCTTAACGATATAAGAAACGCGATAAAGAACGGAAGCGATATCGTTATGACCGTTGGCGGCGAAACTGTTAAGCTTACGGCAAAGCTTTCAGACCGTCAAAGAGACATAATACTTGCGGGCGGTATGCTCAACTACACAAAGGAGAACGGAAATGGCTAAAATAAAAATGATAACGCCGCTCGTCGAAATGGACGGCGACGAAATGACAAGGATCATCTGGCAGATGATCAAGGATAAGCTTATTCTTCCCTACGTTGACCTCAAAACAGAGTATTATGACCTCGGACTTCCCAACCGTGAAAAGACACACGATCAGGTAACGATTGATTCCGCAAACGCTGCAAAGCGTCTCGGGGTCGCGGTAAAGTGCGCAACTATCACACCTAATGCCGCAAGAGTTAAAGAATATGACCTTACCGAAATGTATAAGTCTCCGAACGGCACTATAAGAGCAATAATGGACGGTACGGTGTTCCGCGCGCCCATTTTAGCTCCCGGTATTGAGCCTTATATAAAAAATTGGAAAAAGCCGATAACTATCGCGCGTCACGCGTACGGTGACATTTACAAGGCGGTTGACGCAAAGGTCGAGAAAGGCACGAAAGCCGAAATAGTTCTCACCTCGCCCGACGGCAAGGAAACACGCATCACAATAAACGATTTCAAGGGTGACGGTGTCGTTCTCGGAATGCACAATCTCGATAAGAGCATCGAGAGCTTCGCGCGCTCCTGCTTCAATTTCGCGCTTGACGCAAAGCAGGATCTCTGGTTCTCTACCAAGGACACAATAAGCAAGATATACGACGGACGCTTCAAGGAAATTTTCCAGACTATATACGACAGCGAATACAAGGAAAAATTTGAAGAATCAGGTATTTCGTATTTCTATACGCTTATCGACGACGCAGTAGCAAGAGTTGTGCGCTCCGAGGGAGGATTCGTATGGGCTTGCAAGAACTACGACGGCGACGTTATGAGCGATATGCTCGCAACCGCGTTTGGCTCACTCGCTATGATGACAAGCGTTCTCGTCTCTCCCGACGGCAAGTTTGAGTACGAAGCGGCACACGGAACGGTTCAGCGTCACTATTATAAGCACCTCAAGGGTGAAAGCACATCCACGAACTCCGTTGCAACGATATTTGCATGGACAGGCGCGCTTCGCAAGAGAGGCGAGCTTGACGGAACTCCCGACCTTTGCGAGTTTGCAGACAAGCTTGAAGCCGCTTGCCTCAAAACTATAGGCGACGGCATTATGACAGGCGACCTCTGCGCTATCTCTACACTTGAAAACAAAAAGACGGTATCGACAGAAGCGTTCATAGACGCTATCGCCGAGAGAATATGAAAATAAGACACGCAGAGCTCTGTGAGCTCCCTGCTCTTCTTGAAATCTACGATAACGCAAGACTTTATATGAGAGAAAATGGAAATCCTACCCAATGGAACAACGGATACCCGAACGAAGAGGTCTTGCGCGACGATATTGAAAAGGACAGACTGTACGTGTGTGAAGAGGACGGAGAGCTTCTCGGTGTGTTTTGCTATTTTGAAGGCACCGACCCGACGTATACGAAAATATACGACGGAGAATGGCTCGACCAGCGACACGTTGGAGTTATGCACAGGGTTGCGGTGGCGGTACACCGAAAGGGCGTCGCGTCATTCTGTTACGAATATTGCTTTAATATAAGTAAAAATATCAGAATAGACACGCACCGCGACAATATACCGATGCAAAAATCGCTCATAAAGAACGGTTTCAAATACTGCGGTATTATACATCTTCTTAATGGTGACGAACGCCTTGCTTATCAAAAGGCAAAATAAGGACGAGAGATTCTCGTCCTTTTTTATTTGACAAAAATGCAGTAATAAGCATATACTCAATAAAAATCCGTTCAGGAGTACACCTATGAATCCCATATCGGTAAACACACTCAAACGCGCAAACGATGCCGCTATATATAACGTATATCTGTACCTCGCACACAAGACAGACCCACAACTAAACGAGACCTTACAAACGATCACGGCAAAACTTGAATCGGCAAGCAAAGAAGGTGATTGGTCAAATCTTGATATATACAGACTAAAAATACTCAAAAATGCCGTTTACAGTAACCGCACTCTTGCCCATTCAAAGCTTATAGAGCTAACACGTTCAAAAGACGGACTTACAGCCTGCGCGTTTCAAACTCCGGGCGGTGATATATTCGTCGTATTCTGCGGAACGGGAAAAGGAGAATGGATAGATAACGGCGAGGGGCTTTCGGGTATACCTCAAAAAAACGTTTACATAACCTACAGCGAAAACGGAAATATCATTTCACGAACTACAGTTCACAACGACTATGCAACAGAACAGCAGGTAGAAGCACTCAATTGGTTCAATATGATAGCCGCGCGTAACGGATGGAATAAAAATACTGATATAACTGTCACCGGACATTCCAAGGGCGGCAACAAAGCGCAGTTCACAACAATTCACTCAGAGCTTGTAAAAACCTGCCTGAGCTTCGACGGTCAGGGATTTTCGCCCGAAGCTGCGGCAGCCTTTGAAAAACGCTATCAAAATGTATTTAACGAACGCAGACAGAAAATATACAGTCTTTCGGCAGACAACGACTACGTAAACGTTCTCGGAGAAAGCATCGCACCCGAAGAACAGAGATACTATTTCGAGTCCTTTGTGGGGTTTCATTTCCTTGAGGCTATACTTGACGAAAAAGGACAGCTGCGACCTATGTGTGAGCAAGGAGAGCTATCATTATATGTAAAAAATATTTCAAATGAGCTTATGGGGATGAGACCGTACGTACGCAAATACGCAACGCTTGGAATAATGAATATACTTCAGAAATATCTTGGAAAAGGCACACCCGTAAACGGTGACAGCGTCTCTGTACAAGATACGGTTATAGGGCTTGGCGTAGCCGCAAAGGCTCTGCTAAATCGGTATATATAGACAAAAGACGAATTATGACAACTCTTTTACTAGTATTTCTGGTTTTATTCAATTTAAAATATGCTCTACGAAATCCTCGACATACATCGCAGCGAGGAATATAGTATCTATTTTAATTTTTCTTCCTCAAGCTGCGTCTGACTCGGTTGATATGCCTCTCAAAATCTCCGCTGTTGATCAGCTCCGCAAGAACGAACTGTTCAAACGTGGGAACGGTACAGGAATAGAAGCCGAGCTTTTTTTCAAATTCGCCGACAAGATACTTGGGCAAGACCATATATCCTATACGAAGCGCAGGCGATATGGTCTTAGAAAAGGTGTTCATGTAGATCACGTTGTCATAGTCGGAAAGTGAAAACAGCGTATCCTCCGGCTTTGAAGAAACTGAAAATTCCGATTCAAAATCGTCCTCTATAATGATACGCCCGTTTTTGCTTGACCAACGGATATATTCGTGGCGTTTGTTTGCAGATGCGGTAATACCTGTCGGAAAACTCCTGTAAGGCGTGGTATGAATAACGCTCGCCTTTGTTTTTGCAAGAGCCGCACTATCTATGCCGTCATGAGATAGCGGGAGGAGTTCATAGCTTACCGCAGATGCATTGTATATCTGCTCTATCTTTTTGTATGAAGGTGATTCAATGCCGTAAATATGTTTTCTTCCGAGCATTGTGATGACCAGTCCGTAAAGATATTCTGCCCCCGAG
Source organism: Eubacteriales bacterium (assembly GCA_045597185.1). Taxonomy (GTDB): domain Bacteria; phylum Bacillota; class Clostridia; order Oscillospirales; family CAG-272; genus RGIG3994. The sequence goes on from JAZODV010000141.1 coordinate 13,762, forward strand.
CCTATAATTATCTGACTGCTCTCGACATTCATCCCTCTGTTACGTATAAGGTAATTCTTGATTGCCTCACGAAGCTCGTCACATCCCGCATTAGGCGATCTCTCGAGGAGTACATCCGCATAGTCTGAAAGCACCTTCCGCATCGTTTTGCCGAGTACTGAAAACGGAAAATCGGGATACGTATGCTCTCTTTGTGGTGCAATACTATGCATAGTATGGGTTTCGGCAGGCACTGCAAAGCCGTCCGATTTCCGAAAAACCACAATGAATCCGCTTCTTTCTCTTGACTCCGCATAGCCCTCATCACAGAGCAGAGCATATGCATGATCCACCGTAACGATGCTGACCGAAAGCTCATCACAAAGCAATCGCATGGAAGGAAGCTTTGTGCCGTAGGGATAGATACCGTCTATGATATCCTGGCGTATCTGCTTGTATATTTGCAGATAAACAGGTCGTCTGTTTTTGTCTATGGTATACTTCATCTGTATATATAAAATTCTCCTGTTCTGGCTATTTTTATATCAACAAAAATATTATACAATATTATCAGTAAAATTGCAAGGAGAAAATAAAAATGGCATATAAAAAAATTCTCACGATACAAGACATATCCTGCGTCGGTCAATGCTCGCTGACGGTTGCGCTTCCAATCCTCTCCGCTTGCGGTATGGAGACCTGTATTCTTCCGTCTGCTGTGCTTTCTACGCACACGGCAGGCTTTAACGGTTTTACGTTCCGTGACCTTACCGATGATATGCCCGAGATCCAGAAGCATTGGCAAAAGGAAAATATAAAGTTCAAGGCAATCTATACAGGATATCTTGGAAGTGTCAAGCAGGTCGGATACGTTCAGAATATTCTCGACACTATGGGAACGGACGATTGCGTTCGCATAGTCGATCCTGCTATGGCAGATAACGGCAAGCTCTATTCCATCTTTAATGATGAATACGTAACGGCTATGCGCGGTCTATGCGCGTCGGCGGACATTCTTATTCCCAATATCACCGAGGCTTGCTTTCTCTCCGAAGTTGAATACCGCGAAAACTACGATGAGAACTACGTAAAGAAACTTCTCGACAAGCTCTCAAAGCTTGGAGCAAAGACAGTCGTTCTGACCGGTGTGGGCTATACTCCTGAGAAAACCGGAGTGGCAGTTTATGAGGACGGCGCGATTCGCTACTATGAGCATGATAAAGTTTCTAAGGGCTGTCACGGTACCGGGGATATTTACGCCTCTGCTTTCACAGGTGCGCTTATGAACGACAAGGACATCTTTGAAGCGGCAAAGATCGCGGCCGATTATACTGTCAAGTGCATTATCAACACGCAGGGAGATACTGATCACTGGTACGGAGCTAAGTTTGAAACTGCTCTCGGCGATCTGATGGATATGCTGGCATAATGAACATATACTTAATAATTTAGGGTATCGCCTCGTGCGACACCCTTTTTATTATAAATTTTAAATATCTTGAGTTTTTGTTTTAACATTTACATTTCTCTGTTTGTCACTTTCTTATGCATGAGCGTAGTTTTTACGACCCCATTTATGTACTATTTTTTGTTTTAAACGCGGACGGACTCATCCCCGTAACTTTTTTAAACGCATTACTGAAATAATACGCATTGGAATATCCACACTTTTCCGCAGCCTCGCCAACGGTTATATCATTCTCCATAAGCAGTTGCTTTGCACGCCTTATGCGAAGATTTATAAGATACTCCGACGGAGATACTCCAAATTCCTTTTTGAATTTCCTTATAAGACCCGAATGACTTAAATACACCCTTGAGGCAAGCTCATCAATATCTATTTTCTTGTCTATCTCCTCGTTCATATAGCGTATAACAAGAGACATTTCATTGCTTAAAGAGCTCTCTGCATCGGGAAGAGTTTTGGAATGTATATAATGCTCCATCACTATCTGATTCAAGACCTGCTTGACAGGTTCACCCTCGATCTGGAAGGTCGAAAGAATGTCTGCGTTTTCCGAAATAGCTTTTACGTGAGACCTTGGGATATGTAACGTTCCACCCGACATACTTTCCCATATAGCATCGTCATCAAGTTTTTTAAAGTTGAACTGATGAAAATCAATAGGCTCTATAACCTTTCTTATAAATTCTGTGCCGGGAGGAACGTGTGCGATCTCATAAGGATGAAACACCCTGCTCTCTCCCCTTCCCGGAAAGGTCAGAGAAAAGCTTCCCTTTGAAACAAATAAAATAATATCCCACGGACGTGTGCCTTGCACAAGATCAAAACAGCTTTTACCTTTTCCCGAATTGAAAAGTTTGATTTTAAATTTCATATACACCTGTTATTTACTGCAAATTTTTATATCTTAATTATAAAATTTCATATTGCTTTTGTCAATATTTATTGATAAAATTTAGTAAAAACAAGAAAGGTGATAAAAAAATGAACGGCAATTTAGTGCAAAAAATTATAAACTGCGATCTCTGTATTGTAGGTGGAGGTCTTTCGGGAACATTCGCGGCTATTGAAGCGGCAAGACACGGTTCAAAGGTAGTACTTGTTCAGGACCGCCCCATGCTCGGAGGAAATGCCTCATCTGAGATCAGAATGTGGGTCAGAGGCGCACAGGGACAATTCAACAGAGAAACCGGACTTATATCCGAATTTGAGGAACGCAACATATATTATAATCCAACGCTGTGCCATTCTGTTTTTGATGCAGTACTGTACTCAATGGTCGAGGAAAATAAAAATATCACACTTCTTCTGAACACATCCTGCTTTGATGCAGAGGTAAACGAGGACAAAATAACCTCTATCTCGGCTTGGCAATTAACGACATATACTTTTTATACAGTAAAAGCTACTGTATTTATGGATTGTTCGGGCGACAGTATTTTAGCTCCTTTAGTCGGTGCTGAATACCGGCACGGAAGAGAGGCAAAGGCTGAATACGGAGAGGAACTTGGAAAAGAAACAAGTGACACACATACAATGGGACTTTCCATCATACTTGCGGCAAGAGAGACCGACAGTCCCGTTAAATTTACACCTCCTCCATTTGCAAACGTATATCCCGACGACGAATGTTTTGCTGCAAACGTCGGCGAAAAAGATCATGTACTTATAAGAAGCCATCGAATAGCCACAAGCGGAACAAATCTTTGGTGGGTGGAGCTTGGAGGTTACGGCGACTCTATTTTGGATGCCGAAAAGGTACGCAACGAACTTTTGGCGTGTATCTACGGAGTATGGGATCACATAAAAAACCGTGGAGATCACGGTATGGAAAATTGGGATCTCGATTGGGTCGGATTTTTGCCGGGCAAGCGTGAGTCAAGGCGGTATATAGGTGATTACGTTATGACCGAAGCCGACATCCGAAGCGGCGGTCATTTTGAAGACGAAATCGCGTACGGCGGTTGGCCTCTTGACGACCACAGCCCCGCAGGAATGGGTAACGGAGGAAAAGAAGCGGCATCTGTAAGCATTCCTGTAGATCAGCCATACGGCATACCGCTCAGATGCTTATATTCCAAGAATATCGAAAATCTTATGTTCGCGGGACGAAATATCAGTGTTACTCACGTAGCGCTCTCATCAACGAGAGTTATGGGAACCTGTTCGCTTATCGGACAGGCGGCAGGCGCGGCGGCAGCTCTTGCTATAAAATACGGCGTAGCGCCAAGCACCGTGGCAAAAGATTATTACAAAGAGGTTCAGCGTATTCTCATGGATGACGGAGTATTTTTACCGCACATTTTAAGAGAACCCTCAAAGCTTACAAAAAAAGCAAAACTTAATATAAGTGATGAGGAACGCGAA
>JAZODV010000142.1:0-4512 GCA_045597185.1 Eubacteriales bacterium
TTAACGAGACTTCCGTACACGCTTCCTTTTTCGTTCGCTTTGTACTTTCAATCTCTTGTTGTTCGATTTTCAATGACCGTTCGCTATCTCCTCAAGGCTTCCCTCTCGGCGACAGCTTGACTATTATACCACCTGCTCTCCCCTTTGTCAATACCTTTTTTCGATTTTTTTTCGTCTTTTTTTATTATTGTGAAAAACTGACATTTTGTAATTTGATTTTTTTGCTTTTGATTGTGCAATAATGACACAAAATCACAAAATTCGAGACAAATCCGAATCCGCCGACACAAAAAAGATCGGCGGGTTCGATTATTTACATCAATAATATCTTGCACCTGTAGAAAGTGATGATTCAATTCTCAGAAGTCTGTTATATTTTGCCACTCTTTCACCTCTGCAGGGTGCTCCACATTTTATATACGGAGCAGATACCGCAACCGCTATATCCGAAAGTGTCGTATCCTCTGTCTCGCCCGATCTATGGGAGATTACGAATTTATATCCTGCGTCCTTTGCCATTCTTATTACATCAAGAGTCTCTGAAAGTGTACCGATCTGATTTGGCTTTATAAGAATTGCATTTCCCGCACCTTTTTCTATGCCTGCTTTAAGTCTTTTGGGATTGGTAACAAACAGGTCATCACCCACAAGCATTACCTCTTGTCCTATTCTTTGCGTCAGCTTTTTCCAACCGTCAAAATCGTTCTGGTCAAGTCCGTCCTCGACCGAAATTATAGGATAAACCGAGCAAAGCTTTTCTATATATCCTATCATTTCGTCTGTTGAAAGAGTAATTCCGCGTTTTTTTGCGTGATATATACCCTTTTCCTCGTTATACCATTCACTTGACGCAACATCGAGTGCTATTTTCACTCTGTCGGTGTCATATCCTGCCGCGCTTATCGCTCTTACTATAAGGTCAAGTGCTTCTTCGTCGGATTCGAGGTTGGGTGCAAAGCCGCCTTCGTCTCCGATACCCGTCATAAGACCTCTTTTTTTGAGAAGTGCGCCAAGCGCGTGGTATATTTCACATCCCCAGCGCAGTGCCTCCGAGAAGCTTCCGGCACCGCACGGCACTATCATAAATTCCTGAATGTCGAGATTATTTGCGGCGTGCGCTCCGCCGTTCATAATATTCATCATAGGAACCGGCAATCTATAGGTGTCTGACCCGCCCAAATACCTGTATATCGGGAGAGCATACCAATTTGCCGCGGCTCTCGCTGCGGCAAGCGATACGGCAAGGATAGCATTCGCGCCAAGTGAAGATTTATTTTCGGTTCCGTCAAGCTCAAGCATAACTCTGTCAAGCTCATGCTGTTCGCTTGCGCTGATTCCCGCTATTGCAGGAGAAATTCTTCGGCAAACATTATAAACAGCTCCGATAACCCCCTTCCCTCCGTATCTGTTGCTGTCCTTATCACGAAGCTCGTGCGCTTCAAATTTCCCTGTTGACGCACCCGAAGGAACACTTGCCACACCGACCGTACCGTCTGCCAGAAAAACTGTTGCCTCGACGGTTGGGTTTCCTCGTGAATCTATTATCTCTCTCGCGGTGCATTTTGTTATTTGAGGTTTTTGCATTATAATACCGACCTTTCAATTATTTTCATAATATTAATATTCCTGACAATCTATGTAAATATACGCATACCTTTTACATTATAAAAATGACCGTTTATAAAAAAACTCTTCCATATATATTATTTCTCTGATATAATTACGGTAGCAAGGAGGGTGCTTATGAAATTCAGACTTATTATAGACCCCGAAAAAGACGAAGAAGCCGTTATAACGGCGAAAGAAAAAAGCCGTCTCACTGATGAGATCGAGGCTCTTATCATGAATTATGAAGGAAACTACCGACTTACCGTTCAAGGCGACGGATGTTTAAAGATTCTTACGTTTGATATAATCGAGTGTGTTACTGTGCTTGGTGGCAAAACCGTAGTAATTGCAGAAAACGGAAAACAATACGTCACGTCAAAAAGGCTCTATGAAATCGAGTCAACGCTTCCTTCAAGCTTTATACGTATAAACAAATCTACTGTGGCAAACAAAAATTTTATTGAAAAATTCTCTGTGAGCTACAGCGGCGGTGTTGACGCGATATTCAAAAGCGGATACCGCGACTACGTTTCAAGGCGTTGTTTTGCAAAAATAAAAAGCGAGGTGTTAAAATAATGAAAAAATACGTTATCGAGTTTTTAAGACGAGGAGTTATGGCGGCATGTGGCGGACCTGTCGTAGTATCCTTTATTTATTTGGCTCTTGGAAAAGCGGGTGTTATATCGCACTTAACGCCCGAAAAGGTTGCGCTCGGGGTTATATCTTCGGCAATACTTGCTTTTATTGCCGGTGGCATTTCTATGATATATACCGTTGAACGTTTGCCCGTCTTTACAGCCGCACTAATCCACGGACTGACGCTTTATACCGTTTACATTTTAGTTTATCTCATCAACGGTTGGCTCGAATCACAACTCGCGGCAATCACGGTTTTTACGGGAGTTTTCGTCGTTGGGTACGGGATTATTTGGCTTATCATATATATATCGGTAAGAAATTCGGCGAATAAGTTGAATTCAAAGCTCAAATCAAAAAACGAGTGATTTTCTTAATCACTCGTTTTTCACTGTTTCAATCAAGAAATCCCTTAAGATGTCTTGCGCGGCTGGGGTGGCGGAGCTTACGGAGTGCCTTTGCCTCTATCTGACGGATACGCTCACGCGTAATGTCAAATTCCTTGCCAACCTCTTCAAGCGTACGTGTGCGTCCGTCATACAGTCCAAAGCGAAGCTTGATAACGTGCTCCTCACGTGGTGTCAGAGTGTGAAGCTCACGCTCTATGACCTCACGGAGTATCGTAGCCGATGCCGCATCTGCGGGCGCGGGTGTGTCCTCGTCGGGAATAAAGTCGCCGAGATGGCTGTCCTCTTCTTCACCGATAGGCGTTTCAAGAGATACGGGATCCTGCGCTATCTTCATTATCTCGCGCACCTTTTCGGCAGACATACCCATCTTTTCACCTATCTCGTCTGCAGTTGCCTCACGTCCAAGCTCCTTAAGCATCTGACGTGAATAACGCGATACCTTGTGAATCGTCTCGACCATGTGTACGGGTATTCTTATCGTTCTTGCCTGGTCTGCGATAGCTCTCGTTATCGCCTGTCTTATCCACCAGGTCGCGTACGTCGAGAATTTATAGCCCTTCTGATAGTCGAATTTTTCGACCGCCTTCATAAGTCCGAGGTTTCCTTCCTGAATAAGATCAAGGAAGAACATTCCCTTGCCGACGTACCTCTTAGCAATACTTACAACGAGACGAAGGTTGGCCTCAACGAGCTTATTTTTAGCGTACTCGTCACCGTCTGCCATTCGTCTTGCAAGCTCTTTTTCCTCTTCGGCATCAAGAAGGGGCACTTTACCTATCTCTTTTAGATACATACGAACAGGGTCATCGATAGCAAGACCTTCCTGCTCAAGTATGCGCTCCATGTTTTTGCCGGTGTCAAACTTTTCGATCTCGCTCTCGATCTCAGATGCCGCATCGTCGATCATAGGTATCATGATTCCGTTGCTTTCAAAGGTATCAAAAAGCTTGTCCGCGTCAAAGCCGAGATCTGCTATAGCTTCCTCAAGATCAGATACGAGCATCTCTCCCTTTTTGCATTTTGAGATAAGATCGTCCATCTTTTTACTGTCGCCAAGTGCCGCCTGCTCTGCAGCAAGAAGCTCTATATCATCGGGTTCAACGTCTTCGTCGACAAAATCCTGCTCTTTTTCGATCTCTTCTTCGAGGGTTATTTTCTTTTCTTCGAAATTTTCATTGTTACTCATTTAGATTCCTCTCAACGTTATGTATATTTTTATTATTTTTTGTTTTTCAACTGCGCACGACGCGATTCGAGCAACGCCATACGGTCTCCATTATCCTTAGCTTTTTGTCGTTCCGACTCGTTTTTGAGTGTTCCAACCGACGCTTCAAGCACTTGTCTGCCGTTTTCTGTCAATTCAAGTCGAGCTCTCATCATTCGGTGCATTCTTCCAACTTCTTCTACTGTAAAGCTACCGCCAAGAAGCGAAATATCAAATCCGCCCTCTTCTCCGTGAAGGCGCATTATTTCGGTAAAGCACCGCCGTCCAAGCTCTGTGACGAAATCATCGCCCGAAAGAGTTACCTTTCCGTCGGCTATAGCGTCTCGGTGCTCTGCAAATCCGAGAAGCAGACCGATTATCGCTTCCTCGGCAGTCGCGCCGCCGATATTTTTTATATAATCTGGGTTAACTCTGTCGCCTATTCCCTTTGCGCTTGTGTACGCATTCTGCGCCCGTTGCGCGTCTCTGTCACGCGCGTATTTTCGTCTCATGGCGTTTACGTCGTGCGACAGCACCTCTTTCGAAAGCTTTAATATCTCAGATGCCTCATTAAGACATATATCTCGCTCAACGCTTGATGACGCCGCCGCAATTATCGCACATATTTCACGTGCCGCTGCTATCTTTTCGTCT
>JAZODV010000143.1:0-5037 GCA_045597185.1 Eubacteriales bacterium
ATAGACTGCGGTTTCGCCGCCTATTCTGGCGTATAATGTACTCTGCCAAATAATTTTTTAACAAAGGTTGATTTTTTAATATTTTTACTCTATTAAATTAGCTTTTTAGAAAGAAAAGATTTACTTTTCCAAGTATATATGATACAATTCTCTTGATATTCAAAACCGTGATATTTTTAAGGAGACAGAAAAATGGAAAAATTTATTCCCGTTGTGGTTATAAAAGAGCTTTCCGAGACAGATAAAATTCTCACAGCTCTCAAAAAAAGTGGTATAAACTGTGCCGAAATAACCTTCCGTACCGCTTGCGCGGCAGAGGCTATTGAATACGCAGTTAAAAATTATCCCGATATGGAGATCGGTGCCGGTACCGTTATCAATGCAAAGCAGTGTGAGGAGGCACTAAAGGCAGGCGCAACGTTTATCGTCTCTCCCGGTCTTTCCCCCGCTGTCGCAGAGATATGCAATGCAAGAAATATTCCCTACTATCCCGGTTGCGTAACCCCCACCGAGATAATGGCAGCACTTGAGCTCGGTATCACTACCGTAAAATTCTTCCCCGCAAACGTATACGGAGGACTTAAAGCACTCAAAGCCCTGTCTGCTCCCTTCCCTCAGGTAAAATTCATTCCCACGGGTGGTGTTGACAGAAGCAATATAGACGAATTCTTAGCATTTGATAAGATAGCCGCTATCGGCGGAAGCTTTTTCGTAAAAGAAGCATTGGAGGCACAAAAATGAAAAAAGTAGTTACATTCGGCGAGCTTATGCTCAGACTTGCACCTAACGGATATTACCGTTTCTTCCAAAACGATCAGATGCAGGCAACATTTGGAGGCGGTGAAGCAAACGTAGCGGTATCTCTTGCAAATTACGGACTTGACAGCGTTTACGTCACAAAGCTGCCGACACATGCAATAGGTCAGGCGGCGGTCGATTCGCTCCGTTATTTCGGCGTTGACACCTCGAAAATCGTACGCGGCGGTGACCGTGTTGGTATTTATTTCCTCGAAAAAGGCGCATCGCAGAGAGGATCTGTATGTATTTACGACCGCGCACATTCCGCAATAGCAGAAGCGGAACCGTCCGATTTCGATTGGGACAAAATATTTGACGGAGCCGATTGGTTCCACTTCACAGGAATTACACCGGCTCTCGGCGGAAATATGGTAGAAATTTGCCTTGATGCCTGCCGCGCTGCAAAGGCAAGAGGTGTTAAGATCTCCTGCGACCTAAATTATCGAGGCAAGCTTTGGACACGTGCTGAGGCTCGTGAGGCTATGACAAAGCTTTGCGAGTACGTTGACGTCTGCATTTCAAACGAAGAAGATGCCAAGGACGTTTTTGGTATTGAAGCTGAGAATACAGACATTTACGGCGGTAAGCTCAATCATGAAGGATATAAATCGGTTGCAAAGCAGCTTGCCGATAAGTTTGGATTCGAAAAGGTTGCCATTACTCTCCGTTCGTCGATTTCAGCAAGTGATAACGACTGGGCGGGAATGCTCTACGACGGTGAGAATTACTGCTTCTCTAAATCCTATCACCTTCATATCGTTGACCGCGTAGGAGGCGGCGACAGCTTTGGCGGCGGTCTTATCTATGCTCTTCTTAACGGCAAGGATACGCAGTCAGCAATCGAATTTGCAGTAGCGGCATCCGCGCTCAAGCACTCTATTGAGGGAGATTACAATAGAGTTAAGGTCTCCGAGGTAGAAAAGCTTGCGGGCGGCGACGGAAGCGGCAGAGTTCAGAGATAACAATAAAAAAATAGGAATTGCGTACGCAATTCCTATTTTTTTGGAAAAAGGGCTTTACCTTCACAAAGTTGCTACATTAGAATCTAACGGAGAATCCCTTTGCAAAATTTTTCGGTTGTTTATCCTTGGAAGGCTTGTTGCCTCAATAGACTGACCCACACAGCATAAAGTTGTGAACAAAAAACGCACTGACCTTAAGCTTCATAAACAGTTTTTCCTTTTTTTATGGTCATTAATATATTTATATTTTCGTCGGCAATGATAATGCTCGCATCCTTGCCCTTTTCAAGAGAGCCAAGGCGATCTCCGCAACCGATAGCTCTCGCGGGATTGAGCGATGCCATCTTGAAAACCTCATATACGGGAAGGTCTGTATGATCTATAACATTCTTTACCGCGTCGTTGAGCTTCAGAACACTTCCTGCTATCGTACCGTCAGCAAGACGGCACTCGATTCCCTTAAGGAATATCGACTGACCTCCGAGGTCGTACTCTCCGTCGGGCATTCCTCCCGCGCGGGTACAGTCGGTTATAAGCACCGTTTTATCGCCCTTGACCTTAGCTATTATCGAGTAAAGCCCCGGATTTATGTGGAAGGTGTCTGCAATCAACTCGACTGAAACTCTGTCGCTTGCAAGAGCCGCACCCACAACACCGGGATTTCTGTGAGACAGAGCCGACATTGCGTTAAAAAGGTGTGTCGCGTGATTGACACCGTCCTCTATGGCGCTCATAGCATCTTCAAAGCTCGCGTCGGTGTGACCCATAGAAACAAGCACGTCGGATTTTTTCGCAAGCTTCTTTATGCAGGCGTGATCCCTGTCCATCTCGGGCGCGAGAGTAACGATTTTTATGATATCCTCATTTTCGATGATGAAGTCTGCGTCGGGAGCAATAATATTCTCCTCTGCCTGAGCGCCCTTCTTGGACGGATTGATAAACGGACCTTCCGCGTGAACTCCGAGTATTTCGGCTCCGTCCCAAGTCTTGCTTTCCTCTTTGAGAGAACGAACGGCGTCAAGAGCGTCAACAATTTCATTCTTTGCAACCGTCATAGTCGTGGGAAGAAAAGCGGTAACTCCGTTCTGAACCACTCCGTAAGCCATCTTTTTTATGCCCTCGGGCTTTGCGTCGCAGGTGTCCTCACCGAGATATCCGTGAATATGGATATCAACGAGTCCCGGTGCGACGTAATTACCTTTTGCATCAACGGTGCGTGCGCCATCAGGCAGCTCGTCCACGACGCCGCATATCTTTCCGCTTTCATCGTCAAACGCAAGGTGTTTTCCCAAATTCACAGAATCTGTAAATACTATCTTACCGTTAGTTATATAGGTCAATGCCATAATGTGTAACTCCTTACAGACGATTTATTTACTGATGTAAGCATAACAATGATTCCCCACAGGAAAACGCTGATCTGTACTTTCATCAATTATGATCCGCAGATAAATGCTCTGATGCAATTTGTAAGGCCTCCTCCGGGGTGATTTCCTTTTTCCAGGATAACTCAAGCGGCAAAAATTCAACCTTCGTTTTGGGATTATCTTCAATATATTTTTGAAGTTGCTCTTGGGATACCGATTTTTCTTCGATATAATATTCAGCATTCGGTTCTCCGTCATTGACGATACGCCAAAGCTCTTTTGTTTTTAAGCTTGCACCTTCGAAATATATTTGATTTTCACCATATTCAAAATCCAATCCGGTGTGATTCCAATCATAAGAACCGTCTGTTTTTAAATAATAAAGGCTACGGAAAGTAAATTCGTAAATGTAAACTTTCCCCTCATAATATCTCAAGATCAAGGTATCGCCGCAGTCGATCACAAACTCGTTTACACAGTCACCATCAAAGTCAACGTATGCATATCCCAATTTTTCGCACTCGCAAAGCGGAGTTCTGCTGTAGGGCGTTGGATAATAAGCAAGACCGCTCAAGGTTTCCTCGTACATTTCCATAGCGATCTCGGCTTTGGAAAGCGAAGTGGTATTATCATTCGTGTTATCATCAGTTACATCGGATAAAACTGTGTTCTCGTTTGAAGATAGCTCATTTTGATCTTCATTCAATTCACACGAAACCAGCAACAGCATCATCATTAGACAAAGAAAAAAAGCGATAAGTTTTTTCATAAAAATCCCCCCAAAAGTTAAAATCAGAGAATGAAAATTCCCCTAAATTCACTCTCTGACTTTATTGTAATGTATTTAAAACTTATTGTCAATATACTTTTTCAATGTACTGAAAAAAATTTACAAAGCGTCACTTCTGCGAATACTTATTTCCACAAATAAATTAAAGAAATGTAGTTGCCATTTTGTTCCATAATCGTCCTTCGGTGAGCTGGGTGGTGTATGTTCCGCGACGATGCTCTTTCATAAAGGTTGGCGTACTTGCCAAGAGTATAATCTATCTGTTTGGGGAACGCGAGATCGGGGTAGTAAAGTCCGTTATGTTCGGTATAAGTAATTTCGTTTTTCATTGTAAATCTCCTTTCTTAAAATTCATTTTTGTTTGGCGTCAACTATCAAGGATAATTACTAGACGGTGCTCGGGCGTGATGCCAACAACAGCAAGTCAGCATCACATATCACCGAACACAAAAAGAAATCCGAACCCATCGCCTACCGGCTTTGGGTTCGGATTTCTACTGTTTGGTGCGGGTAAAAGGACTTGAACCTTCACGAAGTTGCCCCCACTAGAACCTGAATCTAGCGCGTCTGCCAATTCCGCCACATCCGCATATGAAATTCGCTCGGCAGCTACCGAACAACAAAAATTATACCATAAGAGAAACCCTTTGTCAAGCGCATTTTTGAAAAAAAGACGCGCTTTTTTCAAAATCCGGCGGGACTTTGGTGTGGGTTCCGGTCCCGTCCGGTGTGATTGGTCAGGCGAGGATCAGATGCAGGCTTTTGCGCGGCGGCAGTGTCAGGGAAAAACGGTCGTCGCTGCAGGGGGTGATCGTACCCTCTTCGGCGTCCAATACGGCGGAAACGGGATGGTGGAGTGTGGTCGAAACGGTCTCTTCGCCTTCGTTTACGCAGAAAACGACGTCAACGCCGTATTTTCGCATGCGTGAAATGCGTAAGTCGGGAGAGGAATCGAACGCGAGTACCGTTTGGCTGTACGAGCGCACGGCTTGGGCAAACGCGGCCTCGGTAAAATCGCCAAAGCGGAGTACGGTGCCGCCAACTGCGGCAAAGCGGGCGAGGAATGCCTCTGCCTCCGCCGGGACCGCACCGTCGGCGATGAGCACGCGATAGCGCTGCG
>JAZODV010000144.1:0-11324 GCA_045597185.1 Eubacteriales bacterium
AATGAAAAACAAAGACGTCGTTGCTATCATTTTTGTGACAGACGCCATATCGAAAAGTGTCGTATCGGTGAGTGTTCTTTCCTCAGAGCTCCGCTTAATATCGCAAAAAACGCTGTCACGGTTTCCAACTCTGACGATCAGATTTTTTACGGTATTGCTTTCAAAAAGCTCTTCGATACATAATTTCAAATGCTTCATTTTGTCTCCCTTTGTTGTTTTTTTTTATTATAACATACAAAAAGCATAAATCATATCCTAAAAATGATAATATATGTTGACTTTTTGAAACAGTTTTGATATAATATGATCAAATATCGTGAGGTGGATTATGTTTTTCGAAAAAGAACTTATATCGTTTAATCTGCTTGATGTCCTTGAGCTTAAGCAAAAAGACGTTAATATGTGGAATACGGGCAGAAATTTTAACGCGCTGTCGTTTCGTATGAGAGCCGATACAAGTTTGAAAACCGAAACAAATGAATACGTAATGAAGGATAATTCCGTAGCATACGTTCCGGCAAGGCTTGATTACGGCAGACGAGGGGCTGTTGATGAACTGATAGTCGTACATTTTGAAACGACTAATTATGAAACACGAAATATTGAGAGCTTTATGCCAAAGGAACCGGAAACTGTATCAAGGCTTTTTCAAGTTTTTCTTGAGAGTAGAAAAAAACAACTTGTTTGCACTCGCGTTCTTGTATGTTGTTGTGAAAATCATTAAGCACAAAAGCTTTTGTTTCTTCCACGGATAAGCAATTTTGGGCATCATCAATATCTTGGCTATTATCGTCCTCCGTTTTTTCTTCGGCTTCCTCTTCAGGATTAAATGTGAAGGTATTTGTCTCCGGATCAAAGAAAAATGGTTCAGTAAAATCCAGTAGCATATTCTTATATATGAAATATCCATACATATTGTATTCTTTACTCCACTTGATATACTCAACTGGCAACTCATTTTCTTTTATGATGGAATAAGGAATATTGTCAACGTGAAAGGGATCTAAAAAATTAAATTTGTGCGGAAAATCTTTTTGATATTGTGAGTGCCTATACTTGTAGTAATTAAATGGCATAGTGATAAATTTGAAAATTAAAAAGAATATACCTACAGGGATAAGAATAGCAAGTATAAAAATCAAACATATACCTGCAAGTAATTGCGACCAAAAAGAATCCTTAAATTTCATTTTTCCACCGCCTTTTGGATAATATCGTAAGCGTATTGCTCGTCCTCATTTTTTGGAGGATTTTCGAGAAAAGACAGCTTGCATAGCAACAGAGTTAATTTTACTTGATAGTATGGTTTTAGATTTGGCATTTTCGCTCTCCTTTCGGGTGGTAAACACATTATATCGAAAGAAAACGAGAATACAAGAAAAGTTTTTGAAAATTATTTATTGAGATTATTATAGCATAAAAATCTTTGTTTGTAAATAGTGAAGTATCGACTGCGCCGAAGTGATGTAGTGCTAACGCACAGTGATGTATTGCTCCTTCGTCGCAAAGTGATGTGATGTTTGCCCACTTCGCCGCAAGGCGAAACATCACTCACGCAGTGAACATCACTGCCGAAGGCTACATCACTTGCCCGCAAGGGCAAACATAGTTGAAAAAAGACCAACTCACAAGTGAGTTGGTCTTTTTTCTGTATAAAGACTACGAAAAAGATATTTTTGTGTTTTGCATTAAGGTTTCGAACTCAAACGTTTTTATGTTGGTGGCCGAAATAGATGTCATCAATTTAAGTTAAATCAAGAGTTGTAAAACCTGCAGCATTAAGCTTTTTTTGAAAAGCATAAAACTTGGAACGCTCTTTTAAGTACGGATTCAATCGAACTAATTGTAATAATCGCGTGAAGATTGTTTTTTTCAAAGGTATATAAATTCTTGTGTGATGTTCAGCTGTAAAAAATTCAAAAAATGGGAAGCACCTGCCGCCTACACATTTCAATCTACCGTTGTTTTCGTTCGGCGATTTACCTTGTGCTAAACAGTAATTCCTAGCGCATTCATTGAGATCGATTTTTTTAGTATCTAGATACCCTTTCTTATAAAAAATGGCTTCCGAGGTGATTTCTCTGACATCATCAAACGGTATTTTTATTACAGTTGCTTCGTCCTCAATATGATATGCCTCTTGAATTGATTTGTAAAACTCGTCCCAACTCATATTTTCACCGCCTTTCTGTGTTTATAATACCACACTTTTATAAATAAATCAAGGCGTAAGCCTTGTATATCATCCGCAACTTGTTGCGGTATATCATCAATGCGGAGCATTGTATATCATCAAGCCGCAGGAAAATGCACGCTGGCGCGTGATGAGATACAAGGGCGGTTGCCGCCCTTGATGATATCCACGACTGCGTCGTGATGATATGCCAAGCCTGCGGCTTGGATAAAAAAATTCGACAAGTCGAAACTTGTCGAATTTTTTGGCTGGGGCACAGGGATTCGAACCCCGGTAATGTCAGAGTCAGAGTCTGATGCCTTACCGCTTGGCGATGCCCCAATATTACAACGCTGTGTATTATATCACACACAAAACATTTTGTCAAGGTGTTTTTGAAAAAATTATTTGCTTTTTCTTGTGTTTTTATTCTTATATTATAAAAATTATAAAAACGGTTGAAAATATACGCTCTGTGTGATATAATACTAAGTATCAATTTTATATCTGCCCGTGGCTCAGCTGGATAGCGCGTCAGACTCCGACTCTGAAGGTCGAAGGTTCGAATCCTTTCGGGCAGGCCAAAAAAACGACAAATTTCGATAGAAATTTGTCGCTTTTTATTCAAGCAGCAGGCTTGATATGGAATCACGCGCCAGCGTGTATGTAATCGCCGTAGGCGTATGGCATCACCGAAGGTGCATTTTCTGCGGCTTGATTCCATACCGTCTTGCAACGGATCCCATACAATGCTTTGCATTGATTTCATACACGCCTTCGGCGTGATGAGGGAATTCTTAGAAACGCCTGTCACTACAAAAGATATTTTTTGTTCCTGCAAAAATGCGTTTTTAATTGCAGATCAGTGAATATTCTCCGCATCTTAAAACACTGACCAGATCTTCGGAGGATATAATATTATGTTCCGTGCAAATTCCGCCTTTTGCCAACGCTTTGATTTTGTGTATATCCGAACCCGACGTCATAACCTTGCCATAATGCTCGGCATATATTTTTGCCATTTCATTTCGAAAGGGCTGTGTGCCTCCATTATAGACCTCTATTCCGAACAATGGTTCGGGATCACACACCGTCATATTGTTGCGGAATGGATGCGCTTGTACGATAACTGCATATTCAGGCAAAACGTCTTTAAGCTCCTTGACGTTTTTTAATCTGTTCAAAAGAGGTAATTCATAAAAGTCATTTTCTTTCAAACCGTAAACAAGATAGTCGTTTACCGTATTGTCAAATCGAACCTCCGCTCCGCAAAGAACGGTAAATCCGCTTTTTTCTCCTTCATTACGCGCCGCGTAATACCCACGAAGGTATCTTTCAATGATTCTTTTGTGATTTCCAAGGCAGAGCTCATCATTAAACCATTCATAGAACAGGGAAAAATAATGGTCGGTTATAACGATACCGCTATAGCCTTGCTCACGGTACAGTCTTACCAATTCCGCCCCACCGATAAGAGCCACCTTATCACACTCTGCAGTGTGTGAATGCAATTCATATTTTTTCATTGTTACCTCTACCGCTTTGTCTGCTGTAAGTCAAAGTAATCTATCTTTTTTCAGAGATAATTACCGTGGATTTATTATAACACATAGACGAAAGAATGTAAATATAAATTGAATATTAAAGGAAAAATGTTAGTGAATCAGAGCTTTGCCCGAAAAGATAGGGGGTGTATTCTTATTGTTTATCTATTTAACTGTTATTGGATATTAACACCGAGAGCCTTTGTCGGCATAAAATGATAACGGACGAAAAAGTCCGAAATATATCATAATAAGGAGAAACTATAAATATATGGCAACCTTTACAAACAGAGCTACGCTTACCTATAACGGTGGAGCGATAGACTCCAATACCGTCACGGGTACTATAATAGAAACTCTGGCAATAGCAAAAAATGCGCAGACCGAAACCTACACGGAAGGCTCGGTCATAACCTACGTTGTAAGCCTTGTGAATTCGGGAACGACATCATTTACTGGACTCACACTGACAGACGACCTCGGAGCATACGATTTCGGCGGACAGACTCTTTATCCGTTGCGCTATGTTGACGGCTCACTGCTTTATTACGTCAACGGTGTCCTTGCGGCAACACCGACAGTCACAGGCGAGCAGCCGCTTACGGTAACGGGCATATCGGTGCCCGCGGGCGGCAACGCGATAATCATATATAACGCAGAAGTGCTGAACACCGCGCCGCTTGGAGCTGACAGTACTATAGTCAACACCGCGACCGTGACAGGACAGGGAATAGCCGAGCCACTCAGCGCATCCGAGACAATAAGCACTGCAGACGCTCCCGAACTTGCTATAACAAAGGCACTCTCACCGACGTCGGTAACCGAAAACGGAGAGATAACCTATACGTTCGTGATATCTAACTACGGCAATACCGCCGCGGCGGCAACAGATAATCTTGCGGTTACAGACGTATTCGACCCGATACTCACGATTACCTCGGTAACTCTTGACGGCGTACTGCTTGAAGAGGGAACTGGATATACCTATAACGAGGCGACAGGAGAATTTGCAACCGTACAGAGCGTAATAACTGTTCCGGCGGCTACCTTTACACAGGAAGCAGACGGAACTTATACTACGGTTCCGGGAACCGCAACTCTTGTTATTACAGGCACCGTATAAAAAATCGGCGGCTCTTTTGAGCCGCCGAAAATATTAAATAGATATATTAGTCGCGGAGAAGCCAAACGAGCATGTCGCTCTCGCCTCTGTTGGCAAAGGAGTTGTAAGGAATGAGCTTAAGAACCGCATTTTCGGCTTTTGGCGCTTCTGTTGAATAAAGCGTACCTTCAAAGTCGATAAGATGCTTTGCGTCAAGCTCAAGAGTAATAAGACCGAAGGACTCGTCATAGCTTTCGGTGACCTTTGCGTCGGGAGAGACTCTGTAGCTGTGAAGCCCGTGAGCATTATCAACAGCCTCGGCACAGTATACGACGGGTCCGCGCATAAAGCAAATACGTCCTGCGTCTCTGATTACTCTCGGGTCGGCGTGAACAGCCTTTACGGTTATAGCAAATTCAACTACTGTTTCGCTTCCGTCGTTTTCGACTATTGCGTATCCGTTCTTGATAGTATAGGGCTTGTTTATCTCATAAGATTCACACCACCACGGAATTCTGAACGCGATCTTGGCAGTGCCGTTTGCGGTGAACTTTACAGTACCCTTGTGAGGATACTCGGTTGTCATAGTAGCAGTAATTCCGTCAGAAGAGAGCTTAGATGAAATATACTGGTTAACATAGAGTGTGTCTCCGTCAATACCGTAGATGTAGTTTCCAAGCGATGCAAGCAGACGGTTGATATTGGGAGGGCAGCAAGAGCAGCTGAAGCACTCAACTCTCTGTGTTATGGGGAATCTGCGTGTTCCGTGAAGAAGAGTTATATGCTCATTAAGGTTTATCTCAAGCGGATTTTCATAGAAGAAGCACTTGCCGTCAAGAGACATACCCGAAAGAACTCCGTTGTAAAGCACACGCTCTGTAATATCTGCGTACTGTGAATCGTTTTCAAACTCAAGCATTGCGTTAGCAAAGAACATAAGCGAGATACCCGCGCAGGTCTCTGTATATGCTGTGTCGTTCGGAAGGTCGTATGCGTTTGTGAATGCTTCGCTGAGGCAGGTAGAGCCAAGACCGCCGGTTACGTACATTTTTGTGTGGATGATACTGTCCCAAAGCTTCTTGCAAGCCTCAAGTAGCTGTTTGTCATTTGTCTGCTTTGCAAGGTATGCCATACCTGTGTAAAGATATACGGCACGAACCGCGTGACCGACAGCCTCCGACTGCTCTCTGACGGGCATGTGAGACTGGTCGTAGGATGACATCGCATCGCCTTCGGTTCCTCTGATATTTATGAAATGCTCTGCAAGGTCAAGGAATTTTTTCTTGCCCGTGTGAACGTACATTCTCATGAGCGCAAGCTCGATCTCTTCGTGTCCGGGAGAAATGAATCCCGCGGATTTTTCGTCAACAAAGACTTTCTTTATATAGTCGGCATATCTTTCCATACAGTCAAGAAGATCGCTCTTTCCCGTTGCCTCGGAATATGCAACGGCGGCCTCCATAAGGTGTCCCGCGCAATAAAGCTCGTGACGGGTTCTGTCGATGAAGCGACCGTTAGGCTTACATACTGTAAAGAAAATATTGAAATATCCGTCCTTTCCCTGATGCTTTTTGATATTTTCAACGAGTGCATCAACCTTTGCTTCAAGCTCTGCGTTGCGATGCTTCTTGAGAATGTAGCAAGCGCCTTCCATCCATTTTGCAACGTCACTGTCCCAGAAAACGTGTGGCTTTTTCTCGTCGCCTTCCTTCCAGCTGAAATCGAAAGCACCGATGCGTCCTGTGTCGTCAAATCTGTCGTAGACAGCGTTTATCGTTGTTTTGCGATTTAATTCCTGCTTGTCAAACAGATAACCCGACGTAAGATCAACGTTTTGATAAGAAAATGTTTTCATCTTAAAATCTCCTTTTTTATGACTTATATTGCTTTTTTTTCGAGGTTGCAGTATAATAATTATATAGTCGAACGAAATGCAAGTCAATACTCAAAAAACGATAGAAGGTAAGAAAATCCGACATGAACATTTTAATGAATGAAAATATAGCATTCAGAGCCGCCGGGCTTTTTAACACTGACAGAGATTGGATACACCCCGAACGAATAGAAAAAACCTACGAGATAATATACGTCAAAAAGGGTGACGTATATATGTCCGAGGATAACAAGGACATACACGTAAGAGAGGGTCAGCTTATATTGCTTGAACCGAATGTCTGCCACAAGGGAACAAGGGTAACGCGTGACGTATCTTTTTATTGGGTGCATTTTGAGCTTTTGGAAGGAGAGCTGCCGTTTAATAAACGTTTTTTTGAACGCTTTGAAAGTAAATCGCTCTTCAAGGAGCTTCTTCATTGGAATAATCTTCCCGAACCGCCCGAGTATCTTGTGAACGCGACGCTGATACATATACTCTCGGAGTTCTGCTTTATATCAGAAGAGGAGACGCACAGATATGACGAGCGCGCCGAGGCTATCAAGGAGTGGATACGGATAAATGCAGATGCAAAGCTGTCAGTGTCAAAAATAGCAGAGCATTTCGGGTTTTCTTCAGATCATATATCAAGACTTTGTAAAAACAATTACGGTATCACGGCAGGAAAAATGATAAACAGATTTATTCTTGCAAGAGCAAAGGCGCTTCTTTGCAATACCGAAAAATACGTAAAGGAAATCTCTGCCGAGCTTGGCTTTTCGAACGATAAAGAGTTTATAGGATATTTCAAATATCACGAGGGATGCTTTCCTTCCGAATACAGAAAGCGTTTTCCGATGATACATATGAACAAAAGGTAGTACATATTGACATAATATCAAATTCGGTGTATAATAATAGCGAAAAAGATAGTAAGAACGGAGATATTATGAGCTGCAATACTGAACGTGAGTATATATATATAGTGCTTTCGTCCACGCCGTACAGAACGGGAAAGGTAATACGCGCCTTTAAAAAAGTAAAATACAATCACGCATCTCTCTCTCTTTCGCCCGACCTTGAGCCTATGTACTCGTTTTCAAGACGTCACAAGCATTCTACGTTTAACGCGGGATTCGTGGAAGAGTCGCTTATGCGGTATAAACATAACAATAATGATTCTGACATTATGGTAGCCGCGCTTCCAATATCGTGCGAGCAGTACGAAAAGGCTCAAAAAATGCTCGAATCATTAAAGAGCAATGCGGATGAGTATATATACAATTATTTTTCGGCGGCGGCAACGGCTGTATACGGCGGATACGTTGAGGTAGACCGAGCATATACCTGTATTGAATTCGTGTGTTATTTTCTCTCCGAAATAGGAGTATACCGTTCAAAGAATCCAAGTCCTTCGCTCAATGCTTTTGAAAGGGTGTTGAGGCAATATATCATATATGAAGGAAAAGCGGGACGGTTCAGACGCTCGGACAGCTGGGGAGGGGACAAGTTTAATTTATATCAGCCGAAGGCAGAGTATATATCCGATTGTGTTGGCATTATGAGATCCCTGACCTCACGGTACAGACAAAAAAAGAAAAAATAAAAAAGAACCGGTTGTGGCACCTGCCGTAAAGCAGGTGCCACAGTTATATTCGCCTGCGGCGAGTTCTATTGCTTCGCAGTGGTATTCGGCTATCGCCGAGTGATATTCGCTACGCGAGCTTGGGAGGCGAATATAATATCACTGCGACCATCGGGAGCAATATCACTGTTGCTTGCAACAATATCACGCTGACACGGTCAGCATATCACTTCCAAATTGATATGGCATTTGTGTCTACAAATGCAGTGCTTGTCAAGAAAAGTAGATGGACTTTCGTGGCGCACAAACCAAAGGCTCCCTTGTGTAAAAGGAGGCTTATTACCGCCGACGGTATAGAAAAGGAGTACGAACATAAAGGGTGTTGTTCTTAGCGGAAAAATCACAATTTAGTTTGATTATACTGCGCAAAATTGCCCCGCAGGAAACAAATAATTAACCCCAACAGATTTTCATGGTCTGTTGGGGTTCGTTTTATTCTGTTCGATAAATTGAAAATTGCAATTATCAAATCATTTGCTCCAGTATGTCGATCAATTCATTCCAATCTGTAATATGTAAATATTCAAAATCAATTTTTAAATTGTCATTCTGATGCGCAAAAGGATTTGTACCATCCACCGTTATTCCTTCATATAAAACAGGAAACATCCCGACATTTTTTGAACCTTGCACATCAGCAACTACACTATCGCCACAATACCACACTTTATCAGCTGACAATCCTGATTTTTGTAATGCAATATCAAACATAATGCTATGTGGCTTTTTAAAGATGTAATCACTTGACGCTAAAACAAATTCAAACTTGTTTCTTGAAAGAAGTCTATCAAACAGTCTTTTCAAGGCATTACCGGAAAAACAATTATTGCTTATTACGCCTGTCCTTATTCCTTTTGAATTGAGATAATCAAGCAGTTTATCAGCATAAGGCATTATGGCACCTTGCGATATACCGTTCATAATTATCTCTTCTGCTTCTTCTATTGATATAGACAACGAAATATCCATATATTCCATTGCTAATTTCAAAAAATTATGTTCGTGAATTTCGATTATATCTCCTCGTTCCGCTTTGATTTTTGCAAATAACTCTATAATGGTTTTATCATATTCCTCAAATGAAATATTGCGTGGATTTCTGCTTATATATGGATAAATTGCCTTATTTCCATTTGATGTATTAAAATCAGGTTGATATAGCAATGTATGTCCATAATCAAAAATAATCATTTCAGGCTTTTGCATTTCAACACCTCTGCAAATTTTGATTTATCGCCAGTTTCGCCTTTGTATTACGGCGTTGCTTGCAACGCGGGCTTCGGGCAAAGCCCATACCCCTAAAGTTGTACGAAAGCTTCAATTTACTTTTTGTGGCAGGTAAAACCTGCTTTATGGAAGGCACCCCTTCGGTTCTTTTTTATTTTAAAGCTACTTCTGTAAAATTCCCCTTTGCAAGCACGACGTGGGAATCAAATCCACATTCTTTTGCCAGCTCCTTGGCGCTGTCAAAGCAACAGCAAATAGCCGACGGAGAATGCGCGTCGCTACAAAACATAATTCTGCCGCCAAGACGGTGAAGCTCGGCGAGGAGCGTCTTTGAAGGGTAGGGAGTATTTCTGTAGCCTCTTGAGATCGCGCCTGTGTTTATTTCAAACGGCAGACCGTATTTTACAAGCTCAGACATAGCGTCAAATGCCGCCGAGAGATAACGCGGATCATTCTCATTGAAAAGCTTACCGTCGCCATTGAATTTGGTTACAAGATCAAAGTGACCGATAATATCGCCGTGTGTCCTTTCTATAACGCTTTTGAGACGGTCATAATAGTTTTCTACATAGGCGTAAAAATCACCGCCGAAATGAGTGCTTACGGCTTTTTTTTGCTTTTCTTCGGTGTGATCAACGTCGAAAAATTTGCCGTCAGCGTCGGTGTAGTGAAGTGAAGCAATTTTGTAGTCGCAGCGGGGAAGCTCGGGACTGTACATATCGGCTTCAAATCCGACGTAAAACTCAATTTTGTCTGCGTATTTTTCCTTGAGTGAGTAAAGCTCTGAAAGGTATGGCTGTATTTTTTCCTCTCTCATATACCAATCGCCGTCTATATTAACGGGAGCGTGAGCCGAAAGACCGAACGATCTGCATCCCTTGGCTATTGCTGACAGTATCATTTCCTCGGGAGAGGCAGAACCGTCACAGTACGTTGTGTGCGCGTGCAGGTCGCAGAGATAGCTCATTTCATTTTTTCCTGCTTGACCTTGTGGTCGATTATGTGTCTTGAAGCAAGCTCGGCTCTGACATCGTCGACGGAAATTCCCATTTCGGTCATCATTACCATAACGTGATAGGTGAGGTCTGCAATTTCATAAATAGCCTCTGCCTTGTCGTTTGCTTTACCCGCGATGATGACCTCAGTAGATTCTTCACCGACCTTTTTGAGTATTTTGTCAATACCCTTCTGGAAAAGGTACGTGGTGTACGAGCCTTCGGGAAGCTCAGCTTTTCTGCCCTTGAGCAGCTCCATAAGGCTGTCAAGTGAGAAGGGCTCATCGTTGCCCGAAGAATAAACGAGATCGTTAAAGCAGGTCTCAGCACCCGTGTGACAGGCGGGACCGTCCTTTTTGACAAGAACTGTGAGAGTATCGCGGTCACAGTCTGCTTTGATTGAAAGAATGTGCTGACGGTTGCCGGAGGTCTCTCCCTTTCTCCAAAGCTCCTGTCTTGAACGTGACCAGAAACATGTCGTACCTTCATTAATGCTTATCTCAAGGCTTTCCTTGTTCATATAAGCGAGCATAAGGACCTTACCGTCAACAGCGTCAACGACTATTGCGGGTATGAGTCCGTTTGCGTCAAATTTAAGTTCATCAATTTTAATCATAATCTAACCTCTATATTATTTTCAGCAAGTGATTTTTTGAGTTCGGAGATCTTTATTTCACCGAAATGGAATACGGACGCGGCAAGACCCGCATCAACGGTGGGTATTTCTTTAAAAAGTTCAATAAAATGCTCGGTCGAGCCTGCTCC
>JAZODV010000145.1:0-4961 GCA_045597185.1 Eubacteriales bacterium
TGTCATATTGTTTGCGATTCCTACGGTTTTGCCGATATCGGTCATTACAAGGCTCATTCCCGCGCCCATAATTATTGCGCTTATGCTGCCGAAAACGTATGAAAAAACGTTTACGGGACGCTTTACCTTTGCGTCAAGCTCGCGAAGCTCGTCAAGCTCTGACGGTCTCTTTTCCATGTACTGTGTGCGTATCTTCTGTGCCATAAACTGCCGGTCGTTCTTGTTCATAATAAACACCTCTTTAAAATTTTTGTGCCCTTATTTTACCTCTCTGTTTTTTTAATTTTGTTGGTGAAATGTTTACGTTTTGTTATAAAATCAATTTTAGCAAAAAAATCACCGCGATTTTTTTCGCAGTGATTTTTGCTTCAATACTTATTATTTAGAAAGAAATTCTTTTATTACAGCAAACAGAGTTTCAACCGAGTCGAGATCCATACGTTCATCGGGAGAATGCAGGCTATATACGTTCGGTCCTACCGATATTATATCCATATCGGGTATGTTTGAGCTTATATATCCGCACTCAAGGCCTGCGTGGAGCTGTATTACGGTGATGTCCTTGCCCGTGACCTTTTTATAGGCTTTTGCGTATTCGTCTCTTATCACAGAGTTATCGTTATACGCCCATCCGCCGTACATTTCCATATACTTTACGTCAGCGCCGACCATTTTCGCAAGCGCTTCTATCTCACGGTTTGACGTGTGTAGCTGCGCGTCGATTCCCGACCTTGCAAAGAAAGTAAGAATGACGGCGTCGCCCTCTGTCCTTATCACTCCGAGATTTCTCGAATACTCGACAAAGCCGCTTATCTTTTTGCTCATTTCAAGCACGCCGTTCGCGACTGTTCCAATGAAGGAGACTACCTTATCTGTTGTTGCTTTGTCGAAGGCGTCGCTGCCTATGTCGGCTACATCTATCAGCATTTCAAAATCACGGTCATATTCGCCAAGCTCAAACGCGATATCCTTTTCAATATTTTTAAGGATCTCGGTTACCTTGTCGGGATTAGTAGTTTTTAATGTTACACCGCATTCGCGAGGTATAGCGTTTGCTTTTCCGCCACCCGAAATTGATACGAGACGGTAATAATCTATATCGCCGAGTGCGAGAAGCGCGCGACCCATCAGCTTATTGGCATTTGCGCGTCCGTCGATTATATTTTCACCCGAATGTCCGCCCGCAAGTCCTTTTATCTTTACGCTTACGGTCGTTCCCGTATATTTTTCGCGTTTTCCGTTAAAAGTAACGTTACTGCGAACTCCGCCTGCGCACCCCGCAACCGCAAAATCTATTTCAGCAGAATCGAGATTTATCATTCTTTTTGCGCTTATTTTAGAAAAATCAAATCCGCTTATTCCGTCCATTCCCGTTTCTTCCGAAACCGTAAAAAGACATTCTACGGCAGGATGAGACTCAACCTCACCGTCAAGTATCGAGAGCATTGCGGCAACGCCTATACCGTCGTCAGCGCCGAGGGTAGTTCCCCTCGCGCGAAGATATTTACCGTCAACATAAAGCTTTAACGGGTCTTTAAGAAAATCGTGCTCGGTATCGTCATTTTTTTCGCAAACCATATCTGTATGCGCCTGAAAAAGCACAGTCGGCTCGTTTTCGCGTCCCTCTGTCGCAGGCTTCTTTATAAAAACGTTGTGAAGCGCGTCGCGGTAACAGTAAAGTCCTCTCTTTTTAGCAAATGCTTCTATATAATTGGCAATTCCCTTTTCGTTTCCCGAACCGTGAGGTATCGCGCATATATCTTCAAAAAAGTGAAAAATACTCTTCGGCTCTCTGCCGTTTATAACATAATTCACCGTCTTATCCCCCTACTCATTTATATCTTGAAAAATTAATCGGTCCGTCTGATATAGCCGAAAGATGCTCAAGCGACTCGCCTGTTCCGACAGCCACGCAGGATATCGGGTCTTTTGCTATAAATGTCTTTACGTTTATTACCTTTGATATAAGCGTATTCATACCCTTAACAAGGCATCCTCCGCCTGTCATTACGATTCCGTGCTGTATAATATCTCCGACAAGCTCGGGCGGCGTTGCTTCGATAACAGCCTTTACCGCATCTATTATCTCGACAATAGGCTCAGCCAAAGCTTCGAGCATCTCGTTTGAATTGAGCGTTATCTCTTTTGGAAGTCCGTGTGCCAGATCCCTTCCCTTAACTTGCATTGTTTTCGGAGGTTTATTAGGATCAACGTCAACAGTACCGATCATTATCTTTATTCTTTCTGCAGTACGCTCGCCTATAAGCATTTTGTATTTTCTTCGGACATATTGCATTATCGCCTCATCCATTTTATCTCCTGCGACCTTTATGGATTTTGACACCACGATGCCTCCAAGAGAAATAACGGCAATATCTGTCGTGCCTCCGCCTATATCTATAACCATTCTTCCTGTTGGACCAGACACATCAATTCCCGCGCCTATAGCCGCCGCCAAGGGCTCTTCTATAAGATGAGTCTGTCTCGCTCCCGCCTGCGTCGCGGCATCGACCACGGCTCTTTCCTCGACCTCGGTAATACCTGCCGGAACACATATCATTACTCTCGGCTTGAAAAACATATTTCCGCAAGCTCGGCGTATAAAATACTGCAGCATTTTAAGCGTCACCTCATACTGACTGATAACACCCTCGCGCAGCGGTCTTATAGCTATAATATTTCCCGGCGTTCTACCGAGCATCTGCTGTGCCTCGCGTCCGACCTTCAGTATTTTATCGGTAGATTTATCTATAGCGACTACAGAAGGCTCTCGTAAAACTATTCCCTTTCCCTTGACGTAGACCAACACCGACGCTGTGCCTAAATCAATTCCAATGTCACTGCTGAACATCTGTTTTATCTTTTCAAACATTTTGCCCTCCGCATAAAATCCAAAAACTGTATATACATGGTTTATTATACTATACTTTGCATTAAAAAGCAACAGAAAAATAAATATTTTGCAAGTGTTTTCCACCATGAATTTTTTCTCCCAAAAAAATCAAAAAAATCAACATAAAAATGCGTAAAATCCCTTGACGCAAAGCCGATATTGGTTTATAATTATAAGGTGTTGATAATATTAATACATACAAATTTTTCGGAGGTTTCTTTTATGGAAAGACTTATCGGTACAGTTTCACGCGGAGTTCGCGCTCCTATCATTCGTAGCGGAGACGATATTGCAAAAATAGTTGCAGACAGCGTGCTTGATGCGGCAAAAAGCGAAAATATTGAGATAAGAGACCGAGACGTCATCGCGGTCACAGAGGCTGTTGTTGCAAGAGCCCAGGGAAATTACGCAACAATTGAACAGATTTCTGAAGATATCAAGGCAAAATTCCCGTCAGGTGAGTTCGGAATTGTTTTCCCTATTCTCAGCCGTAATCGTTTTTCCATCTGCCTTCGCGGATTTGCCAAGGGAGCAAAGAAGCTCTATTTGATGCTCAGCTACCCTTCCGACGAGGTTGGAAATCATCTTATAGACCTTGACGCTCTTGACAATGCAGGTGTAAATCCTTGGTCAGACGTTCTGACCGAGGCTGATTGGCGTGCAAAATTCGGATACGTTAAGCACACCTTTACAGGCGTAGATTACATCGAATACTACAAACAGCTAATTTCAGAGTGCGGATGTGAGTGTGAAGTCATTCTCGCTAATGACTGCCGCACAATACTGAACTATACAAAGAACGTCCTCAATTGCGATATACACACTCGTGCACGTACAAAACGCCTTCTTAAAGCCGCGGGTGCCGAGATCGTTTTCGGTATGGACGAAATACTCACTACTTCCGTCAACGGTAGCGGCTACAACGAAAACTACGGACTTCTCGGAAGCAACAAGGCGACCGAGGAAACAATAAAGCTCTTCCCGAACAACGCTCAGCCGGTTGTCGACACTATTCAAAAGCTCGTCTTTGAGGCAACAGGTAAAAAGGTTGAGGTTATGGTATATGGTGACGGCGCGTTCAAGGATCCCGTAGGTAAGATTTGGGAGCTTGCTGACCCGGTCGTTGCCCCGGCGTTCACCTCGGGACTTGTCGGTCAGCCCAACGAAGTAAAGCTCAAATACCTTGCGGATAACGATTTTGCAGATCTTTCGGGTGATGCGCTCAAGGACGCGATCTCCGACTATATACGTAACAAGGACGGAGATCTTGTCGGTAATATGGTATCGCAAGGCACGACGCCCAGACGTCTCACCGACCTTATCGGTTCTCTTTGCGATCTTACATCGGGTTCTGGCGATAAGGGTACTCCTATCGTTTGGATACAGGGGTATTTTGACAACTATACCAACTGACATAGGTTAATAAAATGACAAAGATCGGTTTTGATAACAATCGCTATATAGATCTTCAGACTCAAAATATACGAGACCGAATAAGCTCTATCGGAGGAAAGCTGTATCTTGAGTTTGGCGGTAAGCTTTTTGACGATTATCATGCTGCAAGAGTTCTTCCGGGATTTGAGCCTGACAGTAAAATAAAAATGCTCATGGAAATGAAGGACGACGCAGAGATAATCATCGGCATTTCAGCAAACGCCATTGAGCAGAATAAGCGCAGAGGCGACTCGGGAATTACTTACGACCAAGAAGTTTTAAGACTTATCGATGCGTTCAGAGAAATAGGTCTATATGTCGGAAGCGTTGTTATTACAATGTTTTCAGGACAGCCCACCGCGGAACAGTTTGAAAAGGTACTTACCTCACTCGGTGTCAAGGTTTTCCGTCACTATAACATTCCCGACTATCCTTCAAACGTTACAAAAATAATAAGTGATGACGGATTTGGAAAGAACGACTATATCGAAACGACTCGCTCACTCGTCGTTGTCACCGCCCCGGGGCCCGGAAGCGGTAAGATGG
This sequence comes from Eubacteriales bacterium, assembly GCA_045597185.1. Taxonomy (GTDB): domain Bacteria; phylum Bacillota; class Clostridia; order Oscillospirales; family CAG-272; genus RGIG3994. Next base: position 4,874 of record JAZODV010000145.1, read on the forward strand.
AAATCTGTCTTTCTCAGCTTTATCACGAACACAAGCGAGGAATAAGCGCAGGATACGCAAAATTCGAGACCTTCCCTGTTTGGAATCT
>JAZODV010000146.1:0-4444 GCA_045597185.1 Eubacteriales bacterium
TCTGCCGAGGTTGACGTTTCATGCTTTGCATGCGGCGGTAAGGGTTGCCGTATGTGCAAGGGCGAGGGTTGGATAGAAATACTCGGCGCAGGTATGGTACATCCCAACGTTCTCCGTGAATGTAATATCGATCCTGAGGTATATTCGGGTTACGCATTCGGTTTCGGTATCGAGCGTATCGCTATGCTTAAATATCATATTGACGATATGCGTCTGCTTTACGAAAACGATGTACGTTTCTTGAATCAGTTCTAAAAAAGGAGGTAGAAAAATGAATCTTTCACTTAATTGGCTTGCCGAATTCGTTCCGGCATCTAAAAATATTGCTCCCAAGGATTACTGTGACAGAATGACCGACACAGGCTCCAAGGTCGAGGGCTTTGAGGTTCTTGCCTCCGAAATCGAAAACGTTGTCGTTGCTAAGGTCGTTGCAATGGAGCGTCACGAAAATTCCGATCATCTCTGGGTATGTCAGTGTGATCTCGGTGATAAGGTAGTACAGATCGTCACCGGTGCACAGAATGTCACGGTAGGCTCCATCGTTCCTGCGGCAATTCCTCCCGCAAAGCTTCCCGGAGGCATCACCATCAAGGCAGGAAAGCTCCGTGGAGTTGAGTCGAACGGTATGCTCTGCTCTATAGGTGAGCTTGGACTTACAGAGCACGATATGCCCGGAGCTAACAACGACGGCATCTTCCTTATGGGCGACGAATACGCCGAAAAGCTTGGCAAGGACGTTTGTGAGCTTCTTATGATGCGTGATACGTCCGTTGAGTTCGAGATAACCTCAAACCGTCCCGACTGCCTCTCCGTCATAGGTCTTGCAAGAGAAACATCCGTTTCCTTTGACCTTCCGCTTGAGCTTCACACTCCCGTTGTACGTGGCTCGGGTGGCGATATAAAGAATTACCTTTCCGTTACAAATAAGGCAGACGATCTCTGCTTCCGCTATACTGCACGTGTTGTTAAAAACGTAAAGATCGAGCCGTCTCCTCTCTGGCTCAGAATGAGACTTCGCGCGTCGGGCGTTCGTCCTATCAATAACATAGTTGATATTACGAACTACGTAATGCTTGAATACGGTCAGCCCATGCACGCATTTGACTACGCTTGTCTTGACGGCTCGCAGATAGTTATCAGAAAAGCGACAGACGGTGAGTGCTTCAAGTCTCTTGACGATATCGACCATACGCTTAATTCGTCTATGCTCGTAATTGCAGACGAAAAGAAACCCGTTGCACTTGCAGGTGTTATGGGCGGCGCAAACAGCGAAATAAAGGACTCCACTACGACCGTTGTGTTCGAAAGTGCAAACTTCCTCGGCTCGTCGGTTCGTGTTACCGCGAAAAAGCTCGGTATGAGAACCGAAAGCTCTGCTCGCTTTGAAAAGGGTCTTGATGCAGAAAACACACTTCCCGCACTTGAGCGCGCTTGCGAGCTTGTTGAGCTTCTCGGTGCAGGTGAGGTCTGTGACGGTATTATCGACTGCTATCCCGAGAAGAAACAGCTCCGCACTCTTTCTCTCGGCGCTGATAAGATCAATGCTTTCCTCGGTGTTGACCTTTCCGAAGAGTATATGGCTGATGTTCTCCGTCGCCTTGATTTCAAGGTTGAAAACGGTGTAGTTACCGTTCCGTCCTTCCGTGACGACATCATTTGCATGAACGATATCGCAGAAGAGGTTATCAGAATCTACGGTTACAATAAGCTAGAATCGTCCTACGTAAGCGGCGCATCCACTCGCGGAGGAAGAACACCCCGTCAGGCGCTTGAGGCAAAGCTCACGGCGGCAATGGCTGCAACAGGATTTAACGAGATCCAGACGTTCTCCTTCATAAGCCCCAAATATTATGAAAAGGTACGTCTGCCCGAGGAAAATCGCAGATCGGTCGTTATCTCCAATCCTCTCGGCGAGGACACGAGCGTAATGAGAACCACCGCGCTTCCCTCTATGCTTGAAATACTTGCAAGAAACATCAGCTTCAGCAACGAAAACGTACGTCTTTTTGAGATGGCAACCGTTTATATTCCGAAGGAAAGCGCAGACGAGCTTCCCGATGAAAACAAGGTCGTTACTGTCGGTATGTACGGAAATTGCGATTTCTATACACTTAAAGAGGTTTGTGAGCGTATTCTTATGATCTCCGGAGTTCTCGGAGCAAAATACACCGCAAACGCTGAAAACGCATCCTACCACCCCGGCCGCTGTGCAGATATTATCGCGGCAGACGGCACAAGGCTTGCCGTTATCGGTCAGGTACACCCCTCTGTTGCGGATAATTACGGAATATCCATTCCCGTATTCTGCGCAGAGATCGATCTTGAAGCTGTATGGGGCGCGATCAACAAGAAGATTGAGTACGTTTCCCTTCCCAAGTTCCCCGCTACGACACGTGACTTCTCGTTCGTTTGTGACGATGAGCTTGAGGTTGGAACGATCGAGACAGTTATGCAGAAGGCAGGCGGTAAGCTCTGCGAATCCGTAAAGCTCTTCGACATCTATCGCGGACAGCAGATCGGTGAGGGCAAAAAGAGTGTTTCGATGCGTGTAACGCTTCGCGCCGCAGATAGAACTCTGACGGTCGAGGAAGCCGACAAGGCATCAAAGAAGATCCTTTCATCTCTTGAGCATCAGCTCGGAATCACGCTTCGTTCTTGATCAATCATAACATAGGGTGAGTTAAGTGCAAAAATGCATTTGACTCACCCTATTTTTATTTTATTCTGTGTGTCTCCTGTATTCCGTCGGAGATACTCCCTTTGCGTTTTTAAAGAATCGGCTGAAGGCGTATATGCTGTCAAAGCTGAGCTTTGCGCTTATCTCACCAATTCTTTTTCTTTCGCTTAACATTTTTTCAGCAGCACGAAGCCTGCATCGGTTATAGTATTTTATTACCGATACACCGAAGCACTTTTTGAAGTGAGCTTCAATATAAAATTTACTCATAAAAAACTGCGCAGCCAACGTATCGAGCGTTATTCTTTGAGAGCAGTTTGATTCTATATAAGATTTTATCATATTCATCTCGACCGCGCTGCCGGGTTGTGTAGAAGACGTTTTGTCGTAGTTTTCAAATATTATGAGCAGTATCCGTGTCATAAGAGCTTTTGTTCTGAGCTTTGATATGTTGCCCGTATCACCGAAGCTGTCTATGAGATCAAACAACTGCGCCTTGAAATATTCCGCATTTTTCAGCCGTATGACCGTTGGCACTTCAATATCCACGACATCCTTTGAGAGAAGCACCCTGTCGTGATCCGGAATATCATCCAATTTTTTGTAGCAAACGTACCTTTTTTCACTGTATTCGTCATGTATAATATCAAAATGAACGTGCGGCTGTGAATAATCTTGTGTATCTAGACTTTCAAGAGTATGCTCAACTCCGGGACGAAGAAAAATTATATCGTTTTCATGGCATTCGTACGGAGTATCCTCAACGGTTATTTTACAGCAGCCTTTGTCAATAAAGATCAGCTCATAATCCAATATAATGCGACGCTTTAATTTGTGAGGATATTTTAATACCGAATGAATAGCACGTCTGACATACGGCGAAACAAGATCGTAATTCATAAGCACCTCCCAAGAATTGATAAATTTATTATAATAAATGCTATTTGTTTTGTCAATATTTTTTGATAAAATAAAGACACGATTAATTTTTGATAAATTTAGGAGGATCAAAAAATGTTTTCAGGAATCAATAATTCAATGAGCACACTTCATCTTTTGTCGGATGCAAAAAGCCGTTCCGTTTCACCGGAGAACTTCACCGGTGAGAAGGGTAAAGGCGGTATGGCAACAGAGGGTACAAGCTCAATACCCGCAAGAGAACTCGGTCAAGGCTGGAAAATGTATCCAAAGGTAGTGCTTCAACCGGGAGAGACCACGGTTCTCGCTGACATAGAGGGCCCAGGCGCGATACAGCACATTTGGTGTACGATAGGACGAAACAAACAGGAGTGCTGGAGAGACTATATTCTTCGCTTTTATTGGGACGATATGGAATATCCGAGCGTTGAAGTACCGTTTGGCGATTTCTTCTGTAACGGTTGGAGCAAATATTCCCCGGTAAATTCACTCCCTGTCTGCGTGAATCCCGCGAGAGGCTTTAACTGCTATTGGACGATGCCATTCAAAAAAAGAGCAAAAATAACGATAGAAAGCAGAAGGTCCGACACAACTTCGTTGTTTTATCAGATAGATTATACACTTGCCGAGGTTGACGATGACTGTGCTTATTTCTGTGCGTCCTTCAGACGTTCAAACCCTACAGTCGGTTCTATACACACGATCGTGGACGGTATTAAAGGAAAAGGACAGTACGTGGGAACCTATTTTGCGTGGCAACCCAACAATAACGGCTGGTGGGGTGAAGGTGAGATAAAATTCTACATGGACGGTGACACCGAGTTCCCGACTATCTGCGGCACGGGAACC
>JAZODV010000147.1:0-2297 GCA_045597185.1 Eubacteriales bacterium
ATAGAGTTTTTCGATTACGTCTCTCCGAGCAGAGAATACCTCTACGGTATTTTCGGCGACGGAATGACCGACGAGATACTTGACGAGAACAAAACGGACTGTGCCGACGGAATTACCGCAGATAATCTTAGGGCGTCGTGGAAAAAAATTTGCGACGTAATAGAAAAGATACCCACAGCAGAACAGCTTACCGAGATATACACAAAGCTTGGTGTCATGCGCAGTCTTTCGGATATCGGTGTGTCGGAATATATTCGCGGAACGTTGCTTAAATATTCTCCGACGGTACGTAACCGTGTAACGCTTATGAGACTCAGAAAAGCAATGAATACAAGCGCAAAAATGGACGGATCAAAGGTAATTCTCGCGGCACACAGAGGAGATAGGTTTAATTGCCCCGAAAACACTATGTCGGCGTTTGTCTCGTCTATTGAGCACGGAGTCGATATGATCGAGACAGATATACGTATGACACGTGACGGTGAGCTTATACTGATACACGACCGAAGCGCAAAGCGTACCGCCGGCGTTGACGTAAATGTTGACACGCTTACACTTTCCGAGGTAAAGGAGCTTAACGCGAATGTCGGCTTTGAAGAAAAGGGAGAGGCAAAAATACCCACGGTCAGAGAATTTCTTGAGCTTATAAAGGATACAGATATGCTCGTCAACTGGGAATTCAAGGTATATCCCAAGGATTTCGGTGATGAAATTTCTTTCGAGGTGGTTGATAAGCTTATCGCTCTCCTTGAGGAATATAAAATGACAGAGCGTTCGATGGTAAATTCGTTCAGTGACAGAGTTCTTGAGTACATTTATAAAAAGTACGGCAAAAAATTTCCGATACACGGACAGGGAATATATAACGGAAAACGAACAAATGACGAGAGCGAGACCCCGGAGACCGAGATGTTCGATTGGTGCTGTATGTATCCGAGTGTCAAAGAAAAGGGAGCAAGAGCTCTTGACTACAAGGAAAATTTCGACTATTGCAACGAGCACGGAATAATACCGTGTATCTGCATTAAGGATGACCTTAACGACTACAAACGCGCGATCGACTACGGCTGCCGTATGTTTACGTCAAACAATATCGAAGAAGGACACAAGATCCTTTGTGAGCTTGGTGTGAGAAAATAAAAAGACAAAAAAGGAAGCCTTGGCGTACCTGCGATAAAGCAGGTACGCCAATTTTCTAACAAAAAGCAACTATAATTCGTTTCCGTCGTAACATGCACAACCACGAGTTGATATTCACTCTAAACAAGTTGTTTACATTCGCGGCTACTTGTGATATAATTTAGACACAGCCGAAGAGCTCGCGGTGAATTTCGGAAAAGGAAACTATTACTATGAAAGAGATAAACATTTCCAATAATATAGCAGATCTTAGAAAGAAAAAAGGTATAACACAAGAGCAATTAGCAATAGCTCTTAATATTTCACCACAAGCAGTTTCAAAATGGGAAACTAACACATCACAGCCGGATACGCAGATGCTTCCTCTTATAGCGAAATACTTTGAGGTAAGCATTGATTATCTGTTTTATGGTGATGAATATGCCTACAACGATATTTACGATAAAGTTTGGCACAAAGTAGCGGCATTTGATCAACAAAGCAAGGAAGCATATTATGAAGCATTAACTATTTTTTCATATGCGCACCGTGGAGTTAGCAGATGGTATCGCACGGACAGGCTTCCTATAATGTGTGACGAGCCGATACACTTTTCGAATGAAAATGGCTTATCTTTACTGTCGGGTAAAGGTTTCGGTGCTATTTTAACAAGAGATTTTTTTGAAAATATAAATCAACAAACCGTGGAATTTGCTCAAAAATTATTGCCTGCTTTTACAGAGAAAAACAATATTCTCGTTTGTTTAGCGATTATATCTATGAGTGATATCAGCTTTGATGAGTTACAGGAGAAATTGGCTATTGACGAAAATGCCCTGCGCGCCGCTCTCGATACATTGATTACCGTAGGAATTGTGATAGAGAAAAAATCCAAGCACAAGTCTTTAGGATTTACCTATGAGATCCACAGTATGTATCATACTTGTCTGTGTATTATTTTTGCAACGCTTGAAATGCAACGTTATTCCTTAAAAGGTATTTCGTGTTGTATGGGTTACGGTGATTATCCAATTAAAATCTGATATTCGCCCGCCTTGCGCGGGGCTTCGCTTTTGTGCTCACAAAAGCAGTGCTTGTCAGGAAAAGAAGACGTACTATCGGGAGGCTTATTACCGCCGACGGTATAGAAAAGGAGTACGAACATAATTGTTTGTACT
>JAZODV010000148.1:0-8021 GCA_045597185.1 Eubacteriales bacterium
CCGCGTCTGCATTTTTTCTCGCAGGGATGAGGACAAACACGACCGATCGACGCAGGAAGAGGAAGCTTTCTTTTTATTATTTCGACCGCACCGTGATCGTCTCCCTCTGCGATCTTTTTGACGTATCCCTGGCAGTCCGTACCAGCGGGGCAGTTAAGACTGCAAGGACCTATACAGTCGCCGTCGTGATCACTCATAAGCAGCTCAAGCGCGATCCTTCTCGAGCGTTTTACACGTTCGGTCTCACTGAATACTACCATTCCGTCGCTGACCTTTGTCGCGCAAGCTCTGAGCAGCTTCGGAACGCCCTCGACCTCGACCGTGCAAAGTCCGCACGCACCGTAGACCTTCACCGAGGGATGGTCGCATAGGCTCGGTATCTCTATCCCGTTTTTCTCAGCCGCGTGAAGCAGAGACTCTCCCTCATCAGCTATACATTCTTTTCCGTTTAAAATAAATTTAATACTCATTGTCTTACTCCGCAAAAACTGCCCCGAATTTACATACACTTACGCACTGACCGCACTTTATGCATTTGTCCGCGTCTATTTTGTGCACTTCCTTAAGAGAGCCCGTAATTGCTCCGACAGGACATTTTTTCGCACATCTTGTGCATCCGAAGCAACGGTCTTCGTCTATAACGTATTTTAGAAGAGACGGACAGCTGTGTGCCGGGCACTTTTTGTCGTTTATATGTGCTTCGTATTCGTTTCTGAAATATTTTACCGTAGTCAGCACAGGATTAGGTGCCGTCTGTCCGAGACCGCAAAGTGCGCCGTCCTTTATAGCCGCGCAAAGCTCAAGAAGCAGATCGATATCTCCCTCTATTCCCTCGCCTTCCGTGATACGCGTCAGTATCTCCTGCATACGCTTGGTTCCGATTCGGCAGTGTACGCACTTTCCGCAGGATTCCTTCGCCGTAAAATCGAGGAAGAATTTTGCCATACCGACCATACAAGTCGTAGAATCCATAACTACCATACCGCCCGAGCCCATGATAGCACCGGTCGCGCCGAGCTTTTTGTAATCTATAACGGTATCTATAAGCTCCGCGGGAATACATCCGCCGGACGGTCCGCCAAGCTGTACCGCTTTGAATTCGCCTCCGTCACGAAGTCCTCCGCCTATATTGAAAATAACGTCACGGAGCGTCATACCCATAGGAACCTCGACAAGTCCTCCGCGCGCGATCTTACCTGTCAGCGCAAACACCTTGGTACCTTTACTGTCAGGCGTTCCCATGGCGGAAAAAGCCTCACCGCCGTTGTTTATTATCCACGCGACGTTTGCAAAGGTCTCTACGTTATTTATATTCGACGGTTCGTTTTTATATCCGCACTGCGCGGGGAAAGGAGGCTTCAGACGTGGCATTCCGCGTTTGCCCTCAAGAGACTCAATAAGTGCCGTCTCTTCTCCGCAAACGAATGCGCCCGCGCCCATTTTTATTCTCATATCGCACGAGAAATCACTTCCGAGTATATTCTTTCCGAGAAGTCCTTTTTCCCTCGCGTCGTTCATCGCCTTGGTAAGACGCACGACTGCCAGAGGATATTCCGCGCGAACGTATACTATAATTTCCTCAGCACCGATAGCGTACGCTCCGATAAGCATACCCTCTATGAGAGTGTGAGGATCGGACTCGATGACCGCTCTGTCCATAAACGCTCCGGGATCGCCCTCGTCTGCGTTGCATATCAGATGCTTATGCTCACCCTTCGATGATCTCGCGGCATTCCATTTGAACCAAGTCGGAAATCCCGCGCCGCCGCGACCTGCAAGTCCCGACGTTTTTATAATTTCGATAACGCCCTCGGGAGTCAGCTCGTTTATTGCTTTTTTGATCCCGCTGTAGCCGCCGTTTTCTATGTATTCCTCTATACTTTCGGGATCGATAACACCGCAGTTTCGAAGCGCGATCCTCGTCTGCTTCGCAAGAAACGACGCATCGTCCTCGCTTATCTCAAGCTCTTTGACAGCGGAAATATCCCCAGCAAGTGCCGCGACTATCTCAGGGGCGTTTTCGGGCTTTACACGGACGAGTCTGTGGAGTCTGTTTTCACTGTCATAAATATCTACGATCGGCTCAAGCCAACACATACCGATACAACCGACAGTACCGACCTCTATCTTAAAGTCGCGCTTCGCTATCTCAGCCGTGATAGCAACGTATACCTTTTCCGCACCTGCGGCAATACCGCAACTGCCCTTACCTATAACTATCCTCATTTTGCCGCCTCCTTGAGTGAACGAAGAAGAGCCGTGAGCTTAGCGGGTGTCATAGAGCCGTGAGCCTCACCGTTTATCATTACTACGGGAGAGAGCGAGCAGCAACCGAGACATGCGACAAAATTAAGTGAAAACAGTCCGTCCTCCGTGGTCTCTCCGTCACCGATATGAAGCTCCTCTCGAAGTGTCGCCGCCAAGGTATCAGCGCCGTTTACGTGACATGCCGTACCCTTGCAGAGCTGTATCAAGTATTTTCCGACGGGAGAAAAGCGAAACTGCGTATAAAAAGTAGCTACGCCGCGAACATCTGCCGGTGAATTTCCGGTCCTTTTTGCGATTTCCGCAAGTACGTCGTCGGGAAGGTATCCGTATATATCCTGAGCCGCCTGAAGTATTGCTATAAGCGAGCCGTACTGTCCCTCGTATTTCGCAAAAACAGGCTCAAGCACTGTAAGGTCATTTTGTATCGCCATAATATATCCTCTAACAATTGAATATTGTAGTATAATTATATCAAACGCCGTCGATTTTGTCAACTCACATAATTAAGCTTTTTACCATTTTTGCGAAAACTATTGACAAAAAATTTAATATGTAATATAATATCCTCATAATGATCATATACATCTTACCACATAATGCAGATTATGTGGCATTAATTATCTTTTAGGAGGAAATGACATGGCTATAGTAGATGTTGTAAAATACGATGGCTCGCCGGATGTTTTTGCTTGGAAATTTCCAAATTCAGAGCTTGGTACTTGGACTCAACTGATAGTAAACGAAACGCAGGAAGCTATCTTGTTTAAAGGCGGAATTGCCTGTGACGTATTTGGCGCAGGCAGACATACGCTTGACACCAAAAACATCCCTATACTTAGCAAGCTTGTAAAAATTCCTTTTGGCAAGAAATCTCCTTTTTCGGCAGAGGTGTGGTTCGTCAACAAGGTATTTTCTCTTGACATAAAATGGGGTACGACCTCTCCGATACAGCTTCAAGACCCCAAATACAAGGTCTTTGTTCCCGTCAGAGCGTTTGGACAGTTCGGAATTCAGATAGAGGATTCCAAAAAATTCATATTAAAGCTTGTCGGAACAGTTCCCGTTTTTGACAAAATTAACCTTATAAAATATTTTCGCGGCGTTTATCTCACAAAAGCTAAGGATGCAATATCTTCTTATTTGATACATAAGGAGATAAGTATTCTCGAAATTAACGCTTACCTTGATGAGATATCGACCTTTTTAGCTGAAAAATTAGCTCCGTATTTTGAGGAATTCGGCATAAAGCTTACCTCTTTCTTCGTAAACGATATAAATGTTCCCGAAGACGACAACGCAGTTATTCAGTTGAAAAAGGCTCTTGCGAAGAAAGCGGAAATGGATATCATTGGCTATAACTACCAGCAGGAAAGATCCTTTGACACGCTTGAGGGCGCGGCTAATAACAATGGTTCGGCAGGTGCGTTTATGGGTGCCGGTATGGGACTCGGTATGGGAGTCGGTATGGGAAACGCTATGGGCGGTCAGTTCGGAGCTGTCGCGCAAAATTTGAATACCGATTCAAAGAGCTGTCCTTCCTGTAAGGCATCTATGAGCAGCAGCGCACGCTTCTGCCCCTCCTGCGGATTTGATACCTCTAAGGGAAGTTCAGGAGAAAAGGCATTAAAATGTTCATCCTGCGGCGCTAAGCTTAACAAAAATTCAAAATTCTGTCCTGAGTGTGGCAAAAAATACAACCCTTGTACAAAATGCGGTGCGGATATGCCTATCGGTGCATCGGAATGTCCCGAATGCGGAGCTCGCGCCCCAATCGTGTGCCCCAAATGCGGAAAGACCGTACCGTCAAGCAGTAAATTCTGCCCCGAATGCGGACATTCAATGATCGTTTTGTGTTCAAACTGCGGAAAGCAGCTTGATAAAAACGCAAAATTCTGTCCCGAATGCGGAACTGTCGTAAAATAAGGAGGATATTATGAAAAAGAAAATTCTTCCTTTAATATGCTTTGCGCTCGCGATAATCACTACCGCCACGGTTTACATACTTTTTGTTGACGGCTTGTTTCAATCACCAATAAAATGGTTGTCATTAACTTTTGTGCTTCTTGCTGAAATAAGTTTGCTCGCAAAAACAGTATTCGGTAAAAAGGCTATTATTCTAAACTCGCAAATATTCGCCGGTATAGCATATCTTGCAGTTGTTGCCATATTGTCGATAATATATATCAACGCCACAGATCCAAAGATCAAGCCCTTTATAGCTATACATCTTATATTACTCTTTTTGCTCACCGCTTTGGATCTTTCTATACTGTACGCGCAAAAGAGAACCGATGAATCCGATGCAAAGCTTGCCACAAATCAAAGTATTTTTTCTGATTTGTGTGCATTGTGTGACAATATGATAGTCGAGACAAATTCTGATGCATTAAAAAAAGAGCTGTCCTCACTTTCAGAGTCGCTGAGATTTTCAGACAATTCTTCACTTACAGGCGGAGAAGCTGAGATCACCTTGAAGCTTGAAGATCTCAAACAAAAGATAGCTTCCTCGGAAGCAACCGAAGAAGACGCGCTTTTGTCAAACGTAAAAGAAATAAATGATCTCCTTAGAATCAGAAATAACAATATAAAACAAATAAAGAGAGGAAGTTTTTAAATTATGGAAAATAACACACTTTATTCATGGCCTGTGATAATCATCGCTTTGATCTTTTTCTGGCCTCTTGGCGTTTTCCTTATCTACAAAAAATCTCAGACCGATAAAAAGACTGCACTTACGGTAGCAAAGCTTTTAAACATACTCGGAACGATCTTTATCGTAGTGGGTATAATTACTCTTATTGCTATTATCGGTATATTTTATCTGATACTCGGTATCGTTTTGAAAGTTCTCGCAAAAAAGATGCTTGCATCTGCCGAAAACGTAAAGCGATACATTAGCATAGTAATAAACGGCAATCTTCGTCAGTTAGACGCTATCGCGGCGGCTGTCGGAAAGCCTTACGATACCGTAAAAGCAGATCTGCAGAAGCTTATTGATGACGGATATTTTAAGAACGCTTACATAAATGAAGCGACACGAGAGATCGTACTCTCCGCACCGTCTGCTTCCGTTAACGAAGGCTCCGCCTCTGTTGCAGGCACTGCAGTACAGACACGAGTTGTTGTTTGCCCCTGCTGCGGAGCAAATAATACCGTTAGCGGCGCTGTAGGCGAATGCGAATATTGCGGCTCTCCTTTAGAATAAAATTAAGATACAAAACGACGAAGAGATCCACCGAAATCGGCGGATCTCTTCGTCGTTTTGCTCGGTTTAATTATTACTCGTCAAGGCTACGGTTTGCAACTGCCGAACTCTTTAGTAGCTGTTTTTCATAATCGGAGCTTCCCCTCTCGTCAAGTTTCTCACCCTCTATTGTAATTTTTTAGGGTTTATGTTATAATAATCTATACAAACAACACAAAGGAGAATCTATGGCTCGAATCAATCTAAAAGGAGGCGCACTTCTCTCCCCTGTACCCCCTGTCATGGTCAGCTGCGGTACTATGGAAAAGCCGAATATTATTACTGTCGCGTGGTGCGGTACTCTTGCTACCCATCCGCCTGTGACATATATCTCCGTAAGACCTACAAGATATTCGTACGGTCTTATAAAGGACAGCGGCGAGTTCGTTATAAATCTTACGACCGAGAGCCTTGTCCGCCACGCCGATTTTTGCGGTATTTATACAGGTGCTAAGGTCGATAAATTCAAAAAATGCGGCCTGACTCCCGAAAGTTCCGAAAACGTATCCTGCCCGTCTATTGCCGAATCTCCGCTTCGTATAGAGTGCCGTGTACGTGACGTCGTACCTCTCGGAAGCCACGATATGTTCGTCGCCGATATAGTTTCGGTTTCGGTCGATGAATCGATAATTGACGAAAGCGGAAAAATTTGTCTCGACCGAGCTCACCTTGCGGCGTTTGCCCATGGAGAATATTACGCGCTCGGCAAAAAGCTCGGTGACTTCGGTTTCTCCGTGAAAAAGAAAAAGAAAAAATCAAAAAATCCCAAAGAACAGGAAAAGAAAAAATGAATATTACCACAGTTTTGTTTGACCTTGACGGCACACTTCTGCCTATGGATCAGGATATTTTCGTTAAAACATATTTCGGTCTTCTTGCAAAGCGTATAGCGCCTCTCGGATATGATCCCGAAAAGCTCATCGGCGCGATCTGGTCCGGTACTGCCGCTATGGTCAAAAATACCGGTAAAAAAACCAATGAAGAGGTCTTTTGGGATAAATTCTGTGAAGTTTTCGGTGAAAATGCAAGACGTGATGAGCCGCATTTCGCACAGTTTTACATAGACGAATTTGACAAAGTTCAGGTGTCGAGCGGTTTTACGCCCGATGCCGCACGCGTTGTCTCTATGCTTAAATCCAAGGGGTATCGCGTGGCTCTTGCGACAAATCCGATATTCCCCTCGATCGCAACCGAAAAGCGTATCGCCTGGGCAGGTCTTAAGCCAAGTGATTTCGAGTATTTTACGACATACGAAAACTCACGCCACTGTAAACCTAATCCCGAATATTATAAAGACGTTGTGGGCGTTCTCGGTGTCGATCCCAAGGAATGTCTTATGATCGGAAACGACGTGACCGAGGATATGATAGCGGAGGCGCTCGGAATGAAGGTATTCCTTCTCACAGATTGCATAATAAATAAGGAAAGCAAAGACATTTCTGCCTATCCTCACGGCAATTTTTCCGATCTTATCGCATTTATTGAAAATAGACTTTAATAAAATTATCGCATCAAAAAGCCGATACGAATTCAAATCCGTATCGGCTTTTTACTTTTGTGTTTATTTTTATTAAATATTTTCCTTATCGATCGGTTCATTGTCAATTTCCGTTGATTCCACGGCATCCGATGTAAACAATTCATCAGGAGGAAGGCTTTTCAGCTTTACGTGAGCGTGAACTCCCAAAATCAGATAGTAAAGTATCCAGGCGTGGAACAAAATATCCATAATAGAATCCACCGAAAATCCGGCAAGCAAAAACATTCCGACGGTATCGATTCCAAAAAGCACAAGTGCGAAGATGATCCATCCCACTCGGTTCTTGCTCGACATAAACCAGGCAAGAAGATACAAAAGCGCAATAATGACCGAAATAATAACCGTCACAGCAAAGAATGAGCCATTAAAAAATTCCATTCCTTCAAGCCCTGCTTCAATATAATATTCTTCGGGATAAGATCCGCAAAGGAACATTCCGAGATCGGTTATATAAAGCGGAATAAATGAGGAAAATAAAAAATACATATTACTGTTTGTTGCCAACAAAATAATATTTATGAGTGTAAAGGCAAATACAAGCAAGAGATTATGCCTTGAGGTGTTATACTTCTGCTCATACTTTTGGCGAGGTGAAAGCGTTTGTACGTTTGTTTTTTTAGAAAAAAGATTTGCCATTTTTATCTCCTTAGATTTAGTTGTTGATTGCATTATACTCAATTTGTGAGTAAATGTCAATACTCAATTTCAGAGTATGATAAACTTTTTTTACATAAACTGTATTGAAAGGTGAAATCGTTTATCATGAATTACCGTATAAGGATGAAAAATCTTCGCGAAGACAGAGACCTGACGCAAAAAGAAGTTGGAAAAATAATAAACAAATCGCAACAAGGCTACAGCCATATAGAAGAAGGCAGAGCTTAGCTTAAAATAGACGATCTTATATTGCTTTGTAAGTTTTACGGTGTTAGTGCCGATTATTTTATTGGCATATCCGAAAAATAACTG
>JAZODV010000149.1:0-8940 GCA_045597185.1 Eubacteriales bacterium
AATATGTGTAGTTATTACTGATAAAAGCAGAACAGAGTAATAATTTTGTTTTTTAAAGTAATAACAAAACTTTTTTTAGTAATAAACGTTGACAAAAACAAAATTTTTCGTTATAATATAGATGGTAAGGAGGTTTTACTATGAAATACACGACTGAAAAAAAGCAAACTATTGTTTTGTATATTTTGGAAAAAATAGAAGCCGAAACTCAGAGCCTTTCTAAAGTGGTGGCTGAAACCTTTAATATTAGCACTAATACAGTTCATACCTATTTGAATGAGTTAATTGAAAACGGTATCATTGAAAAGCAGAAGAGAGGTAAATACAATTTAGTAAATACTTGTCATGAATACACTTTTAAAAGAAGTGCGGGAGATTTGAGAAGCGACACTCTTCCGTATGATATTTGTCTTGAAAATGAAATCAAGTATTTTGCAGAAAATGTTAAGCGAATTTGGTCATATGGCTTAAGTGAAATGGTTAATAACGTTATTGATCACTCTAACGCGGAAAATATGAAGGTGATTATTATTCAAAATTATTTAACAACAACCGTATTACTGATTGATGATGGAATTGGCATTTTTGAAAAGATTAAAAACCACTTTGATTTGCCTAGTTTAGATGAAGCTATTTGCGAACTGTTTAAGGGTAAACTGACTACAGATGAAAAAAATCATTCCGGGGAAGGAATTTTCTTTACTTCTAAGATGATGGATACTTTTTTGATTTCGTCAAGCGGAAAAATATTTACGTCATCTAAGTTTACTGATGATAATATTTTCGATATTAGCGAAAACATTGAAGGAACTTGTGTATTGATGTCTTTATCGAACTTCACTCATAAGATCCCAAAAGAGATTTTTGATCAATATTCAGATGTCGACGGAAGCTTTACTACAACAAGAATTCCGCTTAAAGATATTTTCGATGCGGCGCCTGTATCTCGTTCTCAGGCGAAGAGAGTATGTAACCGTTTGGAAAATTTTGAAGAAGTGATCTTAGATTTTGAGGGAATAGATTGGATGGGGCAGGGATTTGCACATCAGATCTTTGTAGTTTTTCAAAATGCACATCCTGAGATCTCGGTTGTTCCTCAAAATATGAATGATAGCGTCGAAAGTATGTATAACCATGTGGTTAAGATTATTTGATTCAAAAGCTCCGAGCTTATGATGGGCAAATAAGATAAGATTTATTAGAAGAGCGATTTTTTAGTCGCTCTTCTTTTTTTCTCTGAGCTTATTACTGATTTATAAATAATCTTGCAAAAATATAGAAAAAGTACTTGACAAGCATATAAAAATCAGTATAATAAACCCAAAGGTATTCAAAAGGTATCTAAATTGTGAGGTGGATTTGTGAAAACTGACTCTAAAATGCCCTTTTATAAGAGTATGTATCAAAACATTAAAGAAAAAATTGAAAAGGAACTTTACCCGGTTGGTATGATGCTTCCGACAGAAGAAGAGCTTCAAGAGGAATATTCCGTGAGCCGAACGACTGTCAGACGTGCTATTGCCTTGCTCCAGGCCGACGGACTTATAAGAGTTCGTCAGGGTTACGGAACAGAGATCGTCCGAAGCAAGGTGTCACAGTGTCTTAATACCATAACCTCTGTTTCCGAATCCCTGCGCCAGAAAGGATGCGAGGTCGGCGCTTCAAATATTCATATTGAAAGAGTTTACGCCACGTACGAGCTTGCGGAAGAGCTTAAGCTTGATGTAGGTGAACCTGTTATCCTTATAAACAGAATACAGACCTCAGACGGCGCGCCCATAGCTATCGCTAAGAATTATATTGCGGAAAAATACGTTCCCGGACTTGTTGACGAAAAGGAAAATATCGTTTCTTTATATAGGTACATAAATGAAAAATATTCTATCGGAATAACAAAGGTAGAGGATCGTATCAGCGCCTGCTCTGCGACGTTTGACGAGGCAGTGGCTCTCGGGATCGAGCCCAAAACAGCACTTATTGTAGTAAGACGTGTATGCCACACCTCAGGGCATCCTTTTGAAGTTGATTTTGTAAAGATAATAGCAAGCAAATACGAATACAAAAACGTATTTGACAGCAATAATTAAACTGCTATGAAATATGTAATTGCTTACGATCTTGGTACGGGCGGTATCAAGACAAGTATTTTTGGAGAAGACGGAGAATCGAAAGGTTTCCGCTTTAAAGCGTACGACACGCATTTCCCTCTCGAGGGGTTTAGAGAACAGCGCCCCGATACTTGGTGGGATGCTGTAAAGATAACAACCAAAGAGCTTTTGAGTGAAACAGCGATAGATCCGAAAAGTATCGTTTCACTTGCTGTATCAGGGCACAGTCTCGGTGCTCTTCCAATAGGATATAACGGAAACTTGCTTTGTGAGTACGTGCCTATCTGGAGCGATTCGCGCGCGACGGCTGAGGCGGAGGAATTCTTTAAAAAAGTGTCTCGTGACGATTGGTATCTTTCAACGGGAAACGGATTCACGCCTGAGCTTTACAGCATTTTTAAAATACTTTGGTACAAAAACAATATGCCCGAGGTTTACAGATCCACCGACAAATTTATAGGCACTAAAGACTATATAAACTATAAATTGACCGGGATACTTGCGACGGATATAAGTTATGCCTCAGGGTGCGGCGTGTTTTCTTTGGCCGACGGCCGTTACAATGAAGAATATATAAAAGAAAGTACGATCGACCGAGATAAGCTTCCGAAAATATTGAAAAGTACCGATGTTCTCGGAACAGTCCTGCCGACGGTTGCAAACGAGCTTGGATTATCTCCAGAAACGCTTGTATGCGCAGGGGGCGTTGATAATGCCTGTATGGCGCTTGGCGCGGGGTGTATTGATAACGGCGATGTTTATACGAGCCTCGGTACATCTGCGTGGATCGCCGAGTGCGACAAAAAGCCGATACTTGACATTGAAAAGAAGCCTTTTGTTTTCGCACACTGTATCCCCGATAAATACGTTTCCGCCGTCTCTATTTTCTCGGCAGGAAACAGTCTCAGATGGGTTCGCGATAAGCTCTTCCCTGACCTGCTTGCCGCAGAGCTTGTAGGTGGAGAGTCAAGCTACAAGGCGATAGACAAACTTGCAAAATCAAGTCCGAACGGCTCAAACAGGCTCTTCTTTATTCCAACGCTTGCGGGTGGCAGTACGTTTGACCGTTCCCCATATGCCAAAGGAGGCTTTATGGGGCTTGACCTCATGCATACTCGAAACGACATAGCAAGAGCAACGCTTGAAGGGATCGCCATGAATCTCGGCGCGGTGCTTGAAACGCTCAAGGAATACGTTTCTGTCGGTGACAGTATGCTTATCGTCGGCGGCGGCGCAAAAAGTCCTCTTTGGAGACAGATATTCGCCGACGTATACTCAATGAAGGTGTATACCTCAAATACAGCAGAGGACGCGGGAAGCTTCGGAGCTGCGTGTCTTGCTGCCGTCGGTGCGGGTCTTTGGAGCGATTTTTGTGTTGCGAAGTCGGTCGCAAGGGTCGAAAATATATCTACGCCCGAGCAGTCCGCAAGAGATTACTACGCCTCAATACTTCCTACTTATAAAAAATTGCTTGACATAAGCTCAAGTGTGGGCGATATATTAAAAAGTATAAATAAATGAAAGGAAAACATAACTATGAACAATTTTGAATTTTTTAATCCCGTAAAGCTGGTGTTCGGCAACGGGGAGTCCAAAAACATCGGAAAATATGCCGACGGACTGGGAAAGACCGCACTTATCGTTTCTTATACGAAAGTGGATTTTTACGGTAATCTTTTCGATAAAATAGAGGCTTCTCTTGCCTCTGTCGGAATCAAATCCTATAAATTCTTTGGAGCCACGGCAAACCCGAAGATAAGTGAGGCTCTTGCCGGAATCGAGGAAGCCAAGCGCGTCGGCGCCGATCTCCTTATTGCTGTGGGTGGTGGAAGCGTAATGGATCTCACAAAGATCATTGCGGCAGGCGTAAAATATCCTCACGATATAAGAAAAATGATAAAATTCAGCCATGCCGACGGCTCGCAGATACCTCCGAGCGAAGCTCTTCCTATGATAATGCTCCCTACTCTTCCCGCGACGGCGAGCGAGATGAATCCGACCGCGGTAATTACCGACGACGATACACTCAGAAAGAGCTACGTTTGGGAGCCGTCGTGCCTTTATTCCAAGGTGTCGATACTTGACCCCTCTCTTACACTTACGCTTCCGCCATATCAGACCGCGTCGGGCGCGATAGACTCTATCAGCCATGCCGCCGAGGCATTTATCTTCAGCGACGAGGCAACCTACGGAAATATCGACCTTCAATCAAACATGCAGATCGGCGTTATAAAAACGATATACGACAATCTTCCAAAGGTCCTTGCATCACCCGATGACATCGAGCTTCGCTCGGTCATGCAGTTCTCGGCGACCGTTGCGCTTAACGGTTGGCTTACCTGCGGTGTTCAGGGGTGGACGCCCATGCATCAGATGGGACACGTGCTGTCCTCACATTATAAAGCAACACACGGCGCGACTCTCGCAACAATGATGCTTGCTTGGATGAGATATTTCTCAAAGCAAAAGCAGAATCAGCGCTTTAAGGCGTTCGCCAAGGCAATGTGGGGCACAGAAGATCTTATTGAAGCTGCCGATATTTTTGAAAAATACATAAAGAGTATCGGAGTTGAAACAAGAATTTCACAGTTCGGATGTACGGAAAGCAGTCTTAACGAGCTGACCGACGGCGTTGTTGACGTTTCCTTCTCTGCTGACGGTACCTTCGCAAGCATTCCTCCCATAAGACGAGAGGACGTTTACGAAATATACAAGCTTTCTCTCTGATATGACGGGAATAATTTTTGATATTCAGCGTTTTTCGGTTCACGACGGTCCCGGCATCAGAACTACGGTGTTTATGAAGGGCTGCCCGCTAAGATGCCGATGGTGCCATAATCCCGAAGGACTCTCAAAAAACATTCAGCTCCGATTTTTTTCAAACAAATGTATTGGATGCGGCTCTTGCGGAACAAGAGATAAGCTGACAGATGCCGAAAAGTGTCCTGTCGGCGCGCTTACAGTCTGCGGAAAAGAAACCTCCACAGATGAGCTTATTTCTGAAATACTCAAGGATAGACCGTTTTACGGAGAAATGGGCGGCGTTACTTTTTCAGGTGGAGAATGTCTGCTTCAGGCGGATTTCGTGACGGACGTTATGAAAAAAGCGAAAGCGGAAGGACTGCACACCGCCGTTGATACCTGTGGATACGTTCCGTGGGAGAACATCGAAAAAACTCTTGCGTTTTGCGATCTCTATCTTTACGACATTAAATGCATTGATCATAAAACTCATAAAGAGTACACGGGTGTAGATAATTCGCTGATAATACAAAATATTAAACGTCTTTCGGACGCAAAAAAAGATATTTGGGTGCGTGTACCCGTGATACCCGGATTTAATAATACGGAAGATGAAATGAATAAGATATCAGATCTTGTTTTGACGCTTCCGTCGGTAAAACAGGTCACGTTGATGCCGTATCACTCTCTCGGTTCGGATAAATATAAAACGCTCGGTCTTGAATATACGTATGACACAAGTCTTGAGATCAAAGACAGCGAGCTTGAAAAATTCAAAAAAATATTTATAAGCAAAAATATAAAATTAAATTAAAAAAGGAGAAAACTTATGAACACCTATAAAAACATCGACAAAAACCTTCCTCTTATGCTCGACGTCAGCGCGGTACAGGCGCAGTCGGGTATCGCTGAGGTAAAAAAGACGGCAGAGCTTGCGCTCAAATACGGATGCATCTGCGTTTTTGCCCTGCCCGTATATACCGAATATATGGGTGAGCTTGTTAAAGGAAGCTCGACACGTCTTGGAGGAACGGTAGGCTTCCCTTCGGGAGCCGACACCACATCTCTCAAGGTAGCCTGCGCCAAGGATATGGTAAATCTTGGATGCGGAGAGCTTGATATGGTCATCTCTGTCGGTGCGCTTAAGAGCGGAAATTACGAGCATGTTGTAAACGACATCAAAGCGATCAGAGAAATTGCGGAGGAACGCGTACTTAAGGCTATTATAGAGGTATCTCTTCTTACAGACGATGAAATACTAAAGGCGTCCGAGCTTGCTGTTCGCGGCGGCGTTGATTTCGTTAAAAGCGGAACGGGCTGGCAGGGTCCCACAACGGTTGAGCATATCAAGCTTATGAAAAAGGCGGTCGGAAATGATGCGAAGATCAAAGCGGCAGGCGGAGTCAGAGATCTCGCTACTATCGACGCGATGATAAGAGAGGGCTGCACACGTTTCGGCGTCGGTATTACAAGCGTTGTTAAGATAATGGATGAATACAATAAATTTTTCGGAAATTCCGCAAACGGACAATCCGATCTTGCAAATATTGACATTAAAGGTGTGTCCGAATATTGATATTAGTTCCAAACCAGAGGTAAACTTATGAAAAAAATCAAACACACATCCGTATGGGCGGCAGGAGTAAAGAACGCAGCTGGTTATTACGTTGATCTGATGGCGTCAGCTCCCGTAACTATTGAGGCAGACAGTCCGTTTATATCGCCCGAGAAATTCAGACCCGTACGCGATTTTCACGGTAAGGATAATAACCATTATCCTATGCACCCTCATTATCTTGAAGTAGGACTTTTAGGAATTGCGAAGGAAGCTGAGGAAAGCGCAAAAAAGCACGACGGCGAAGAAAAGCTTCTCCTTGACGCCGTAACGGAGACTTATCGAGCAACCGCTTCTTATATGGCTCGCTTTGCAGACGCCGCCGATGCAGCTCTCGACAAAGCCGAATCCGACTCGGAACGTGAGCGCCTCACACTTATCGCCAAGACCTGTCGAGCGCTTTCCGAGCGCGCTCCGCGCACGTTTTTCGAGGCGGCGCAGCTATTCCTTTTCTGTTGGAGGATACGTAGTCATAAGGGTATGGCTACGATTGGACGTCTTGACCAATATCTTATAGATTTTTACAGACGCGATATAGAGTCCGGAGAACTGACCGAAGATAAAGCCCTTGAGCTTCTCGTTGCGCTTTGGAAACGAATAAACACCTACGGAAGCGGCGATACACTCACAAATATAATGCTCGGCGGAGTTGACAAGGACGGCAATGACGTGACGAATGAGCTTTCCTGTCTTATGATAAAAGCGTCGCTGATAACAAAATCAACAGACCCGCAGATCAACTGCCGTATACACAAAAATACGCCCAAAGAATTTTTTGATCTGATGGTCGAGCTTCAGACTCTGGGACACGGTCAGGCATCGCTTTATAATGACGAGGTCGTAATAGATGGACTTATAAAGTACGGATATTCCTTGAAGGACGCGAGAAATTACAGTAATGACGGATGCAGCGAAATAGTTATAGATGCGGCAAGCACTATCGATTTTTTCCAAATGGAAGCTGTCAAAATTGTGGAGCTTACAATATTTGAAGGAAAAGAAAACCCGATCGAAACGGTTCCTGTCGGACACTATTGGTCAAACAAGTCAAAGCCCCGCGCTCTTTCCACGGGAACATTTCTTGGATATTCCGCGAAGGCACTGTCGGAAATAGAAAGCTATGAGGAGTTTTACGCTGCTTATCTTTCCCAATATCGTTTCCAGCTTATGGGAAAGATCGAGGAGCAAAACAAAAAAATACGCGATGCCGACAGCAGTCAAATACCGTCTCTGTTTTTGATAGGATCCTTCCCCTGCTTCCTCGAAAGCGGGCAAGATATTCATTATTCGCTCGGCATCTCTAATATGCACCAGATATTTGTAGGATCGATCCCGACCGTAGGAGACTGTCTTGCCGCAGTCAAAAAGGTCGTTTTTGAGGATAAGGCATGTACGCTTACCGAGCTGCGAGAAGCTATGCGCGCAGATTTTGTCGGATATGAGGATCTTCGTGCACGACTTCTTGCCGCACCGAAATTCGGAAATGATGACGCAGAGGCAGACATGATAGTATCACGGCTCAGCACGGATATTATGGATATGATAGACGAATACAACGCAAGCGCCGAGATCAAGCATTTGCCTTGTCACTACAACTATCTGTTTAATGATTACGCCAAGATCATCGGAGCAACTCCCGACGGCAGACGCAGAGGAGACCCTATCAGTGAGCATTTTTCGCCTACTCCGGGTCGCGCAAAAAAAGGTCCTACCGCGGTTTTAAGCTCAGCGGTAAAGACAGATCTACGCCGAGGAGCCGGAGCATCCACGGTTCATCTCTCGCTTTCTCGCGATACTCTTGTGGGTGAAGACGGCGGAAAAGCCATTATGGCATCAATTATGCGAGCAGCGATAGAAATGGGCATACAGCTGTTAAACGTTGCGGTTTACGATGCTGCGGCACTTCGCGAAGCTCAGGAAAATCCCGAGGGACACGAGGATATTATCGTCCGTGTTTGGGGATACAGCGCGCGCTTTGTAGACCTTTCCCGCGATATGCAGGATCACGTTATAGCGAGAATAGTCAAAGAGGGTCAGTGATCTGTTTCTTGCCCGAAATCAAGAAAAAATTGCGGTACTTTGCCGTAATGTAAAAGCCAAGGGGCTGTCTCAAATGCAAAATGCATTTGAGACAGCCACATATTTTATATATGTTTTTTATATTTTAAAGCTATCTACTTCGCGTATGCCGTTGGAGTGAGCTTCATAATAAAAGCTCCGCTTTTGCGGAGCTTTTTCGATCATCAGTCGCGTCTTCGTCCCCCTCCGACAATGAGAAGCAGTCGAAGTATTTGCGCAAGCGACACAAGAAGCGCGGCAACGTATGTCATAGCCGCGGCAGAGAGTACCTTTCTGGCATCTGCCACCTCTTCGCGCGAAAGGATAGCGTCGCGGTCGAGCGTTCTTATGGCTCTTGCGCTTGCATTGAACTCAACGGGAAGCGTTACGAGCTGAAAAACCGCCATAAGCGAATAG
>JAZODV010000150.1:0-4824 GCA_045597185.1 Eubacteriales bacterium
GTTGCCGCCCCCAAGAATTGGGCGGGGACAGCAAAAATCCGACCCTTATCACAAAATGGTAAGGGTCGGATTTTTATTGATTCTATTCTTCAAATAAATTCCTTCCGAGATCAGTTTCGGCTTATTTGAGTTTTATCAAAGTACTCCGTGAGGAAGTGTGGGATCCATCGGAGCTTCTCGTTCAAAATGTGTAGTCATTTCGTACGGTGCACCGGTCTCCGCGCTCTTCATAACGCCTGTCATTACCTCAAGCACATGATATGTCTGAAGATACGAGGTTCTTGGAGGTCTTCCCTGCTCGATCGCCGCCGCAAGATCCGCAAGTCCCAGACAGCGTGAATTTTCACTGTAATCAAATTCAAGTGAAAGCTCCTCTTCTTGTTTCGTCTCTCCGTTAAGGAATTTCATTCCCCTCTGACTTCCAAAGCAATTAGGATCGGGAACGTAAAGATTTCCCTTAGTTCCGTAAAGCTGTATATTTGCCTGCTTTGCGTCATACAGATCAAATGTCGTAAGGAACGAAACGGTCGCTCCAGAAGCAAATGTCAGAAGACACTCATAATGAGTGGGAACGTTTACCTTTATTATCTCGTTTTCGTGAGGCTTTGCGGTAATGAGTCGCTCGGAAAAGGTTGTACGTGATGTACCGTATACAGTTTTTACCTCGCCCAAAAGGTTGATAAGTGCCGTGATGTAATACGGTCCCATATCAAGCAGAGGTCCGCCGCCGCGCTGATAATAGAAATCGGGATCGGGATGCCACGACTCAACTCCGTGATGTGCCATTACGCATCTTCCTCCGATAATGTCTCCAAGTCGTCCCTCGTCTATAAACTTACGGCAGCTCTGTATACCCGCACCCATAAAAGTATCGGGGGCACCGCCTATCCACAAGCCACGCTCCTTTGCAAGTCTTACAAGCTCGGTTCCCTCTTCAAAATCCGCACCGAGCGGCTTTTCGGAATATACGTGTTTTCCTGCAAGAAGTGCTGCACGGGATACCTCAAAATGCTGATACGGACGTGTAAGGTTAAGTACTATGTCTATTTCGGGATCGGCAAAAAGCTCATGCATCGTATCGTAAATTTTCGGTACGTTATATTTTTCTTTTGCGACTTCCGCTCGCTCCTTTATAAGATCGCAAACCGCGATCAGCTTTACATTTTTGAAAGTTTTTGTAAAATTCTCAAGGTAGATACCGCTGATACATCCAACGCCTACCATTCCTACGTTAAGCATCTGTTTTTTCCTCCTATTTTTTAATACATTTTTGCGGTATTGTCATATTTTGTTAGGTCAAGCTTATGCTCTTCGGCATAGGATTTTCCTTCGGCTGCCCATAGCATTCCTCTTTCCATCAGTACGCTTGCCGCCGGAGAATTGTCAAATACGTCATCATGATGCCCGAGTGAGCAATAAAAGACTCTTCCAAAGCCCCAATATTTTGTCCATACGACAGGCATATATATAGGCTTGTTTGCCGCGTGATAGAAATTTACCACGGGGAAACGGGTGGAGGCAAGTACCTCGACCGCAGGATCAACGTGAAGATAATAATGCTCTGAAACGACTTCAAAGTCTTCAATTCCTTCAACGATCGGGCTTGATCCTCTGTGTACGTTTACAGTATATTTTACACCGTCACCGCCAGGATGGCTTACCCATTGACCACCCGTTATAAACTGCCATTCCGTCGAATTTCTGAACGAATCACACATACCGCCGTGACATCCGGCAATACCGACTCCTCGGCTGATCGCATATGCGACATTTTTTTCACTCTCGCGAGGCAGGGTACTTCCGGTAACACACGGAACGATCAGATCATACGTCAACAGCTTTTCTTTGTCTGCAAGGCATTCGGACCCCTCAACGCGATCAACGGAAAATCCGTTTTTTTCAAGTATATTTTGGAACCGCAGAGAAACCTTCTCCGGCTCGTGACCGTTCCAGCCGCCCCAAAAGATCAGTGCTTTTTTCATAACGTTAAGTTCCTTTCTTATGTTTATATTCATTTTTATTTTAACATATTGAGTCTTGAAAACAAACACATCTTGTAGTATAATATTAGACAAAATTAGTCTTTTGGGAGATCTTGGTATGTTTTTTGAGCCTATACATTCTTTAAGCGAAAACGAATTCATTCTAAGGGAAGGCAAACGCTTGAGCTTTCCGATACATATTCACCGTTCGTTTGAATATTTCAATCAAATAAACGGATCGACCGAAATATCAATCGGCGACAAAAAATACATACTAAAAAGCGGCGAATCGGTTCTGATTTTCCCACTCCAGCCTCACTCATATACCTGTATTGAAGAAGGAGAGATACTAACAAGTATTTTTTCTCCGGAAATGGTGTCGACTTTTTATAAAACAAATAAAAATAAAATTCCAAAAAACAATAAGTTTTTCTGTTCGTTGCCGAAAAATATAAATCCGGACAATATTTTTCATCAAAAAGCCATTTCTTATTTTATTTGCGGTGAATTTGAAAAGGAAAGCGAATACGTTGAAATATCGCACAAGCTCGGCGATCAGCTTCTTGTTTCGATCCTTCTTTTTGCCGATAAAAATTACCGTACTCCCTGCTTTTTGAGAGATGCGGCAGCCGAGATCGGATATGACTATGCCTATATCTCCAAATTTTTTAAGAAACGAGTGGGAATCTCCTTCAGACAATACGTAAATCGGTTACGGATCAGTGAAAGCAAGCAGATGTTAATATCTAATTTCAATACCGTTGAAGCGATCAGCGAAGCCTGCGGCTTTGCTTCAGTCCGTGCGTTTGACCGTGAATTCCGCGCACAAACCGGAATGACTCCTTCAGATTACAAAAAGTCAAAAAATAACCGAGCATCACAATAATGTGAAGCTCGGTTCTCTTTTTATTTTATTATCTCTTTAAAATACTCCTTTGGTGAACAGCCCATTTCTTCGAAAAAGGCTCTGTAAAAGGTTCTCATAGACGAAAATCCGCTTTCAAGTGCGCATAAGTCACCGAATATTTATGTTCATACTGTCAAACAACAAGATTCTGCTCTTTTCCGCCGAAAAACGCTTCTATATTCGATACTATAACGCCAAAGCAACGTGTTCTCGACTCAAATGAGCCCCAAGCCATATGAGGAGTAAGAATAACGTTGTCAAGGTCTTTGATCTTTTCAAATGGGTGCCCTGCTCTAAACGGCTCGGTCGTGAATACGTCACAGCCCATACCGGCAATACGTCCGTCAAGTACAGCATCCGCAATCGCCCTTTCGTCCCATACGCCGCCGCGCGCAACGTTTACTATTACAGCACCCCGTTTCATAATCGATATTTCTCTCTCTCCGATCATTCCGCGAGTGGAATCGTTAAGCGGACAGTTTATGGAAATTATATCCGACTCACGCATAAGCGTATCAAGATCCACGCATTCGACTCCGTCGATAGGTGTTCTTTTATTCACGATAACGCGACAGCCGAAAGCCTCGGCGATTTTACCGACAGCCTTTCCGATATTTCCAAAGCCGATAATTCCCCAAGTCAGACCGTTCATTTCATGATATACGGGAACGAGGCGGTTTGCGCTGTCACTTGTCATATATTCGCCGCTTTTGACAAAGCCGTGGTATTCCTCAAGATGTGTCATAAGTGAACACACCATGGACACCGTGACCTGCGCAACACTGTGCGTGGAATACGCAGGCACGTTTGCGACGCGTATTCCTCTTTTTTTGCAGTATTCGGTGTCAATATTGTCAAACCCGGTCGCCGCAACGCAGATAAGCTTGAGTTTTTTTGCGTTTTTCAGCACCTTTTCGTTCATTTTTATCTTATTTATTATAACAACGTCAGCATCTGTAACCCTCTCTGCGACCTCTTCTTCAGTACTGTTGGAATATATACAAACCTCACCGAAACGGTCTGCTGCCGAAAGATCAAGATCCTCGCCAAGTGTTTTCGCGTCAAGTATAGCTATTTTCATACATCTATCCTTTCAAATTACAGTCTACCGGATAATTATACCACATATGAATAACATTGTCAACGAAAAGGAGCCCCGAAGAATGAAGAATGAATCATCAGGGCTCTTATTTTTTAATTTACGCTAAGTACCACCTTGCCGACATTTTCTCCGCGGTAAAGTATGTCGTGTGCTTCTTCTGCCTTCTGTATCGGAAGGATCTTATATATCGTGGGCTTTACAAGTCCGGCTTCAATTTTTGGATATACGTCACGGACGATACCCGCAAGTATTTCCGCCTTCATTTCTGGTGTGCGCGAGCGAAGCGTGCTTCCGACGATGCGTACGTTTCTTACGTATATGTTCTTGAGGTCGATCTCTGTTTTTGTACCCGCGAGCGCGGCTATCATTATCCAACGGGCACCGTGGGTCAGATAATGAATACACTTTCCCATAATTTCGCCGCCAAGGCAGTCAATGGCAACATCAACGCCGTGTCCCGCTTCGAGCTCTTCCTTAAGAACGAGAGAAATATCCTCTTTAGTTGTAACAACAACTCTGTCGGCATTCAAATGCTTGATATTGTTTGCGATCTCGTCGGTCAGAACCGTAGTTATTACGCGAACACCGAACGCTTTTGCCATAGGAATTATCACACTTGCAAGTCCGGATGCACCCGCATTCATTAAAAGAGTATTTCCTTCTTTGATCTTTCCCTCAATGAACAAGTTGAGATACGCCGTCGCAAATGCCTCGGGGATCGCCGCAGCTTCGACCACGGAACAGTTCTTCGGTATCGGCATCAGCATATCGTATTTTACGTTTACGTATTCGGCATATCCACCGCCGCCAAGAAGCGCGCAGACCTTGTCACC
>JAZODV010000151.1:0-1778 GCA_045597185.1 Eubacteriales bacterium
CCATAAGGAATACCCCATCGGGATCCTTCGCTACGCTCGAGGATGACACGATGGGGGCTTGGACTTAAAAATATGAGCGAAGGATCTCGAAGGAAGAGATTGAAATGAGACCGTCGACCCCTACAGATCCCTTCGAATCAAACCCACCGATAAATCAAAATTTGAACAAAACAGG
Organism: Eubacteriales bacterium; assembly: GCA_045597185.1. Taxonomy (GTDB): domain Bacteria; phylum Bacillota; class Clostridia; order Oscillospirales; family CAG-272; genus RGIG3994. The sequence continues at coordinate 176 of JAZODV010000151.1, forward strand.
TGAGCCGTGAAAGACTCACCTGTTTTCGTATAAATTGTTATTTTGCGTGAAGATTTACGGAAAATTACTTTAAGCTTTTAAAAATTCCGTTCACGGCGGATATTATTTCCTCTTCAACGCTCGGCGTAAAGAGGGATGAGAGGGCTTCATAACCGCCCTGCTCGAAGGCTTCTTTTGTCGGGAAATATCCTTCGTATCCGTTTGTGCAGACCGCGCAGACTACAAATTTATCGGGAGCGAGCGCGCGAATTGCGTCACCGTATGAGGTAAACGGCTCGCCGCCAAAGCCAACAAACAGAATATCGCCAAATCCCAAGACACTTATCGGGATCGGTCTGAATATCTTGGACGTGCGAAGCTGTATTATTCGACTTGCGTATGCAAGCTCGGCAATGCTTGGATCATAGCCGAGTCTGCCGGCTTCATAATCGTCGTACCAAGCCTTGTATTCATCGTATTTGTCAACATCCTGAAGGTTTGTGCGGTTATACACCGTAACGCTTTTTGCGAAAATGTCGGTGCTGTCGCAGGGCTTTGTATTATTCCACATATCCTTGACCGCCGCCGCGACAGTTTCACCCATATATCTTGAGTGGCAGTATCCGTCGTTGTTTTTTATACGTTCGGTTTTGGGCTTAAAGAAATCGATGTGATTACTGTCACCCTGACAGCCCGTGAAAAATGCGCAGGAAACGCCCGGAATATATTCTTCAACGAATCTTCTTGTAAAGCCCGGCCAATCGGCAGAAATATATTCGCCGCCGATCACGTCGGGATGAGTTGAAAAATTGACCAGTGCGATATCGTTTGCTCCCTCACGCGAAAAACGTACGAGACGAACCGTGTTATCGGCTTCGTCACATCTGCCGAGAAGAATATTTTTTGAAGTGGACGGATTTGTTTGGACTCCGTTTTCCTTAGTAAAATAACGGCGAACAAACGAGATAGGCTCGTCGGTCTCTTTTGAAGCGGTGCTGAGACTCGCGTCCTTAAGGTCGTCCATTGCCATAACGGCGGCATCACCGAGCTTGCGGTATAAGATCTCCAGAAAAGTATCGTCTCTTAGAGCGGTAAACCATTTTTTAACGTCTGCAATACAAGGAGACGTGTGCTGATGAAGCGCGGAAATAATTATACAGTCCGTAGGTACGGAAGTTCTCTCCGAGATAAGCTCTCTTATTTTCGTGCTATGCTCAAAGTCGATACCTATATAATCGATAGCTATGAGCACAAGCGTTTGAGTGCCGTTCTGAATTGCGACAGCGTTGATATAAAGCGGATCGAGCACACCCTTTGCCGCCCTTCTGGTAAAATATCCCGACAGATCCGAGCCGAGTGGGGGAGTAATATCGAGTCTTGAAAAACCTGCCTTCATCATAATAGTATTCTCCTTTTGTATATTATAAGGTATGTAAACAATTTTACAACAATATTATAAACAGTTTCGTTTTGATTGTCAATAAGTTTCGAAATGTTTTCGGTTTAATGCGCAAAAAATCGATAAAAATTTGGCTTTTCACTTGACTTTACCGCGTTGGTTTTATATAATATATCTAACAAATATTATTAGATCTCAGGAGGGAGAGCATAATGCCCGATATCA
>JAZODV010000152.1:0-5487 GCA_045597185.1 Eubacteriales bacterium
CGAAAAGCCGAAGCTCCGCGAGATCTACTGCGGTCAGTCACTCGTCGCAAGACAGAATGAGATACAGTAATTACATAATTATAAAGCCCCGACAGACTAAGCTGTCGGGGTGATCTTTATTTTTTTGACTTAGAAATAAAAGTCTCCAAATTAGTATCGTGATTATACTTTACGGAAGCTTTTTTATCTTTATCAAGCATAATTGATGTAAGATCAATGTTATTAATTGCAGCAATGGCAACTATGTAGTGGATCATGTCGGCAAGTTCTGTCCCAAGCTCGCGTGTAAGATCAACATCAATTGCCTTTTTACTTCCGGAACGCATATTGATAACCTCTGCTACCTCTCCGATTTCTTCTACCAATTTCAAAAACAGTCCCTGCTCATTTGCCCAGCCGCCGTATCTTTCAAGTAAATATTTTTCTAAAACATCAATAGTTATTTCCATTTCTTCTCCTTGTTTTATTTCAATAAATGTTATTAATTTGTATCCTAATTATACCACAAAATCGGCAGAGGATCAATCCTTCTGCCGATTTTATAATGATTATTCAATATCAAACTCTCTTGCGACCGAGGTGCGTACGAAGTCAAGAGCTTTTTCGCTGTTATCCACCTCTTCGTTGAGTATCATCCACGCGCCGCCCATTATTATTGACCTTATTATATACATCTTTCGGTCACGGTCGGTATCGGACATTCCCACGCGATTGCAATAATTCTCAACAAGTCCTCGAACACAAGTGCTGACTCCCGACTTCACTTTGATACGTTCCTCATCTCCCATCCCCTCAATACTCGACATGAGTATCGCAAAAAAGTCCGGATGATCGACAAGAAACCTGACGTACGACACACTTATCTCAATAAGTCTGTCCTTATCGTCTGCGTACTCGCTGAGTATGACATTCTGCGTCAAATACCATTCGCGGTTGATATACCTGAATATTTCAAGTACAAATTCACTCTTGTTCTTGAAATGTCGGTACGGAGCGGCACACGATATACCGCAATCTGCAGCTACGCGGCGGATCGAGAAATTGTTGTATCCGTTTTCTCTCAGCTCCTTGAGTCCCGCACGTATCAGTGCGCTTTTTGTGTCAACGTACTCTTTTGTTATGGGATCCGTCATATTATTCACCCGAAATTATGAGCGAATATACAGGCTGACCGCCGTATATAACGGTAAAATCTACGGAATCTCCGAGTTTGTCCTCTATAAGTTTCGTGACTCGGCTCGTTTCGCCGTCGCCAAGTCCTTCTCCCACGTACACGGTCACGCAAGAAGAATCAACCACCCGTCCGATAAGCTTTTCGACGCAACCGTCAATGGTGTCGTCTACCTCTCTTACCTTGTTTTCGCAAAGACCGATAAACTGTCCTTCTTTTATTTTAAGATCACCGATAACAGCATCACGAACCGCATTGGTAACAGAAAGAGATATGACTTCCTTAAGTCCCTCGCGCATTGCCTTTTCGTTAGCATCAATATCAGCTTCAGGATCGAAATCGTAAAGTGCGGTGATCCCCTGAGGAATTGACTTCGACGGAATTACTCTGACCTCGATTCCAAGATCCTTTGCAAGCGCGACAGTCTGCTCTGCCGACAGCACTATATTCGAGTTGTTGGGAAGCACAAATACCTGCTTTTTGCCAACCTTCTTTATGGCATCAAGCAGATCGTCCGTACTCGGATTCATCGTCTGGCCGCCCGATACTATCTCATTAACGCCGAGGTCAAGGAAAATTTCCTTGATTCCGTCTCCGTTCGATACTGCAACAAATCCGACACCGTCCTCAAGACTGTTTGTTGCCGACGACGAAAGCTCTGTGTGCTGCTGTCTCATATTTTCTATCTTAACAGTAAGGAACATACCGTATTTTTCGGCTTCGCTAAGCACGTTACCCGGATGGTCTGTGTGTATGTGAAGCTTGATTATAGATGTGTCTTCAACGAAAACAAGGCTGTCACCGATGCCGGAAAGCAAGAACTCGTGAAGCTCGTTTGCCATGCCCTCCCCCGCATATTCATCGGATTTTTCAACGATACATTCGGTGCAATACGGGAAAACGATCTCAGCGTCGCAAGCCGCCGCAGCACTCATCTGAACCGCCGCCTTGGGTTTTGGAAGCTCAAAGTCCTCGGTCTCACCAGAAAGAACCGAAGTCATAGCAGAGAAAATAAGGATAAATCCACATCCGCCTGCATCTACAACGCCCGCATCTTTAAGTACGGGAAGCTGCTCCGGTGTTCTTGCAAGAGCTTCTTCAGCCGCGGTGAGCGCGGTTTTAAACAGCTCGGTTACAGATTCACCGTCAAAATCTTCAACGGCTTCTGATGCCGCGCGCATTACCGACAGTATGGTCCCCTCGGTGGGATTCATTACAGAACCGTATGCCGCTTTCGTTCCTGACGCCAACGCTTTTACAAGATCCTTTGCTTCAGCCGATTCAAGTCCATCAAGCTCGGACGCAATACCTCTAAAATATACAGACAGAATAACACCCGAATTTCCTCTTGCAGAACGCAACATAAGGTCTGCCGCAGACGAAGAAACAGAACTGAGTGACGAAAGCATATCCTCTGTGATTCCCGAAACACCCGATATAGTCATGCTCATATTTGAACCCGTATCACCGTCGGGAACAGGAAAAACGTTAAGCGCGTTGACCTCATCCGCTTTGTCTGTAAGACGAGACGCGGCATATGTCAGCATAGCATAGTAATCTCTTGCATATATTTTGTCCATTGTAAAATCCCCTCTTAAACTACTAAAATCCCCTTGAATTTGTTATCTCTCGCTGCCCACAAAGAAGAGCGCAAGTGTTCCCTGTCCGGAATGTGCTCCGATAACAGGTCCGACAAAGTTTATAAGTACCTTACAGCCGAATTTTTCTCTTATCATTTTTGCAAGCTTGTCGGCATCTTCGCGGCAGTTTCCGTGGCTGATGAATATTACTTGATTCTCAGGATCAACAGCGCCCTCGCAGAGCCTGTCAAACAGAGCATTGATAGCCGCATTGCGTCCTCTTGCTTTTGCTACATTTTCGAGCTTACCGTCATTGTTTACGTGCATAATGGGCTTTATGTTAAGCATTGAGCCAACAACTGCGGTAACTCCCGAAACTCTTCCGCCGCGCTTTAAGTGGTGAAGGTCATCGACCGTGAACCAATGGCAGATCTTGAGCTTCATTTCCTCTGCGTAGTCGCGTACCTGCTCGACAGTCCAGCCCTCTCTTCTCTTCATAACGCAGAGATAAACGAGAAGTCCCTGACCGAGAGAGGCGCAAAGAGAGTCAACGGTATATATGTGCTTTCCGGGATATACGCCCTCAAGCTCAGCCGCCGCCTGCTTACCTGCGTTATACGTTCCGCTGAGTCCGCTCGAGAATCCGATGTAAAGCACGTCGTGACCCGACATAAGCTCAGCCTCCATTGCTATCTTTATCTGACTTACGTTGATAGCACTTGTGGTTATAAGCTCTCCGCCCTTGAGTCTGTCGTAAAATTCCTCAAAGCCTATATGAGATCCGTCAAGAAAATTATAGTACTGCTTTCCGTCCGCAAAAACAGAAAGCGGGACAACTCTCGTATGGAGCTGGTCGGCTGTAGTTGCCGGCAGATCGCAGGATGAGTCTGTAAGAATCGTAAAATAAGACATAAAAATTTTCTCCTTTTAGGTTAACACTGATAACATTATACCATTATTTTCTGTTTTGTCAATAGCAAAACCTTAAATTAATGTGTATTTAAGTGTATTGCACCTGAAATTTGCATGAAAAAAGCAAACAAGGAACGGATTTTTGCATCTGTTCCTTGTTTGTTTTTAAAATTAGAGAGTATTGTTCGATCCGAGCACGTTAACGATCTTGTGTGCGACCATCTTCTTGACCTCGTCACGTGCAACCTTAAGGTATGCGCGGGGGTCAAATGCGGAAGGATCATTTGCAAGAACGCGACGGATACCTGCTGTCATGGCAAGACGGATATCGGAATCGATATTGATCTTACATACTGCCATCTTTGCTGCCTTGCGGAGCTGCTCTTCGGGAATACCGACAGCATCCGGAAGTGCGCCGCCGAGCTCATTGATCTCCTTTACGTACTCCTGAGGTACAGAGGAAGCACCGTGGAGAACGATCGGGAATCCGGGGAGTCTCTTTTCGATCTCCTCGAGAATATCAAAGCGGAGCGGAGGCGGAACGAGGATACCTTCTTCGTTTCTTGTGCACTGCTTTGCTGTGTGCTTATATACTCCGTGGCTTGTTCCGATAGAGATAGCGAGAGAGTCAACACCTGTACGTGTTACGAAATCCTCAACCTCTTCGGGACGTGTATAGGACGAATGCTCAGCAACGACGTCATCCTCAACGCCTGCAAGAACACCAAGCTCACCCTCAACAACAACGCCGCGCTCGTGAGCGTACTCAACCACCTTACGTGTAACTGCGATATTGTCCTCATAGCTGTGGTGAGAGCCGTCGATCATAACGGACGTAAATCCACCGTCAATACAGGATTTGCAGATCTCAAAATCTGCGCCGTGGTCGAGATGGAGAGCGAAATCAACGCCCGAATCCTCGGCTGCCGCCTTTGCAAGACCCATAAGATACGCGTGCTTTGCATACTTACGTGCGCCTGCCGAAACCTGAAGTATTACGGGAGACTTGTTCTCTGCGGCTGCCTCTGTGATAGCCTGAATAATCTCCATGTTGTTGATGTTGAAAGCACCGACGGCGTAACCGCCCTCATATGCCTTCTTGAACATCTCTTTTGTTGTTACAAGAGCCATTTTATTTTCTCCTTACAAAAAAAATTTTATACGTTAAAGCTTTCTAACTCTAATAGTATAATATTTTTTTGCAATAAAATCAAGGGGTTTGTGAAAAAATATACAATTTTTTTAACTTTTTACGCAATAACCCCGCCGTTTTCGTTTGTGGCTACAGCAACATTATGGTTCGGCTCAGATAGACCGAAGCTGACGGCTATAGCGGAATTCACAGAATTCATCATAACGTCGTCAAGATGTCCGAGCTTTTCCTTGAGTCTGCGTTTATCGAGCGTACGTATCTGTTCGAGAAGAATTACCGAGTCCTTGGCGAGACCAACCTTTTCGGCGTGTATGTCGATATGAGTGGGCATACGTGTTTTACCCATACGTGATGTAATTGCCGCTGCAATAACTGTCGGACTGTAACGGTTTCCAACATCGTTTTGAATGATGAGAACGGGACGCAGACCTCCCTGTTCCGATCCCACTACGGGACTCAGATCTGCATAAAATATATCTCCGCGTTTGACCTGTGTCATATTTTTAATTCCTTTCAGTAGGGGTTTTTAGCTTTCAATTCTATTTTTTCCCTACCGAAAGCGAAATAAACAGTTGACACGATTTTTTTGAATGTGAATTTTTGGATATGAAATTTTATGGGTAAATTTTGATTTGTCGAACTGTTAGGCGCGAAGCGTTTGAAGGTTTTTG
>JAZODV010000153.1:0-3290 GCA_045597185.1 Eubacteriales bacterium
TAAGCCCGCTTGGCCTCCGACTTTTATAGGGATAATTATACCCTTTTTTTCGCATCCTAATTTTTGAATTTGGCAAAAACGCAAATTCCATAAGTTAGGATGTAGAAGCTATTCCCGTTCTGATTTGATTTGTTGAGCGACAATCGGAGTTTGCGATTTTCGGTGCGCTGGCTTCGGTTGGCGCACTTTTTTGTTTAAAAAAACTCAACGGTGGAAGAAAAAATGAGTAATTATATTAAAACACAAAGCAAAATGTCGAAAATATAGACGAGGGTGATCTTTTCGAGGGGCTGTCTATGGAAATACCGGCGCCAAGCAAACGGCACAAAATACGTATGAATCGTTTATTTCGTGAGCGTGTCGGCGGGTCTTTCCTTCCTTTTCCCGAAGTGGAGAATCTCTATGAGAGAGTACTGAGCAAGCTCGTAATAAAACTCAAAAGCGTCTTACGCCAATATCGGAGCAAGACACTTTTGAGTTTAAATCATTTTAATCATCAAATACAAGGAATTTATATGCAGGAACATTTAACACCTTTGCAATCTCAAAAAGTGTATCAAGAGATACCGCTTTGTTAATATTAGGTGCTTCAACGTGACCGATAAATCCGGGAGCACGGTCAATTTTCTCTGCCAACTGCTCTTGCGTCAATCCTCGCAATTTACGATAGTATGCAATCTTTAAACCGATCTGCATGTACTCGTATTCATACATCAAATTCATAGCTTCACCTCTTCACTAATATTTTACCCCGTACAGATGATTATTGACAGAATCTAAAAGATATGATATAATATCTAAAAGATATAAATATATGCTTTGGAGTACAATTTTTGTGATTTGTTTAGATGATGCTATAAGTTGAATTTACAGGAAAAGAGAGGAAGAAAATGAAAATTTATAGTAAAACAACAAATCAAAATGTCGAAAATATAGAAGATGATCTTTTTGAGGGGATGTCTGACGAGACCCGTGAGATTTTCATGCGTGCATTGTTCGATGCGGAGGACGAGGAGATCCGCAAGATAGAGGAAGAAACCAAGGATATGGAAATACCGGCGCCAAGCAAACGGCACAAAATACGTATGAACCGTTTATTTCGTGAGCGTGTCGGCGGGTCTTTTCTTCCTTTTCCCGAAGCAGACTGTCTATATGAGAGAGTACGAAGCAAGTTCGTAATAAATTTCAAGATCAACGAATTCTTAGATCGTCTACGAAGATAAAAAATACAATCAAAAATAAAAGCAAGGGAACTCACGTAAAGTTGCCCTTGCTTTTATTGGTTATGCTCATTTTAGTCTCTTTTTTTTATTAGTTTGAAATGTCTTCTACGAAAAGCTCGCGGACTGTGTTTTCGTCCGTCGTTACTTCGGTAGCCTTGGGTCTGTCGCGTTCCTCAAGGAACTTGGGCGCGACCTGCGGGAAGAGCGCGCAGCTGAGCACGTCCTCGTCACTCTTGGTAATAGCCCCAAATTCCTCGCGGTATTTGTCAAGCTCAGGCTCAAGCAGGTCTGCGGGACGGCAGGTAATGACCTCGGTGTCACCAATAGCCTTCTTGCGTACCTCTTCGTTGACTTTGCCGGGAAGCATACCGTACTCACCGCGGAGAACGCCCTTGGATTCCTTCGTTACCATCTTGTATCTCTCGCCCGAAAGAACGTTGAGAACCGCTTGGCTTCCGACTATCTGGCTTGTCGGTGTTACGAGCGGTGGATAACCGAAATCCTCACGTACGCGCGGTACTTCTGCAAGAACGTCGTAGTATTTATCCTCTGCCTTTGCCTGCTTTAGCTGTGATATAAGGTTCGAAAGCATACCGCCGGGAACCTGATACAGGAGAGTATTGGGGTCAACGTTAAGGACCTTCGGGTCAAGCGAGCCCTGCTCCTTAAGCTTTGCCGCGACGGTTCTGAAGTGCGCCGCGATATCGCTCAGTTTATTTAAATCTATTCCCGTGTCGTATTCCGTACCCTTAAGTGTTGCGACCATAGCCTCTGTCGAGGGCTGTGAGGTGCCGTTTGCCATGGGAGACAGCGCGGTATCAACAATATCAACGCCTGCCTGTATTGCCATAAGGTAGGTCATGTCGCCCGTGCCCGTAGTGTTGTGGGTGTGAAGGTGTATTGGCACGCTCACCTTTTTCTTGAGAGCCTTTACAAGAGAATATGCATCGTAGGGAAGGAGAAGGTTTGCCATATCCTTGATACAGATAGTGTCGGCTCCTCTTTCCTCAAGCTTTTTCGCAAGCTCGACAAAATAATCCTCGCTGTGAACAGGACTTACGGTATAGCTGATAGCAGCTTCACAGTGACCGCCGTATTTTTTCGTAGCCTTCATTGCGGCTTCCATATTACGAATGTCATTAAGCGCGTCGAATATACGAATTACGTTGATACCGTTCTCAACGGATTTTTTTACGAATGTGTCAACAACGTCATCGGCGTAATGCTTGTATCCGAGAAGATTCTGTCCACGGAGAAGCATCTGAAGTCTTGTGTTTGGCATTGCTCGTCTGAGTGTGCGAAGTCTTTCCCAAGGGTCCTCTCCGAGAAAACGCATGCATGAGTCAAATGTGGCGCCGCCCCAGCATTCAAGAGACCAATATCCAACCTCGTCAAGCGCCTTACAGGCGGGGAGCATATCCTCGAGTCTCATACGTGTCGCAGCCTGAGACTGATGCGCGTCACGTAAAATAGTATCTGTAATATAAACCTTTTGTGCCATTTTATATACCACCTCTTTGTGTGATTATCAACCGAGAAGTGCGATGAGAACACCGGCGGCAAGAGCCGATCCGATAACTCCCGCAACGTTGGGTCCCATAGCGTGCATAAGAAGGAAGTTCTTGGGGTTAGCCTTCTGTCCTTCCATCTGGGCTACACGGGCTGCCATAGGAACTGCGGAAACGCCTGCGCTTCCGATAAGGGGATTGATCTTGCCCTTTGTAAGGAAGCACATGAGTTTACCGAACAGAAGTCCGCCGCAGGTGGATATTGAAAACGCAACAAGACCGAGAATAATGATAAATATCGTCTTGGGAGAGAGGAAGTCCTCCGCGTTAGCTGTTGCACCGACGGAAACTCCGAGCATGATCGTTACGATGTTGATAAGCTCGTTCTGAGCGGTCTTGGAAAGACGGTCGGTAACGCCGGATTCCTTAAAGAGGTTACCGAGCATCAGAGCGCCGACGAGAGTTGCGGCGTCGGGAAGAACGAGAGCAACGATAAGGGTAACGTAGATGGGGAAGATGACTCTTTCAAGCTTGGAGACGGGACGCAGGTTCTTCATAC
>JAZODV010000154.1:0-6039 GCA_045597185.1 Eubacteriales bacterium
GGATGTGTCAATACCGGTACGGTTGCAAATACAAAAGAAGGCTACGCAGGCGGACTTCTCGCATATTTGAACGGCGCAGCTCCCGGTATTCTCAGTGTTATCAACTGCGCAAACAACGGAACAGTTACTTCTGAAGGACACATCGGTGGTATTATCGGATCCTCCACATCTGATACCCTTGTACATGAGAACGCGTTTAAGTGGTGTACAAACTACAAAGATATCGAGTGTCGTACCAGAAATGCCGGCGGTATCGCTGGACGTATAAAGGGACTTGGATATTTCACAGAGTGCGTAAACTTTGGAGATATTAACGGTCTTGTTCCCAAGAATGCAGACGGCCAGGAAGATCCCACTGCAGCCAGACACTATTTTGGCGGTATTTACGGTATCTCCGAGGGCGCACCCGTTGCTCTTGAGCTTACAGACTGTATAAACTACGGAGATCTCAACGCTTACGCATCCAACTGCCGTCTCGGCGGTGTTTCCGGTCACGGTGACAGCACACCTTTGCTGCTGACACGTTGCATAAACTTTGGAGACATTACATCCAACTACGTCGCGGCGAATGCAGAAGTCCATCAGGGTGAGTGCCGTATCGCCGGTCTCTCTGCAGTAGGAACAGGTGGAACTTTCTCGTTCTATGACTGCGTAAACTTCGGTGACATTAAGCACTCAATGGCAAATATCCGCCAGACTACAGGTGGTCTGGTTGCTTATTGTCCGAACAGTAGAGGCACGACCATTGTCAACTCCATGAACTACGGTGACGTTGACGTCACGTCGACTGCAGGTCCTTCTGTAGGCGGTATTATCGGTTGGGTAACCGGAAACGCAACTGTCGTTATGACAGGATGTATCAACGCAGGTGCTCTTAATTCGAGCAGGTGCGTTGCAGATATGTTCATATGGAGAGATGCTGAAGTAACAGGAGAAGGTATGCTGATCGAGAACAACTACTACCTGCCCGCATATACAGGTTCTGCTCCTTACGCTCCTATCATTCATAACGAAGGCACAACAGCTGTTAGATCGTCGTATTCTGACAAGTGCACACAGATAGATAAGACCACTCTTGAGGACGGCACGACAACCGGTCTTGCAGCCACTATGTCGGCTAAGACATCCTCTTACGGAGATGCTGCTGAGTTCGAGTGTGTACAGATCCAGATCAACGAAGTTGAGAAGATGATATGCGTAGTTCCCGCAACTATTCTTGAGCTTATTGCTGAAAATATCGTTGAATAAATAATAACACGGCTCTGCATCTTAACCGACGCAGAGCCGTACTTTATTGTTTATTCGTATTTCAAGAAAAATCCGTGTGTATCGGCGTATTTGCCTTCAAAATCGACTACGCTGAATCTGACGAACGGTGAGCCGTCGGGAATTATAAAATCGGCGACCGTTGCGGGTTCGTCCTTCGTTCCTGTTTCGGTTTTTTGATTTCTTCCGCCGTTGAACATCGTTATCTGTGCGGCGGGGCTTGTTTCTATGTGTACCTTGTTTCCGTCAATTATAAGACATTCTATCGTCGGACCCATCGACGAATAAAAGTTACCGTTTTCAAGCGCCGCGAACACCGAATCATATGTAAGCTCATCGGCAAGAATCATTGTAAAACCGCCGAAGGAGTCGTTTTTTGGACTGTCAAACGGATATTTGTTATGATTGTCGTCCGCGCTGTGACAGAATAATTTTTTGCCGTGTCTCAGCATATAGTCGTATAGTTGTGCGTTGTATTCCGCACGGTTGCCGACAAAAGAGCCGTAATTGCACAACTCCACCGAGAAAAAGCCCACGTACTTCATTATCTGATCCCATTCCTCAAGCGACCAGAATGGATGGTTGTGCGAGCAGATATATCCGTTTTCCTTGGCAACTCTTACGAATTCGTTAACGTAATCGACGGAAGATGATCTCGGGCATCCGAGATCTATTTTATTGAATTCCGCAATTTTCTTCGGATCTTTTTCATATTTGCAGAAATTTTCATCAAAGCCGATAAACGCGGTATTGTGCGGATCTCTTGCAAAGAGATTTATATGTATCTCAGACTCAAACGGTTTGAATCTTGCCTTTGGATCGGGCCTGATATAGGCTTCATAGCCTGTGAGCATAAGAAAGTCGTTATCGGTAAGTGCTGTGTGGTCGTACGGATATTCGTGGTCGGTTATAGCTAGAACAGAATAACCGTGAGACTTATATGCTTCCTTCAGCTCTTCGGGTGTGAGCTTTCCGTCTGATATAACGCTGTGGCAATGCAAATTGGCCTTGAATTGTTTTTGTGCCTTTTTTATGATCTCCATTTTATTCCTCTTTCATTTGATATTCGTTTGCAAGTATCGAGCAGACAGTTACAGTTCTGTATGATCCGTTTACATAATACGATTCACGAAACGTACCCTCTTCCTTCATGCCGAGCTTTTGCATAACTCTGTGTGAGGCGTCGTTTCCAACCATATGCTTTGCTTCAATTCTGTGAAGCTTTAAAAAGCGAAATCCGAAGTCAACTATTTTTTTCGCCGCCTCGGTGGCGATACCTTTTCCTGCGTATTCGGGATTTAGCACGTATCCTATTTCGGCGCTATTGTTCGGCAGGTCGAATTTTGTAAAACCGACGGTACCGATCATTTTTCCGCTGTCAGCAAGAGTTATAGCCCAATCGTAAAAATCACCGACAGCGTAACGTGTGCCGAGGTATTCAAGATATTGCTTTGTGTAGTGTATATCCTTGTGCGGCTTCCAAGTCAGGTATTTGGTGACCTCGGGAAGCTTTGCGTATTCAAACATATCAGACGCGTCGGACGCTTTGAGCTTTCGCAGAACAAGTCGGTCCGTCGTGAGCGTCGGCATATTTGAAAATGTGAAATACAGCGTTTCTCTTTTCATGAAAACCTCAAAAAATGATAATTATACAGTAATTATATTACATATTTTCGATAATTTCAATAGTTGTTAAAGAAAAATTATCTTGTAGTCAAACTATTGTCTTATTTTTGTGGTATCATATTAACATAGTTTGTTGCTTTTGGAGAAATTATGAGAGATGTTATGATACCTGCGGTCATCGGCGACTATCCCGACGCTATATTGCTTGCAAGAAATATCTGCGGCGGTGAGATTCATGTTTTTGACAAACGTATAAGACTTAAAACAAGACTCAGACCGTACGTCAGGTTTCACCGTGTGTCCGGTATGTCTCCAGAAATAATGTCGATGTATCTTAGCAGCTTCGCCGACGACAATCCCGATTTTACGGTGCTTGTTTTCAACGGCGAGGTGAGCGGCATCGAGCCATATATTGAGCACAGCTGTATCGTTTTTAGAGAGGAGTTGAAGCTTTGAAGGCTATAAGACTTTCAAGAATTGCAGAGCTTACGGGGAACAGCCCTGTTTCCGGTCGACTTGATATAAAAATTACGTCGGTATGCTACGATTCTCGCAAGGCGGTTAAGAATTCGGTGTTTTTCTGCCTTGTGGGAGCGATAAGCGACGGACACGATTACGCGCTTGACGCATACGAAAGAGGTTGCCGTGTGTTTGTTTGCGAAAGAATGCCGAGAGGCTTTCCGATAAGAGGAACTAAGGTGCTTATCGCAAAGCAGGGAACACGCCATGCACTTGCCGACGTTGCCGCTGAGTTCTACGGGCATTCTCAAAACAAACTCAAGCTTATCGGTATTACCGGCACAAAGGGAAAAACGACGGTTGCCGAGCTTTCGGCTTTCGTGTTAAATAAAAGCGGAGTTAAAACAGGTTACATAGGCACAAATGGCGTTGATTTTGACGGCTATCACTTTGATACACCCAATACCACCCCCGAATCCTGCGATATTTATGAATATCTTTCTATGATGGTGTCATCCGGTGTAGATCTTGCTGTGATAGAGGTGTCCTCACAAGCACTTATGACAGGACGAGTCAGAGGACTTACGTTTGATACGTGTGTTTATACAAACCTCTATCCCGATCATATAGGCGGAGCCGAGCATAAAGATTTTGAACACTATAAAGAATGTAAAAAGCTACTTTTTTCGGAGCATTGCGGAAGGGTTGCGCTTGTAAACGCAGATTCACCCGAATCGGATGAGTTTTTGTCGGCTACTCCCGCAGGTGCTATTAAAATTATTTGTTCGTCCGAAAAAGGTGCGGATATAACCGCTAAAAATATAGAAAATTACCGAGACAGTGACGGTATGGGGGTTTCTTTCGATTGTATAACGGAGCAATGGAGAAGCCGTGTAACACTTAATTTTCCGGGAAGATTCAACGTGTCAAACGCTCTTCTCGTGATAGGTATATGTAAAATATACGGGCTTTCAAGAAACGAGATAGCCGATGCCTTAAGTGCCGCGAGGGTCAGCGGAAGATTTGAGACCTACCGCGTAGGCGGTGTTGATTTCGTTATAGATTACGCGCACAACGGTGAGAGTCTGCGGTCGGTTCTGTCAGTGCTTCGAGAATACGAGCCGTCGCGCCTTATCTGCCTTTTCGGCTCTGTTGGAGGAAGAACGCAGATGCGCCGCGCGGAGCTTGGTAAGGTTGCCTCGTCGCTTGCCGATTTCAGTATAATCACGTCGGACAACCCTGACTGCGAGCCGCCCGAAAATATTATTGCGGATATAGCCGAGCAGTTTGATGATGAGGATTCTTATATAGGAATTTCCGACAGACATGATGCAATAGTCTATGCGGCGGAGATAGCGCGCCCCGGTGATATCGTTCTGCTTGCGGGCAAGGGACACGAAAATTATCAGCTTATAAACGGTAAGAAGGTACTGTTCAGTGAACGTGAGATACTAAAAGAGCTTGACAGAGAGACGGCTGCGGTCTGAGGCTTTTATGGATATACTTTATTCTGATAAAAATATTGCCGTTTGCGTAAAGCCTGTCGGACTTGACTCCGAAACAGGTGTGCCGAACGCGCTGAAAGAAGCACTTGGCGGTGAATTCTTCACGGTACACAGACTTGATTTGAACGTAGGCGGAGTTATGGTTTACGCGAGAAATAAGCAAACAGCCGCCGCGCTGTCAAGAGCTGTGACCGACGGAAGTATGATAAAAGAATATCTTGCCACGGTACACGGAACACCGCCCGACCGCGATAGATGGACCGACCTTTTGTTTAAAGATTCGCGCAAAAATAAAGTTTTTGTCGTAAGTCGCGAGCGAAAGGGAGTCAAAAGGGCAGAGCTTGAATTTGAAAAAATAAAGCAAAATGAGGATACGGCACTTGTCAAAATAAGACTTTATACAGGAAGAAGCCACCAGATAAGAGTGCAGTTTTCAAGTCGCGGCTTTCCGCTTGTCGGAGACCATAAATACGGCTCGCGCGACGAAAAGGACGCGCCCATGCTGTTTTCATACAGAATAACCTTCCCATACCGAAATGAAATGCATACGTTTGAAGCAAAGCCGAATTGGGAATGATATAATTTCAAATTTTGATTTGTAGAACTGTTAGGCGCGAAGTGTTTGAAGGTTTTTGCGTCGCTTTTTGCAAAAAGCGACCGCTGATCCAGCGCGCGTGCGCTGCTCGCCTCCGCAGAGGCGAAATATCCCCCACGGCGTGTTCTTTTTTGCCAAGCTTTTTTCTTTGCGCCTTTTGCCACAAAGAAAAAAGCGGGTGAAAACAGCGGAAAAGCATCGCTTAGGACGGGGAACCCCCCACTTGTGTGGTTCCCCGAACCCCTCCGTGGCGCTTTTTTGCACAGGGTATTTCGCCTCTGCGGAGGGCGACCAGCGCACGCGCGCTGGAGCGGCGGTCGCTTTTTGCAAAAAGCGACGCAAAAACCTCCAAACGCTTCGCGCCTAACTCACCGACAAATCAAAATTTGAAAAATATTATTTGTCGTTGTTTTTCACAGGAAAACGCCGAAGCCATACGCATTTTTGCGTATGGCTTCGCCGTTTTCCGTGAGGGCTTCGTCAATGACTCCGCCCTTCTTATTAAGTTTAATTATCCGACAATGATATCACCGGCGATAAGTGTAGCTATTGCCTCCGAGACAACGCACGTAATCGTGTTGACCTCAT
>JAZODV010000155.1:0-2063 GCA_045597185.1 Eubacteriales bacterium
CTCGGAAAGATCGTTCGGCTTTGCTCTGGCTCGCTCTATTTCAGTGCTCGTTATAAGCTGTCCTTGCGCACTTGGACTTGCAACACCCGTTGCTATTATGGTCGGTAGCGGTGTCGGTGCTAAAAACGGAATACTTTTCAAAACCGCAAGCGCGCTTGAGGTCACGGGAAAGGCAAAGACCGTGGCACTTGATAAAACAGGCACGATAACGCTCGGTAAGCCTGACGTCACAGATATAATTCCTTCTGAAAATTCTACGGAAAACGAGCTTCTTGAAATCGCCGCGTCACTTGAAAACGGCAGTGAGCATCCTCTTGCAAAAGCAGTTATGTCTTATGCAGAGGAAAATAATATTACCGTCAAAAAGGTCTCGGATTTTGAGGTCCTCGCAGGAAACGGAGTCACCGCAAAACTTGAAGGTGCTGTGCTTTTCGGCGGAAATCTCGAGCTTATAAAAGAAAAAGCTAAGGTGGACAAGACCTTAACCGAAAATGCGACACAGCTTGCGGAAAACGGTAAAACTCCGCTTTATTTCTGCCGTGACGGTGAAGTTCTCGGTATTATAGCGGTTGCCGATACAATAAAGCCCGACAGCCGTGACGCTGTTGAAGAGCTTAAAAGGATGGGATTGCGTGTGGTCATGATCACGGGTGACAACGAAAAAACAGCTAAAGCCATAGCAGCGTCGGCTGGTGTTGACGAGGTCTATTCCGACGTAAAGCCTGACGGTAAAGAAAAAGTAATACGTGAGCTTAAAGAGCATGGAAAAGTAATTATGGTCGGTGACGGTATAAATGACGCACCTGCGCTCACAAGCGCGGATATCGGGATCGCGGTCGGCACGGGTACGGATATCGCGGTCGACGCGGCTGACGTGGTCATTATAAAGAGCCGACTCTCGGATCTCGTATCGGCGGTAAAGCTCAGCCGCGCGGCAATAAGAAATATACACGAAAATCTCTTCTGGGCGTTCGGGTATAATTTCATAGGAATACCGCTTGCAGCAGGTATTTTCATTCCCCTCTTAGGTTGGCAGCTGAATCCAATGTTTGGCGCAGCTGCGATGAGCGTTTCAAGTTTTCTCGTCGTTACAAATGCTCTGCGTCTTAATTTCGTAAGACTTTCCGCAAAAGGAGAAGAAAAGGCAAACACTGTGACGCTTAAAATAAATGGTATGATGTGTGGACATTGCGAAGCCACGGTACGAAAAACGCTCGAAGGCTTTGACGGTGTAAAGTGCATATCGGTAAGCCATAAAAGCGGAAAGGCAACCGTTACAGCCGAAAAAGAAATTGACAGGAAAGCAATAGCAAACGCGCTCAAAAAAGAAGGATATAAATTAAAATAAAACAAGACCTGCGGAATTAGCCTCGGGTGCTAAAAGACAGTTTTATACAAATCAGCCTCGGCAGGGAGTTTCCTTGCCGAGGCTTTTAGTGCGAACAACCAAAAGTTGTAAAATCCGCCTGCAAATAAACTTTGCGGTTCTTGAAATTGCAACAAATATTTGATATAATATAGTCAAGATAAGCGCTTATCAATCTAAACAAAGGTGGATTGAATTTATGGAAATTAACTTGAAAGAAAAATTACGCTCATTAAGACAACAGAAAAACATTACCCAAGAAGCCCTCGCCAACCATCTTGGAATTACACCGCAATCCGTTGGAAAGTGGGAGCGCGGCGAAGGTTTTCCGGATATTACTTTGTTACCTAAAATCGCGTTTTATTTTGATGTGACTGTTGATGAATTGCTTTGTGTAGATCAAGTAAGAGTGGAAGAAGCAATTACTAAATATAAACGGCAAGCCGCGATCTATCAAAATAACGGAGAGAATGATAAAAATCTCGAACTATGGGAAAAGGCTTATACCGAATTTCCGAACAACTGCGATGTGATTGAGCAATTGATGTTTGCTATCAATCGGAAGGCTCAATATCCTTGTCCCAAGGACGAAGCTAATCGCATTATTGCCCTTGGAGAAGAGCTTTTAACAAAGTCAACCAATGCAATGCAAAGAGAGCACGCCGTCCAATATTTATGCTATACTTATGATGGCATC
>JAZODV010000156.1:0-2618 GCA_045597185.1 Eubacteriales bacterium
ATTACGTCGGCTTCCTGTCTTGCCTTTTCGAGTGCCGCTCTTGCTTCCTCAGCCTTTCTCTGCGCGGCATAGGATTCCTCAAGTGCTTTAGCTGCCTGAATGTTTTCAGCGGCTGTAGCGCGCTTGAGCGATTCAGCTTCCTGCTCACGTCTGTACGCTTCGGATGCCGCTATCTGTACCTTTGCCTTGTTTTCACCCTCTATAGCATCGGAGTTTGACTTCGAAACTCTTATTCTCTGCTCCATTTCGGCGTTTGCAGCACCGATAGCACCGTTTCTGTCAGCCTCTGCAAAAGATACATTAGCGTCATTTATTGCCTTTGCGGCGGCTTCCTTACCAAGAGCCGCTATATAGCCGGACCCATCGTTTATATCCGTTACGTTAACGTTTATGAGTCTGAGACCGATCTTCTTAAGCTCTGTTTCAACGTTACCGGAAACTGCGTCAAGGAATTTATCTCTGTCGGTATTTATTTCCTCGATATCCATTGTTGCGATAACGAGACGAAGCTGACCGAAGATGATATCCTTTGCAAGCTCCTGTATTTCTGCCATACGGAGACCGAGCAAACGCTCTGCGGCGTTCTGCATAACGCCCGGCTCTGTAGATATACCTACCGTAAAGCTTGACGGAACGTCAACACGGATATTCTGTCTTGACAGCGCGCTCTTAAGGTCAACGCTGATCGACAGAGGCGTAAGATCAAGATATTCATACGACTGAATAATCGGCCAAACGAGTGCCGCGCCGCCGTGGATACATTTAGACGTACGCGATGTACCGTCTGCATTGTTTCCGACCTTACCGTAGATAACCATTATCTTATCGGACGGACACTTTTTATAACGCGAAACTATCGTTATGAAAAGCATAAACACGATAAGTACAACAGCCACGATAAGAGCGATAACTCCACCGCCGATACCTGTTCCGAGTGTTGTTACAAAATTTGTCATTTTCTTTCCTCCTGAAAATATTTTACTGTTTGTTTATCGGCTCGACCATAAGAACTCCCGTATCCGAGACCGAGACTACTCTTACGTATTCTCCCGTCTTAATAGGTTCGTTCCCTGCTGTCATTGCCGAAAATTCCTTAAATTGTTCCTGTACCGTCAGGTTCACCTTACCTGCGGACTTCCCGTCGGCAGGGATAGTCAGATAGACCTGACCGACCTTACCTATCGCGTTTCTTATATCGAGATTTCCCGACGACTGCAAGCGCGCGATGCCTCTCATCGCAAAAGCAACGAGAACCAAAGTTATCATACCGAGTACCACAGAAATAAGCACTCCTATAGGTGTCGGCAGACCGAGGTCCGTATCAAGAAATACAAATCCGCTCCAGCCCATAATGCAAAGCATCGAGACTATTCCGCGAAGCGTGAAGAACGAAAGCCCCGCGTCGGCTACGTCGCCGTCAGAATCTATATCCGTGTCCCCTGCGTCAATATCGTCGTCCCCGATTCCGATAAGCATACTCACTATCAGAACTATCATAAGCACGGTTGCGGGTATCGCCACGCACAAAAATATCTGCTGACCGAGAACCAATCCGTTCCAAAATTCAGCTAAAAATCCCATAAGTCATCCCCCTTTATCTGTTCATAAGCTCATCTATACATTTGTCGGAGTGCTTTTTGATTATTGAAGCATAATACGCAACAATAATTATTTCGAGCGCATTCGTAAGCCTTTTTCTTGCTCCGCTCACCTTTTCGTCATACTGAGCTGTGACCTCAGAGATACAGTCACGGAGCGTTTCGATTTCAAATTCACGCTTATCGGTCATAAGAATATCGAGAATTCTGCAAATGTAATCGTACAGCTCCGAATCTCTTATGATATCGTCGCTTCTGTCGTCAACACGTCCGTTGATGTAACGTATCAGAAACGCTATCTTATCAAGGTGCATACAGCTTCTTAACATATTTATGATAAGAATATGCGCGACCTGATCGATATTGTACTTCTTTTTCTTTGAATTCTCCACCCAACCGCGTTTTGTCCAATTCTGCAAAGTAGAACCGTCAATTCCGGAGATCTCGCGTATCTGCGTCAGCATTATGCCGTCGCTGATGTAAAATATCTTCGACAAAAATTCCATACCTGTGACATTTCCCATAGTATGTCTGTCAAGCACGGTTCCCGGAATCGTGTTGTCAACTATCTGAAGATTCATTTTACCTCCATTCCGCCGCCATATCGGCGGCACAAATATTTTTTTAATTCAAATATGTTCGCTTTGCGAACAAAAATGGGTTCGGGTCCCATTTTTAATTTGAATTTGGTTGCGTGAACAGTGAATTTCACCGCAAGCAAAATAAACTTTCACGCTATTCCTCCTTGATTATTTTTACTTTGTGTACTTACATTATATCACGCAGTCAAGCGATTGTCAATAGGGGTTTGTAGATTTTTTGAAAAAATTTACGCTGTAGAATCTCGCTCCGTTTATTCTCATATATATTTTATACGAAAGGCGGTGATCTCATAAAAAGCAAAATAAAGATTGCGTTTCCTACAGTGCTTTCTCTGGCTCTTTTATTTATTTTCACAGATAAAGTTATGCTTTGCGCAGTAATATCGGCAACTCTGCTTCACGAGCTTGGACACATTTT
>JAZODV010000157.1:0-50991 GCA_045597185.1 Eubacteriales bacterium
GCGATAGGCATAGGTGTACGTACACCTGCAACAACGTCCTCACCCTGTGCGTTGGTAAGGAACTCACCCATAAGCTTCTTCTCACCGGTAGCGGGGTCACGTGTGAAAGCAACACCTGTACCGCAGTCGTCACCCATATTACCGAAAGCCATCATCTGTACGTTAACAGCGGTACCCCAAGAATAGGGAATATCGTTGTCACGACGGTATACGTTTGCACGGGGGTTGTCCCAAGAACGGAAAACCGCCTTGATGGCGCCCATAAGCTGTTCCTTAGGATCAGAGGGGAAGTCCTCACCGATCTTTGCTTTGTACTCAGCCTTGAACTGATTTGCGAGCTCCTTGAGGTCATCAGCTGTAAGCTCGATGTCCTGCTTTACGCCCTTTTCTTCTTTCATCTTGTCGATGAGCTCTTCGAAGTACTTCTTTCCGACTTCCATAACAACGTCGGAGTACATCTGAATAAATCTTCTGTAGCAGTCCCAAGCCCATCTGGGGTTGCCGGAGCTCTTTGCCATATACTCAACAACGTCCTCGTTGATACCGAGGTTGAGAATGGTATCCATCATACCGGGCATGGATGCACGTGCGCCCGAACGAACCGAAACGAGAAGAGGATTCTCCTTGTCACCGAACTTCTTGCCGGTAACGCCTTCCATCTTTACGATATACTCGTTGATCTCAGCCATGATTTCGGGATTGATCTGACGGCCGTCTTCATAGTACTGAGTACATGCCTCTGTCGAGATCGTGAATCCCTGAGGAACGGGGAGACCGATGTTGGTCATTTCGGCAAGGTTTGCACCTTTACCACCGAGAAGCTCACGCATGGAAGCATTACCCTCGGTAAAAAGATAAACATACTTTTTGCTCATGCTTTTTCTCCTGTTTTTTTAAATATTTTTTGTATCACACGATATTATACCACACATCATACACATTTTTCAAGGGGTTTGCGGTATTTTTTTAATTTTTTTGTAAAATATTTCAAATATTTGTTTGGCTGTTGACATAACGAGAGTTTTGAGATATAATAATGAGGTTAAATACATCGTACCGAAAGGTAGTTTGGTATGACAAACATATTTGATCTGTTTAAAAAAATCGAAAAAGAACAGACACCGGTATCGCCGGTGGCTTTTATTGTGGTGGGGCTTGGAAATCCGGGCACGGACTATATGTATACCAGACATAACGCAGGATTTCTCGCAATAGATTATATGGCAGAGCGTCTTGGTACAAATGTAAATCGTGCAAAATTTGATGCGCTTTACGGAGATACCCAAATAGCCGGCAAAAGAGTATTGATGGTAAAGCCTCAAACGTTTATGAATCATTCAGGTGAGGCAGTTCGTCAGATCTCCGAATTCTACAAGATTCCGATAGAGAATATAATTGTAATATCCGATGATGTTTCACTGCCTGTCGGACGCATAAGAGTCAGACGCTCGGGCTCTGACGGTGGGCAACGCGGGCTTAAAAGCATTATATATCATTTGAATTCTGATAAATTCCCGAGGGTCAAGATTGGAGTCGGTGAAAAGCCTAATCCAAACTATGATCTTGGCGATTGGGTGCTGTCAAAATTCACGACCGACGAGCAAAAAATACTTTTTGACGAATTTGCTTTGGTCATGACCGGCGTCGAAAAAATAGTTTCCGGAGATATTGACGGTGCTATGGCGTTTTGCAATACACAGAAGAAGGAAGTACAGTGATGTCTATTCTGACTTCCGGGATAAGAGAAGACAAAGAGTATTCACAGCTGCTTTCTGCGATAGAAAAAGAGTATAATTCAAAAGTAACCTTGCCATTGCTTGTCACAGGTCTTTGCGATGGAGCAACCGATTCGCTTTTTATTTCTCTTTTTGAGGATATCAAAAGGAAGCACGGAGCATCTCTTATTGTATGTTCCGATGAAAAAGAATGCTTGAGACTTTGCAACTTGCTTAATGCGAATTCAGTAAAGTCTGCGTTTTTTCAAGCCCGAGACCTTACGTTTTATAATATTTCCGCCTCTCATGACTATGAGCATGAGAGGCTTAAAGTGCTTTATGAGCTGTCAACCGGAGCTGTTGATGCCGTCACGGTTACACCAGATACGTTGCTCGGATATACCGTACCGCCAAAGCGCCTTAATGATGCGACGGTGTTTTTTGACTACAGTACCGAGATCGATCCGTCAAGTCTTGCAAATACGCTTGTCGCGTCGGGATATAAAAGGGTAGAGCTTGTAGACGGACCGGGACAGTTTGCGATACGCGGAGGAATAATCGATATTTTTCCGCCTTGCGGATATTTTGTCTGCTCCGATAAGGAAACTCTTACAGGTCCTCATCCCATAAGAGTTGAGCTCTTTGACAGAGAGATAGACAGAATGGGTATTTTCGATCCATCGTCACAGCGAGTTACAATCAATGTTCTACAAGCAGAATTGCCGCCCGCAAAAGAAGTTATTGCAGACAAAGAAATGCTTAAAGACATAAAAGAAATCGTGTCTTCACTTCTGAAAAAAGCAAAAGACGAACGTGTGATAGAAGAGCTTAAAGGCGAGATAGCTGTACTTGATGCGGCAACTGACGGAAGCACAGAGGTCGGCTTTATCGATAAATACATTACTAGGGTTTATCCTGAAAAGGCAACTCTTATGGATTATTTTCCCGACAGATCAACATTATTTATAAAAAACACTGGAGAGATACAGGAGAGACTCAAAGCGAGAAAATGGCATAACGACAATATGATCGTTGAACTTATAGAATCAGGACTGGTTTCACCGAAATATGCCGAATACAATCTCGAAGAATCTGAGCTTGACCGCTTCTTTGAGAGAAACGTAACGATTCATATGGATTCTATCGCAAGAGGGCTTTCAGGGAAAAAGCTTGGCGGAATGTTCAGCTTCAGAACTCGCCATATCGTATCTTATGCAGGAAATTATGAGTTACTTGCCGATGATCTTGGCACATATCAGAAGGGCGGCTGGAAAACCGTTATTGAAACAGAAAACGAAACAGATGCAACTAATCTTAAAGGATATCTTACGGATAAAGGTTTTGTTGCGCACGTTGAAAAAAACGGCGACGGTTTGAATATAAAAAACATAAACAACGGCGAGTTCCTTGTTTCTTCTGGAAGTGGCATACGCGGATATGAGCTTATGACGCCCCGTATTGCCGTTCTGTCAATGCTTCAAGATGAGAGAAGCGCGTCTGCCGCGGCGGCAAGACTTCGCAAAAAAGGAAAAAAGAAAAAATCTGGAGAAAGTATTCTTTCATACTCGGAGCTTAGTGTCGGTGATTACGTGGTTCATGAAAGTTACGGTATCGGACAATATGAAGGAATAGAAAATCTTACTATAAACGGTACTTCACGAGATTATATAAATATTAGATTTGCGGGTGCTGACAGACTTTATCTTCCGACAGAAAAGCTTGATCTACTTTCAAAATATATTGGAGCAAGATCTGAGGACGGATTTGTAAAGCTTTCGAAATTCGGCGGAAACGAATGGGGAAAAGCTAAATCGCGCGCAAAAGCTGCAGTAAAAGAGATCGCGAAGGACCTTATAAAGCTTTATGCGGAAAGAGAACGCCGACCGGGATACGCTTTTCCCGAGGACGATGACCTTCAAAGAGATTTTGAAGTCGCGTTTGAATATGAGGAGACTGATTCACAGCTTACTGTAACTGAAGAAATAAAAGCCGATATGACAAAGCCTGTTCCGATGGACCGACTGCTTTGCGGTGACGTAGGATTTGGTAAAACAGAGGTGGCGTTCAGAGCGGCATATAAGGCTGTTCTTGGCGGTAAGCAGGTCGCGATACTTGTACCGACAACGATACTTGCTCTTCAGCATTATCAGACGGCTGTAAGCCGAATGAGATCATTTCCCGTTAACATTGATATGCTGTCGCGCTTCAGAACCCCAAAGCAACAGGCAGCAACTATCCGCGCGGTCAAACGTGGGGATGTGGACATTATTATAGGAACGCACAGAATGCTTTCAAAGGACATTGAATTCAACGACCTTGGTCTTTTGATTGTTGATGAGGAACAACGCTTTGGTGTTGCTCAAAAGGAAAAAATAAAACAGCTTTCGGGCAATATAGATGTGCTTACCTTAACGGCAACGCCGATACCTCGAACGCTTAACATGGCAATGGGCGGTATCAGAGATATTTCGATACTTGACGAAGCCCCTGAAGACAGACTTCCTATACAGACGTATGTTCTTGAAGAAGACGACCTTATTATATTCGAGGCAATAAGGCGCGAGCTTCACAGAGGCGGGCAGGTGTTTTATCTTCACAATGCAATAGAAACTATAGACAATGTAGCAGCAAAGCTTTCTGCGGCATTTCCTGAAGCTCACATTACAACGGCACACGGACGGATGGATAAAGACAGACTTGAGGATATCTGGAAGTCTATGCTTGTCGGTGAAACAGACATACTTGTTTGTACAAGTATAATAGAAACCGGTGTTGACGTTCCTAATGCAAATACTCTTATTGTGGATAACGCGCACCGCTTGGGACTTTCACAGCTTCATCAGATAAGAGGACGCGTTGGACGTTCTTCAAGACGGGCATACGCTTATTTTACTTTCCCTAAAAACCGTGCCATATCCGACATAGCGGAAAAGCGACTTGCGGCACTCAGGGAATATGCGGAGTTTGGTGCAGGATTCAGAATTGCGCTTCGAGACCTTGAACTAAGAGGTGCGGGAAATCTGCTTGGAGCGGAACAGCATGGGCATCTTGACGCTATAGGCTATGAGCTATATATAAAGCTGCTTCACGAAGCGGTGCTTGAAGAGCAGGGAAAAGCCGAAAGGCCAAAATCCGATTGCACCATGAGTCTTGATATCAATGCGTTCATACCCGAAAAATACGTAAAATATCAGCCGCAGAGAATGTCGCTGTATAAGCGTATCGCAACTATACAGACAAACGAGGACCGCGACGATATATTAGACGAGCTTTCAGACAGATTCGGAGAGCCTCCGAAGGAAGTGGAAAGTCTGCTTGATATTGCGCTTCTGCGCGCAAAAGCAATAGAGTGCGGATTTACCAAGGTTACTCAATCGGGCGGTGAGGTCAATATAACTCCCGAAAAATTTGAGCTTTCGCCGTGGCAGATCCTGTCGGATGAATACGATGCCAAAATAAGGCTCGTTCTGTCAGCACCCGAGCCGTATATCGCGTTGAAGCTTCCAAGTAAAGGGAACAAACTCGATGCAGTTAACAGATTGTTTGAAAATTATCTTGAAATTTTACAAGATAACTGTAGACTTAACGGTTGAAATGGTGTATAATTGCAAAATAAATAAAATAATGGAGAAAAATAAATGAAAAAAGCAGTAAAAATTATTTCTTTGCTTTTGGCAATAGTTACATGTCTTGCTGTGTTCTGCTCTTGCTCTACCAATAATAAATACGTGGCAAGGGGAGATAAGCACAACAATAAATTTTCTGTTGCTATGTATTCGCTACTGACCGCTTATATTAAGGGGCAGGACGCGTATGCGATCGCAAACAAGTACGGAAGCGTCAACAGCGCGGACTATTGGGATATGGTAGTAGACAGTGACCAAACGAGAATGAAGGATGTATATATGGACACTGTTGAGGAGACCGTCAGATATTACGTTGCAGCAATGGAGCTGTTTGATGAGCTTGGACTTAAGCTGACCAAAGAGGAAAAGGATGCCATCGATGCCGAGCTTGACGAGCTTATAGAGCTTCACGCAAACGGTTCGAAAAATGAATTCAACGCTATTCTAGCCGACTACGGAGCAAATTATAAAACTCTTCGTGAATGTAAAATTATGAACGCAAAGCTAAAAAAGCTTATGGTAGAGCTTTACGGCAGCGGCGGATCAAAAATATCGGGAGAACTTAAGCAACAGCATATTGAAGACAATTACGTTTCGTATCTTCAGGTGGTTCTTCCGTTGTTCCGGTACGAATACAGAACCGACGATAATGGGAATGAGATTTACTACAAAGTAGACGACGAAGGAAATTTTGTTACCCAAAAGGCAGAAAACGGAACGTCTTATTACGTTATAGCGTACGATAAGGAAAACGGTTTTATTCTTGACGGAGACCGTGATCTTCTCGGAGACCGAGTATATAAAACATACGATAACGTAAAAATCATTTATGATACGAAAAATGGGACTAAAAGCGACGAAAAGGACAGCTACGGAAACTATATTTATTACAACTCCGAGGGTAAGATCGCATACGACATTGCCAACGGAATAAGTGAAATGGATATTGACCGTGACGGTTCCGACGACCTTGATAAAAACGGCGATCCCATTTATTACGATTTTGATATCGTTGTTGCGTATGATACCGAAAACGGTGAAAAAATGGTTGCAAATGATCAGACGGGATATCCTAAAACCAATCGTGTAAATGCTTCCGAAAAGGCTGAAATAAAGGCGAGTGCCGAAAAAATACTTGATCTTGCAAAATCTGTCGATAAAAACGGATTCCGTGAGCTTATTACCATATACGACAAGTCTGAGGCGGAAAACAACGGCTCTCCCGTATATCTTACAACCGCATCATCAGGAAAGGGAAGCGAGCTTGTAAACGACTTGTACACAAAGGTAAAAGGGCTTGACTTCGGTGAGGTGATGCTTTATGAAAGTATTGACGAGGAGTTTCCGACATTCAATATCATAATGCGCTGTAAGATTGAAGATAACGCGGCAGATCAGAAAAACAACACTATATATTTTGAGGAGCTCGCATCGACGATAGCAGAAAAGCTGCTTTCCGAAAAGCTGAAGCCCTATATGGACACTGTGGAATTCAAGGATTCATACAGAGATACAGTGGATATAGCCACGATAACTCCAAATTATTACTATTTTGATTAATTTTTTTGCAAAAAGTACTTGACAAAATAAAAAAGCGTGGTATAATAAGCACAATTGAATATGTCACAGGGGCGCTGACGTACGTCGGCTGAGACGAAGCTTGGCTTCGAACCCTTTAACCTGATACGGATAATACCGGCGTAGGAAGTCAAAATAACCGACCGAAACGGAGTCTTTTTATCTGTCTTGGTCGGTTTTTTATATTTCATTTCTTTGGAGGAAGAAAAAATGCAAGAAAAAAGTTTGTCAAAAAGAAGAGAGTACATTCGCAAAATGGTCGAATGTGCATTACTTGTAGCGGTTGCGGTCGCAATAGACCTGATACCGTTTCCGAAGTGGCCGCAAGGCGGTTCGGTGTCGCTGTGTATGATCCCGATCGTTTTCTGCTCGTACAGAAACGGAGCTAAATGGGGACTTGCCGCAGGTTTCGTTTTGTCGTGCGTACAGATGATAATGGGCTTTTACGTTCCGCCGGCAAATACCGTATGGGCGATAATTCTTTGTGTGCTTCTTGACTATGTGATAGCATTTACCGCACTTGGTTCGGCTGATATTTTTGCAAAGCTTTGCGGAAGATTCAGAACCGTCGGATATGCCGTAGGCGCTGTTGCCGCAGGTATTATAAGATTCCTTTGCAGCTTCTTGTCGGGCATCGTTCTTTGGGATTCTTATACACCTGAGGGTATGTCTGTATGGTGGTATTCGCTTACTTA
Organism: Eubacteriales bacterium; assembly: GCA_045597185.1. Classification (GTDB taxonomy): domain Bacteria; phylum Bacillota; class Clostridia; order Oscillospirales; family CAG-272; genus RGIG3994. The sequence continues at coordinate 7,615 of JAZODV010000157.1, forward strand.
TAACGGTAGTTACATGCTTCCAAATACAGTAATTGCGGCAGTCGCAGTTACTCTGCTTTGCGGACTTATTGATCCCAAAACGCTTAAGCCTGTAAAAAACAAATAAACAAAAAACGCACTTTTCAAAAGTGCGTTTTTTTGTTGACAGTTATTTTACAGTATGATATAATACAGATAGAAATATTTTTTGAGGGGGATATATGAAAAAAGCATTGCCATATATTTTTGCGGTTGCCGAAGGACTGTGTCTTGGACTTGCCGCAGCGTCTTTTATGAGCTTCCTGTCTATAGGAATGCCGTTTGCTTCGTCCCCCGGTCACCCTGTTAGATATATGTTTATGTGCCTTGCGATAATGGTAATATCGGGGATAGCGTTGGTTGCATTGTTGATATATAACTACTTTATTTTAGACAAGGTAAAAAGCAAAAAAACTGTTATTGTAATTGAATTTATAATATTCTTTGTTTGCTTTTTACTATCAATGTCGGGCTTTTTTGAATTTAATAAAAGCGTTTTGTTGAATTTGTTTTTTTATTAAAAATAATACCGCCGCATTTGCGACGGTATTATTTTTAATTATAATTGTAACCCAACATAATCGCTTTCTTATTATTCTCAATAAGCTTTGCTTTGGTCGCGGGAATTCCTGCAACCATAAGGTCGATGAACTCATTTATCTCAAAAAGTCCTGTGAGCTTAAGAAGATATCCGAGAATTATTACGTTCGCTCCACCTTCAAGTCCGTTGTCGGAGGCAAGAGCAGTTGCGGGAATGTAATATGCCTTGATGTCGTCACGCTCACTCTTTTTGTTTATAAGAGAGCTGTTTGCAATGAGTATGCCGCCTTCTTTTATCTTTGCCTCAAACTTGTCGAAAGAAGGAAGGTTGAATGCGATGAGAATGTCAGGACGGTCGATTATAGGAGAACCGATCTCATTATCGGAAATAATGACCGAGCAGTTAGCCGAACCTCCGCGCATTTCGGGACCGTATGACGGAAGCCACGAAACGTTTTTGTCCTGATGCATTGCGGTTTTTGCAAGCTGCTTGCCTGCAAAAAGTATACCCTGACCGCCAAATCCTGCAAGAAGTATTTCTGTCGTCATTTTGCGTCGCCCTCCTTAACAGCGTCGATGTCCTTATAAACGCCAAGCGGATAATATGGCATCATGTTTTCGCGAAGCCACTGGAGTGCCTCTGTAGGACTCATACCCCAGTTTGTGGGGCAAGTGGAAAGAACTTCAACAATGGAAAGACCTTTTTTGTCAATCTGATTTTGGAAAGCCTTCTGAATTGCTTTCTTTGCTTGATTTACATGTGCGGGAGTATCTACTGCGACACGCTGAGCAAAGGCAAGACCGTCAAGAGACGAGAGAAGCTCACAAACTCTGATAGGATTACCCTGTATCATGGGATTTCTTCCATAAGGAGAGGTCGTAGTTACCTGGCCGGGAAGAGTGGTAGGCGCCATCTGCCCGCCTGTCATTCCGTAAATTGCGTTATTTATAAATATAATTGTAAGGTTCTCACCACGCGTCGTTGCGTGTATGGTTTCCGCTGTACCGATAGCGGCAAGGTCTCCGTCACCCTGATATGTAAATACGATCTTATCTGGGTGAGTACGCTTTACACCCGTAGCTACGGCAGGTGCGCGTCCGTGTGCTGCTTCGATCATGTCGCACTCAAAATAGTTATAAGCGAATACAGAGCACCCAACAGGCGCGATACCTATTGTGTCCTGCTCAATTCCAAGATTGTCTATGGCTTCCGCAACAAGACGGTGAACGATACCGTGTGTGCATCCGGGGCAGTAATGAAAGGGAACGGGAGAGAGTGCTTTGGGTTTATCAAATACTACCATTAGTTTATACCTCCGTTGATTTTTCTGATTTCGGCAAGAACGTCGTCTGCAGTGGGGAGCATACCGCCGGTGCGACCGAAGAACGAAACAGGGCGACGGCACTCGGTTGCAACCTTAACGTCATCAACCATCTGTCCCATATTAAGCTCTACTACGAGGAAGTGTTTTGCTGTGTCGGCAGCCTTTGCAAACGCAGCCTTCGGATACGGCCAAAGCGTGATAGGACGGATAAGACCGACCTTTATTCCTTCTGCACGAGCCTTTTCGATTGCAGACTTGCATATTCTCGAAGTTATACCGTATGCAACGATAACGATATCTGCGTCTTCGGTCATAAGCTCTTCGTAAAGAACTTCGTTTTCCTCAATTTTGTTATATCTTTCTTGGCGGGCAAGAACCGAGTTTTCAAGCTCTTCGGGATTTATAAAGAGAGAGTTTGCAATATTCTTTTTACGCTTTCCGCCGTGTCCGTTCGTTGCCCAAGTCTTCTCGGGTACTTCACGCTTTTCGGAAAGAGCGGCATCGAAATCTACGGGCTCCATCATCTGCCCGAGCGCTCCGTCTGCGAGTATCATCGCAGGCGTGCGGTATGTATCGGCAACATCGAATGCACGTCCGACAAGTGTTACCATTTCTTGTACCGATGCAGGTGCGAGAACGTAGAGATGAAGATCACCGTGACCGTTTGCTTTTGTTGCCTGATAATAGTCCTGCTGTGAGGGCTGAATTCCGCCAAGACCCGGACCTCCGCGCTGTACGTTACAGATAAGACAAGGAAGATCGGCACCGACAAGATAGCTGATACCTTCACTCTTGAGTGATACTCCAGGTGATGACGATGATGTCATTGCACGTACTCCCGATGCTGCAGCACCGTATACCATATTTATAGCAGCGACCTCACTCTCGGCCTGAAGACAAACGCCACCAACCTTGGGCATACGCTTTGCCATGTATTCTGCAAGCTCGGTCTGAGGGGTTATAGGATATCCGAAGAAATAAAGACAACCGTTGCGTATCGCGGCTTCGGCAAGTGCTTCGTTTCCTTTCATTAATACTTTGTTAGACATTATAGATCCTCCTTTGGTTATACGTTCTTTTCAACCTTGATTACTACATCCGGACACATGGAAGCGCACATAGCGCAAGCAATGCATTTTTCCTGATCGGTAATACATGCCGGATGATAACCTTTTTTGTTGAGTGTGTCATTTGAAAGAGCAATTATTTTTTTAGGACAGGCTTGTACACACAGTCCGCATCCCTTACAAAGATCAACATTAAATGTAACTTTGTTCATTTGTTTCCTCCTGAAAATATATGTTTGATTAAAATAATTTTTTCGTGGTGTTGTCCATGAAAAAGAATTTTTTGCTTGGATTCCGCTCAGCGAGCTCTTTTGAAAAATTTGATTTTAAAGCACAGGTAAACGCTTCTGGAAGAGATGTAAGTTCACAGATGCTTTCCAGATAATCAAAAGAATTCTCAATGTCTTCAAGCGTAGTCTCGGCGCCTATATTGCTGTTGTTGACGATATGGGTGCATTTTAGACGGGAACAGTATTCTATTTCTTTCACACTTTCAAGCGCAAGCTCAGGCGTTTCCGTCAACGGTCTGTATTTGCTTACCACGCATAGCATATCGTAACCGATACGATCAAAATCTCGCTTGTATCTTCCAAGTGCGGCCGCACCATTGTCACCGCCAACGTCAAATATTGCAATACTGTCGGGTTCTGTTGCCGATACGAAAACAGACTGTATTTCTGCACTGAGTGAGGGAACATCGACGTTTGTGTTTGCAAACTCCGGATTTATACACGCTATTCCGTTTGATCTCAACAGTTCTTCTGCATCGGCGGCTCGAAAATACGGATTGACAATATCAAGGTCGACAAGCGTGACCTTTTTACCCATGTGCTTGAATTCAAGCGCTAACGCTACAGAAATGTTGGTTTTTCCCGAGCCGAAATGACCGGTCACTATCACCAGAGGTGCGCTTGGTATATAAGGACAGTTCATAAAACACCTCCTTGGTTAAATTGATTCTATCATTATATCACACTTTATCGAAAAAATAAATAGGTTTTTGAATAATATTTTAGATATTTTTTCTGTTTTTTGAAAAAAGTATGTTTTTGGTCAAAAATAGAGGAGTGGAAAAAAATGATATAAAAAATAATATAAATAATTTAAATAAGTACTTGGATTTTTTCGAATTGTGTGATATAATATAAAAAATATATCTTGCATGGAGGGCACTACTACGAAAATCAAAGAAATTTTTGCGTCAATCTCGGATTTTTTTGAAGACTTTGTACTTGAACCGATGTCGCAATTTAAATTTAAGGATATAATTGACATATTGATCCTCGCGCTGTTACTGTTTTTTGTATATAGATTTATCAGAAACAGACGCGCGGGAAAGTTGGCGCTCGGAATGGTGCTTTTGATAGGTGTTTTATTGCTTAGCAGCTTGTTTGACATGCAGGCTATAGGGTTTGTTTTACAGAACTTCTATCAAGTCGGTATTATTGCTATACTGATAGTATTTCAGCCCGAATTGCGCGCGGCTCTCGAGAAGGTTGGAAATACGTCAATAATAACGGGAATAAAGCATATTGCGTCGGGAGATCGCAAAAATCACGCAAATCAGGTTGAGAATACCGTCACGTGCGTTTGCGACGCGGCGTTTGATATGGCGTCGGAAAAGACAGGTGCTCTTATCGTTATAGAACGCACCACAAAGCTCGGTGATTATATCGATACCGGTGTCAAGCTTTGGGCACAAGTGTCGTCTGAACTTCTAAAAAATATATTCTTTAAAAACGCGCCGCTTCATGACGGTGCAGTCATAATAAGAAACTCGACTGTATGCGCAGCCGGTTGCTTTCTTAGGATTTCCGAGCAGGAAGGGATCGACAGTGATCTTGGAACACGTCACCGCGCCGCTATAGGAGTTAGTGAGGTCAGTGACGCTATAGTCGTAGTTGTCTCCGAAGAAACCGGAAAAGTATCTCTTGCGGTCGATTCAAAAATAAAGAGAAATTTTACAAAAAGATCGCTTGAGTCCGAGCTTACAAAATTATTGACGACTACGCAGTCAGCGGTTCTTTTTAAATCCGACAAGGAGGAAAAAGGCAATGAGTGAATTTGAAGAAAAAATCGCGGAACCGACTCATCACGGAAAGGGAAGCCGCAAATTCGATCTTATAGCACTTATTCTTTGTCTTGTTATAGCCCTGTCTGTTTGGCTGTATGTTGAAAGTATTAATCAGGGCATTGTAGAGAAAGAAATAATCATAACCTTCGATGCGGAAAAGCAGATATATGAGGAAACCGGCATGCATATTTTCAGTGGAAATGAGGACATAGATTACTCACAAGTAGAAGTAAAGCTTACTGTTTCGGGTTCCAAAGCTATTCTTGAAAAATACGATGATGACGAATATGTCGTTGAACTTGATACGTCGGGTATAACACAAGCCGGCGGACGGTACGGAGTTTACTTTAAATACAGACTCCCTCACGAAGAGATACAGTACAAGTCTATTGTGGCTACTGCGTATACGTCGTCACTTATGCTCGTTGACCACAAAACCGAAAGAGAAGTGTGGTTGACAGCAGACTACGTTGATACGCCGGCGAAAAATGAAAGCATCGTCGAGTGTATTCCTAAAACGGAAAAAATATTTATAAGCGGACCTGCTTCCATGGTGAATGAGATAAGCAATGTTGTTGCGACCGTTAACGTTAACTCCCTTAAGGAAAGCACTGTCGTAAAAAGTAAGAGCTTTGAGTTTTTTGGAGCAGACGGTTCTCCTATTTTGCTTAATGGAAGTTATGTTACGCTTACACCTTCAGAGGTTGAGGTTGACGTTGTTATCAAGTATGTAAATGAGCCTATATCTATCAGAGTAGAGCCTAAAAATGAGACTTCTATCAGCTTCGAAAACGGAGAAGCGGTCGTATTATATTTTGATGGAGATTCTTCTTCCTTCCCGAGCAACGGAGAGATAGTGTGGAGCATTGGAGAGTTTAATGGCGTGCAGGCAACTGTGTCGGATATTTTAAGCAGCACGGCATTCGATGAATACCGGGACAAACTTTTACTGCATAATCCTGATGACGGATCAAAGAAAGTTGTAATAACGAAGATCCAGCTTGAGGATACCAATCAGGGTAACGATACCCCTGCAGGTTCAGAAAACGATGATAATACATCGGCAAATTAATACTTTATGATTTTTATCTATAGTAACATATCTTTGCCTTTTACAGAAAGCGAAGGTGCGTTTTGCGCTATTGCAAAAAATAAAATGAAACGTGCGGCAGGTTCCGCACAGTTTCATTTTTATGTGTACAAAAAGTCGGTCGATGCAAGGCGTAAAGACGATATACGGTTTGTGTGTTCTGTTGCGGCTGTTACGAACGACAGTATTTCGGAAAATCAGATAAGGCGTATAGCAGAGGCAGGCTTTAAAATAGCAACGCCGGAAGAAGCGCCTGTTGTGAGTGGAAACGAGTTGCTTGCAGCAAGACCTCTTGTCGTTGGATGCGGACCTGCCGGCATGTTTTGCGCGCTTTCATTGGCAGAACGCGGCTACAGGCCTATTGTAATAGACAGAGGCGGAAGCATTGAATCCCGAACCGCAGCTTACCGTAAATTCTGCTCTGAGCGCGTGCTTGATACAGAAAACAACATACAGTTTGGCGCCGGTGGAGCAGGAACATTTTCCGACGGAAAGCTGACGACAAGAATCAACGATCCTAAATGCTCATACGTATTAAACCGTCTTGTAAAATTCGGCGCGCCAAACGATATAACGGTGAAGGCAAAACCTCATATAGGAACCGATATTTTGCAAAAGGTAGTTGGCAATATTATAGAAAAAATAGAAGATCTCGGCGGAAAAGTAATACTCAATTGCAGACTAAACTCGATAAAAAAGAATACCGACAAAACAGTTACCGCTCACACATCAAAAGGTGATATTGTTTGCGGTTGCGTCGTTTTGGCGACAGGTCATAGTGCAAGAGATACTTATTATATGCTGATGTCAAGCGGATTTAACCTTGTGTCAAAGCCGTTTTCTGTCGGTGTACGTATAGAACACCTTAGAGAAGAGCTCGATTTTGCAACCTATGGGAGATTTGCAGGAGATCCGAGACTTGGTGCTGCGGAATATAATTTCTCCGATACAACAGGACGTGGGGTATATACGTTTTGTATGTGTCCAGGCGGCGAGGTTATCGCCGCCGCTACCGAGGAGGGAGGGCTTGTTGTTAACGGAATGAGCAGAAGAGCGCGTGACGGAAAAAACTCAAATTCGGCGATTGCAGTAACCGTCAATCGTGAGGATTACGGCGACGATGTTGTCGGAGCTATTGAGTATCAAAGGAATCTTGAAAGACGCGCTTTTTCAGCCGGAGGAAATGATTACAGTGTACCGGTACAGACAGTTGGAGATTTTTTAAGCGGAACATTTGGAACTGAACCTACAAAAGTACAGCCTTCTTATATGGGAGGCGGAAGCTACCGCGTTACCGATCTTTCCACTGAACTCCCTAAATATATAGCGTCAGAGTTGAGAAAGGGTATAATATCATTTTCAAAGAAAAGACAGGGGTTTGATGCTCCTTATGCGGTTCTTTCGGGTTTTGAGACGAGAACCTCGTCTCCCATAAGAATATTAAGAAATGATGATCTGGCAACCGAAAAGGATGATCTGATATATCCCTGCGGTGAAGGAGCGGGATATGCAGGGGGCATAACAAGTGCGGCGGTTGACGGTCTTCGTGTTGCTGAAAAGATCATTTCGCGTTTCTCGGTTCCCGGAGATGAAATACAGTCAAAATTTTGAAATTATAGAATAAATTGAGTTGATTTTTAAGAATTTAAGTGGCATAATGCAGGCAGATGGTGTATGATGTCAAAGAATAGGAGAAAAACGCCAAATAATGCAAGAAATAAAAAGGAACAAGATTTGGTCGGTAAAATACAAATGTGGAGACAAAGAAAAGGACGATGCCGTAAAAGCTATAGCAAATGAGCTTGGATTGTCCGAACTTTGCGCAAGACTTATGTTTAACAGAGGCTTTAAAACCCCCGACCAAGCAAAAAAATTTTTCAATAACGAGGAGGCTGTTCTGCATGATCCTTATTTGCTTAAGGATATAGAACCTGCAATAGTCAGAATAAAGCAAGCGGTAGACAATAAAGAGACGATAGCAATATATGGCGACTATGACGTCGACGGAGTAACGTCGGTAAGTATGCTTTATCTCTATCTTTCTTCGCTAAACGGTGGAAAGATAGGATATTATATACCGAGCCGAGATTGCGAGGGGTACGGACTCTCATGCGCCGCTATAGATAAACTGTTTGCCAAAGGAGTAAAGCTTATTATAACGGTCGACACGGGAATTACAGCCTACGAAGAAGCTGAATATGCAAAAAGCCTCGGAATAGATATGGTAATAACAGACCATCATGAATGCCGTCCCGAGCTTCCCGAATGTTGCGCGGTAATAAATCCTCACAGAGAAGACTGTACATATCCCTTTAAAGAACTTGCTGGAGTAGGAGTTGTATTTAAGGTTATCTGTGCATATGAGCTTATGCTTTGCAGACAAAACGGTGCACCCGATTATTTAGGTATACGCCGTGTATGTAAGGAATATGCAGATCTTGCTGCAATAGGCACTATTGCAGATGTAATGCCTATAATAGATGAAAACAGACTTATAGTTACATACGGTCTTTCCCTGATAGCCAATACCAAGAGGTTAGGACTTGCCGCGCTTATTGAAGCCGCAAACACTCCGCCCGCATCGGTTGGCGGTCCCCCTAAAAAGCGTAAGATAACGTCTGGATTTATCGGATACGGTATAGCGCCGCGTATAAATGCTGCCGGACGTATCAGTACTGCGTCAAAGGCTGTAGAATTGCTTCTTGCGGATACTGAGGATATCGCATGGCAGTATGCGAACGAGCTTTGTGAAATAAACAGACAAAGACAGGTGGAGGAAAACCGAATTGCCGATCAAGCATATAGAAGGATAGAGAGAGAACTTGATCTTGAAAACACACGCGTAATTGTTCTTGATGACGATAATTGGCAGCAAGGAATAATAGGGATAGTAGCGTCACGAATAACAGAACGTTATGGCCTTCCTTCGATCCTCATATCCTTCGATGGTACTACAAGAGGCTATCCGAGCCGAGACGATATCGGAAAAGGTTCGGGACGCAGCATAAAGGGAATGAATCTTGTAAACGCTATGAATAATTGTTCTGATCTTCTCTGCAAATACGGAGGTCACGAGCTTGCAGCGGGACTGACTATTGAAAGAGACAAAATTCCTGCATTTACAAAAAAGATCAATGAATACGCAAGAAGTGTTCTTACCGAGGAACATCTTGCAGTGACACTTGATGCGGATTTTGAGATTTCTATAAAAGAAGCAACTATGGATTTTGCAAAAGAGATATACAAGCTTGAGCCGTTTGGCGTTGCAAACCAAGTTCCTCAATTCGTTTTGAAAAAATTGAATGTTGATAAGATAGTGTCAATAGGAAACGCGAAGCATATAAAACTTACGCTCAGCAGTGACGGTATTTCTATTTCTGCTGTGTATTTCGGAATGAATATACTGAAATTTGATGTCAAAGTGGGAGAGGAAATAGATGTTCTTGCAACCTTGGATATTAATGAATATCAAAATAATAAGAGTGTTCAGTTGATAATCCAGGATCATAAGCTTGCTGAAGCTATGGCAAACGATCAGGAGTACGGAAAAAAGCGCTTTGAAGAAATACGTGCAGGACAAATGTTCGATGCGTCGGAGGATGTAATACCCGACAGAAATGATTTTGCGGAAGTATATACGGCGCTCCGCCACGAAGCAGGAAACGGAAAAGTAATTTATTCGGTGAGAGCGCTTATGGCTCTGTTGAGGCAAAACAGGTTAAAAAACAACAGAGTATCACCTTACGCAAACAAAAACCCAATAAACAGCATAAAGTTAAGATTTATAATACTTATCATGTTTGAGTTGAAGATCTGCGGAGTCGACAATATTCACGATGAGCTTTATGAATTTGATATGTATTTCAACAGCTCAAAAACAAATATTGAGAAATCTTCTATTCTCCGCAAGCTGAAAGGTCAGTGCAAAAAGGGCTGACGCGTGGGCTTTTATGAAATGATTTAACTCCCGAATGGAAAGTAGAGAAACTTATGAACAGTGACTTTGGAAATGATTTTAAACAGTTATTGACAACGCTTGTTGCCACAGGCAAGAAGTACGATGTTCAAAAAATTGAAAGAGCATATATTGCTGCGGCAAAGCTGCACGAAGGGCAGATGAGACTTAGCGGAGAACCGTATATTTCGCATCCTGTGGCTGTCGCGCAGATAGTTGCGGGGCTTGAGCTTGATACCGACTCTATATGTGCGGCGTTGCTTCATGATACCGTTGAGGATTGTTCAGATAAGACAAATCTTAATGACATCGAGAAGAATTTTGGCAAAGATGTAGCGTTGCTTGTTGACGGTCTTACTAAGATAGTCGTTCTTGATATCGACAATAAAGAAGATCAGCACATAGAGAATCTTAGAAAGATGCTCCTTGCGATGTCTAAGGATATTCGAGTAATACTCATAAAGCTTTGCGACCGACTTCACAATATGCGTACGCTTGGAGCAAAAAGCGAGCCAAAGAGAAGAATAATAGCGCTTGAAACAATGCAGGTCTATGCTCCTCTTGCTCACCGTCTCGGTATGCAACGTGTTAAGCAAGAGCTTGAAAATCTTGGGATGCAGTACCTCGACCCGATCGGATATACCGAAGTCAAGGATCACGTTGAAAAGCGTTACGGACAGAATCTCGGATTTATTGAGCATATCCGTGAGGCTGTAGATACATCGTTGCGTGAAAATAATGTTAATTTTACTCTTGAAGGCAGAATAAAAACGGTATACAGTATATATAAAAAAATGTATACCCAAAACAAGAGTTTTGACGAGATATATGACTTTTACGCACTTCGAATAATTGTAGACACCGAACTTGAATGCTATACGGTCTTAGGACTTATCCACGAAATGTTCAAATCTATTCCGGGTAGGTTCAAAGACTATATTTCAACGCCGAAGCCTAACCTTTACAGATCCCTTCATACAACTGTAATAGGTCGCGACGGTGTACCGTTTGAGGTCCAGATAAGAACGAAAGAGATGCATCAAATTGCTGAATTCGGTATCGCGGCACACTGGAAATACAAGTCTGGTGAGCGTTCAAAAGACGAAATAGATAAAAAGCTCGAATGGATAGCAAGACTCATAGAAACAGAAGATGGAACACGCGACCCCGAAGAATTTATGAGCGCACTCAAAACCGATATATATCACGATGAAACCTTTGTATTTACCCCTAAGGGTGATGTTATTGCCCTCCCAAGCGGTTCGACCGTTATAGATTTTGCGTATTCTATACATTCTGCTGTCGGAAACAAGATGATAGGCGCAAAGATCAACGGTATGATAGTTTCTATTGATAGAATTCCGCAAAACGGAGAAATTGTTGAAATACTGACGTCATCAGCTTCAAAGGGGCCGAGCCGAGATTGGCTTAAGATAGTCAAAACCTCGGAAGCTAGGAACAAGATACGGCAGTGGTTCAAAAAGGAAAAGCGTTCCGACAATATCGTTATGGGTAAGGCCGCTGTCGATAACGAGCTTCGCCGCTTTGGAACAGCGTACACTGAAGCGCAGAGGAATGAGATAGTTGAAAACGTAGGTAAGAGAACAGGATTTAACAGTGCCGACGACGTCTATAATACTCTCGGTTACGGTGGACTTGCGGTTTCAAAAATATCAGGCAAACTTCGCGACGAGTTTGAAAGACTTATAAAGCCGGAACCAGCTCAACCTATTATAACTGAAGCGGATCAGGTAAAAACCTCTGATATACAAAAATCAGGAAAAGGCCGTAGCGGAGTTGTTGTGGACGGGGCAAGCGGTTGCTCGGTCAAGTTTGCCAAGTGTTGCAATCCGCTTCCGGGCGACAGTATCATTGGGTTTATTACCAAGGGATACGGGGTGTCTATCCATAAGAGAGACTGCCCGAATGCTATTGCGGGCATTGAACATCCCGAACAGGCTGATAGATGGATAAATGCAAGCTGGGAATACAATTTCGACCACAATTCCGAAATATTTGAGGCTATGGTTCAGATACTTGCACAGAACTCTATAACTCTTATAGCTGAAATAACTATGGCTCTCGCAGATATGAAAGTGTCGATTCTTCAAATAAATTCTCAGAAGCGTCCCGATGACAGTATTATTATTAATCTTAAAATCGGATGTAAGAATATAGATCACTATAAATCTATAGTATCGAGACTCAGATCGCTTAAAAATGTTGAAGATGTAAGACGAGGATTTGCATAATGAAGGCAGTACTTCAGAGGGTTACCGAGGCACATGTCGCGGTTGACGGAAATATTGTAGGGAGCTGCAGGGAAGGGCTTTTGATCCTTTTGGGCGTCGCCGCTGGAGATTCCGAAAGAGACGCACAGCTTCTTGCAGAAAAAATATTAAAGCTTCGTATATTTAACGATGAAAACGGAAAAATGAATAAATCTGTCAAGGATATAGACGGAGAGCTTTTGGTCATATCGCAGTTTACACTGCTTGCAAATTATGCACACGGAAACAGACCTGATTATCTTGATTCGGCAAAGCCCGACGAGGCAAAACGCTTGTATGAATTTTTTGTTCGTACGATATCTTCGGGTGTAAAGCATACGGAAACAGGAATCTTTGGCGCAGATATGAAGGTATCATTATTAAATGACGGTCCCGTGACTATCGTTATGGACAGTGCCGTGCTTGACAAGGGAAGGGGGAAATAGTATTTATGAAAGTAAATGCTTCCGATAATATAAATAAATACTATATACAAATGCTTTGTATGATTTACTTCCCGGGAATCAAATTTTCGGAACGAGATTTGGATGATGGGTTGGAGATCACCGTTAACGTAAGTGAATCTGAAAAAGGAGTTACTGCGGACGTTCTTCTGAACGTTAACGAAAAAATTTCAATAGCGTCGAAGTTTGAAGAATACAAAGAGGAAATACCTAAAGAACGTACTGTTAAGGTCGCGGTCGGAGCGGCTGTTATCTCTGCAGCAGGTGACATGCTTGGATACAGGTCTTCGTGGGGTATGCTTACAGGTGTTAGGCCTTCAAAGGTAGCCAACGAGCTTTTGCGCTCAGGCTACAGTAAGACAAAAGTAAAAAAGATACTAAACTCAGAATATTTTGTGATACCCAAAAAGGCATCGCTTGCCACCGAGGTCGCTATCGCTGAAAACGCAATAATAGGAAATCCCGACCCAAAAGATTGCAGTATATATATTGCAATTCCGTTTTGTCCGTCAAGATGTGCGTACTGTTCGTTCGTATCATACACGTCAAAAAAACTGCTTTCTCTGATACCTGAATATATAGTAAGGCTTATAGATGATATTAAATCCGTTTTTGCTACAATAAAGAAGCTCGGACTTAATCTCAAGACTATATACATAGGCGGAGGAACTCCGACTATACTTACCGCTGATCAGCTTAGAATGCTTTTATCGGTTATTGCAGAAGAGACAGACGTCACAAGACTTGAAGAGTTTACGCTTGAATCGGGAAGACCCGATACGATAGATGCTGAAAAATTTGCGGTCGCCAAAGAGTATGGGGTTACAAGAATATGTGTAAACCCCCAAACATTGTCGGACGATGTGCTAAAAGGTATAGGAAGATATCACAGTAGCGAAGAATTTTTCAAAGCTTATGATATTGCGAAAAATAGTGGCATAAAATATATTAACACCGACCTCATCGCAGGTCTTCCGGGAGATAATTTCAAATCATTCTCGTCAACATTTGACAAAATACTTCAGTTAAAACCTGAAAACATTACGGTGCATACGTTTTGCGTAAAAAAATCCTCTGATTTTTTGAGAAGAGGAAGCAACGTATATTCAGTGCGCGGCGGAGACACAGGGAAATGTGTGGACTATTCTCAGATAAAGTCGGCGCAGGCAGGATATAAGCCGTATTATATGTACCGTCAGAAAAACACCGTAGGTAATTATGAAAATGTCGGCTTTGCATTACCCGGTGCAGAGGGTAGATATAATATATATATGATGGAAGAGGTTCACAGTATTTTTGCAATCGGAGCGGGAGCTGTTTCGAAAATGGTTAAATATTCTTCGGAGAAGGGCGAGAAATCGGTTATTTTAAGATATTTCAATAAAAAATATCCGTTTGAGTATCTTGCAGAAAATTGTAGTGAGGAGCTTTGCCGAAATTATGAGGAGTTCTACAGAGAACACCTAGGGCTGTAAGTTGATTTATGGAGTATTGTAAGAAAATATTTAATACCGAGAAAGAAATAGAGGTGTTTGTTAGAACCGCCGAGCTTGAATTTGAAAAACGTTTGGATAACGCAGTCGAAAAGGTGTGCGCCATTGATAATCTAAAGGTTATCGGTTTGTCAGGTCCTACATGTTCGGGTAAAACGACCACAGCAAAAAAGCTTTTGAGTGAATTTTCTGCTCAAAACAGAAGGGTGAGAATGGTTTCTATCGATAATTTTTTTAAGGATGTTGATAGAAGTAAGCCGGCGGATGAAATAGATTTCGATTCAATAGATGCGCTAGACTTTGATGAATTCAAGGAGTGTGTCGACGAGATATTTGCTGGGAAAACCGTAAAAATTCCCGAATTTGATTTTGTAACGGGCAAACGCTCGGGATATACCCAATTTGATCCCGACGAAAAGGATCTGTACGTTTTCGAGGGGATCCAAGCAGTTTATCCCGAGATCACGTCTCTTCTCAGAAAGGTATCTAGCCATAGCATTTATATATGCGTTGAACAATCTATAAACGTTGAAGGCACTGTTTTTGAGCCTGAAGAGATCCGTCTTATGAGACGTATCGTTCGCGATCGCAATTTTAGGGGAGCAACGCCTGAATACACTATGTTCCTTTGGGAAAGCGTAAGACGCAACGAGATAAAAAATATATTGCCATACGCTGACGGATGCGATATAAGAATAGACTCGACAATGCCGTATGAGATAAATTTGCTTGCGCAGTTTATAAGACCTCTTCTTAAGAGTGTTTCGGACGACAATAAGTACAAAGCACAGGCAGATGCGATGTATGAAAAGCTTGAGGGAATAGAGCCGATATCTCAAAAGCATATTCCCGACGAATCTCTATATTACGAATTTATAAAAAGAATATAATAACAAATATGAAGAAAATAATAAAAAACGTAATGTTACCGAATAACTGTAATACTGTTAATTTGGTGATAGAAAACAAAAGGATAACAAAAATTACGAATGATGAGATCATAGCCGAAATCGGCGACGAGATCATGGACGGAAAAGGCAATCTGCTTATTTCGGGATTCTATAATGCTCACGGACATAGCGCAATGACTGCGCTTCGCGGTTATGCCGATGACCTTCCTCTTAGAGAATGGCTGTTTGAAAAAATCTTTCCTGCAGAGGATAAATTGACAGATGAGGTGGCTTATAATGCGTCGATGCTGGCTATTGCAGAAATGCTTGCGAGCGGTACGGTTGCGTTTTCTGATATGTATTTCTTTATGGATCAGACAGCACGTGCGGTTATTGAAAGCGGAATAAAGGCAAATCTTTGTAGGGGATTTACGTCCAGTGCGAAAACCGATATGAAGACAGACAATCGCTTTATCGAGTCAAAAAAGCTTGTTTCCGACTATAACGGTTACGATGATGGAAGAATAATCAGTGAAATGTGTATTCACGCGGAGTATACAAATTCTGAGCACGCGGTACGAGCTGTGGCGGAATATGCTAAAGAAAATTCTCTCGGTATCCAGCTTCATGTGTCTGAAACGGCATCCGAGCACCGTGAATGTATAGAACGGCACGGCAAGACACCTATGGAGTGGTTTGAATCTCTTGGTGTGCTTGATGTTCCCGTGACTGCCGCTCATTGTGTATGGGTGAGCGACAGCGATATTGCTCTCATGGCAGATAAAAAGGTCAGTGCTGTGCATTGTCCTATAAGTAATTTGAAGCTTGCTAGCGGAATTATGAGGATAAATGAGGTTATGCGCGGCGGTGTAAACGTTGCCTTGGGAACAGACGGTGCGTCGTCAAACAACCGTCTTGATATGCTTCGTGAAATGCAAACTGCAGCGGTCTTGCATAAAGGTGTGAACCTTGATCCCACCATAATGACTGCAAGTCAAACATATAAAATAGCGACCCAAAACGGTGCGATAGCTCAACGCAGGTATGACTGCGGCGAGATAGCTGTCGGAAATCGCGCCGATCTTGTTCTTGTAAACTGTGACTCTCTTAATAATCTTCCCATGTATGATGCATATTCCATGCTCGCGTACAGTGCCTCCTCTTCCGACGTGCTTATGACTATGGTAGACGGGGAAGTTCTTTATCAGAACGGAGAACATAAGACTATTGACGTAGAAAAAATAAAGGCGGAAGCCAAAAGGACATTGAAAGGATTTTTTAATCGGTGAGGTGATCCTTTTTGACCGCCGAAAAAAGCTCTCAAGGTTTTATCGGAGGCGTGGCTATTCTTACGGTCTCAACTGCTGTGGTAAAGCTGATAGGCCTGTTTTATAAAATACCGTTAATACATATTATCGGTATTGAAGGAATGGCGTACTTCTTAGCGGCATATCACATTTATACACTGCTTTTTACTGTTTCAACCGCAGGTCTGCCTGTTGCTGTGTCCATATTGGTCTCAAAAAGTATGGCAATAGGAAACGAATCTGCGGTTGAAAAGATTTACAAAACCGCGTTACTGCTTTTTTCCTTGGTGGGCGCGTTCTTTGGACTTGTATTGATTATCGGTGCCAATGCTATAGCCGACGCTATTGATATTCCCGAATCTGCGTTTGCTATCCGTGCCGTTGCTCCTTCACTTGTTTTTGTGTCTGCGGGAAGTGCTGTAAAGGGATTTTTTCAGGGCAGTCATAATATGATGCCCACGGGAATTTCTCAGATAATTGAAGCTACAGGAAAGCTTGGACTCGGTTTGCTTTTTACGGTATATGCGCAAAAGCGCGGATATTCCTTGCCTGAGGTTGCCGCTGCTGCAATATTCGGACTTACCTGCGGTGTTGTGATTTCCACGCTGTACTTGTTTGCTTGTCGCATAAATCATAAGAAAAAGACATTTGAACTCAAAAAAAGTGGCATAAAGACAAAGACTATATTGTTGCGTATACTGTCAATTTCGGCACCTGTAACGCTTGGCGCAGCAGTGATAAGTGTGACAAGCATAATAGATACTGCACTTATTTCATCAAGACTTCAACATGCGGGATTTGCACCGTCCGTTGCGAATGCTATGTATTCAAGCTACGGAAATCTGTCGATACCTTTGTTTAATTTGATACCTGCATTTGTTTCCCCTGTTGCGATTTCCGTTGCACCTATGATATCCGAAGCTGCCGAAAGGAAGGATAATCAAAAAGAAAAAAAACTAATGACCTCAGCGTTAAAGCTTGCGGGGCTTATTGCTATCCCGTCGGCATTTGGTGTCGCGGTATTCGGTCATGAAATACTATATCTTATCTTTGCTTCTCAAACCGAAGCCGTAGATCTTGCAGCTCCGCTTCTTTCGGTATTAGCACCCGCAATATTTTTTTCGTGTCTTATAACGGTTACAAATGCGATCTTGCAATCATATGGAAAGGCTGTAAAGCCGATAATATCGACTGCTTTTGGCGCGACAGTCAAGCTGATAAGCGAATTTATACTTGTCGGGATACCGAAGATAAATATTTTTGGTGCCCCTATAAGCACATTGCTTTGTGATATTACAATAGTCACGGTAAATCTTTATTTTATAAAAAAATACACCTGCGGAACAGAGCGGTCGTGGACGCTTTTTGGGAAAATACTTATAGCCGCAGCGGTATCTACCGGTGGTACTGCTATTGTTTCGGTAGGATTTGCCGAGGAAAAATATGCTGTAATGTTTTCTGTGACAATAAATGTAATTTTGTATTTATTTATTACTTTATTTTCAGGAACTATAACCGGAGACGATATAGAGATGTTGCCTAAAGGCAAAAAAATATATAAAATATTAAAAGAGATAAAATTGCTGAAATGAAAGGAAATAAAAATGAACAGGGAAGAAAAAATAGAGAGACTTAATAAATCCGAGACCTATAGCTTTGAGGATCTTGTGGAGATCGTTTCTCTGCTTCGTGCGCCGGGCGGATGCCCGTGGGATATGGAGCAAACGCACGAATCAATACGTTCTGACTTTATCGAAGAGACTTATGAAGTCATAGAGGCTATAGATAACAAGGACAGAGGACTCCTTTGCGAAGAGCTTGGCGACGTAATGCTTCAGGTCGTTTTTCACGCAGGAATCGAGACAGATGCCGGAACGTTTAATATAAATGACGTTATAGACGGTATATGTAAAAAGCTAATACACAGACATCCTCATGTTTTCGGTGACATTTCGGTCAACAACAGTGCAGAGGTGCTTACAAATTGGGATATAATAAAAAGTGAAGAAAAACAACGGGAGACCGTTACTTCAAAATTAAGATCTATACCGCGTCAGTTGCCATCTCTTATGAGAGCCCAAAAGGTAGGAAAAAAGGCAAAATGCTTTGATTTTGCAGATGCCGAAGCAGTGTTTTATAAACTTGATGAAGAGAAAAAAGAATTGCTTGAGGCATCAGAGTCGGGAGATCAAGAAAAGATAAACGAAGAGGCGGGAGATCTCCTTTTAACCGTATCCTCGCTTTGCCGTAAATTGAACGTAAATGCCGAAGAGGCTCTTAACAACGCAACCGATAAATTTATAAACAGATTCGAGTTTGTTGAAAACGAAGTAATCTCATCCGGAAAGGACATAAACTCGGTCAATATGGAAGAACTTGATGAAATTTGGGACAAAAATAAGAAAAAAATAGTGAAAAATACTAAAAAAATGTAAAAACCCCCTTGAAATTTTAAATAAAATGTGATATCATAGTAACGTTAAAGTTATGTTCCTTGTGAACAAATAAAACAAAAGAATAAAAAAGGAGATTTATCATGAACAAGACCCAGTTGATCGAAGCAGTAGCCGCAAAGACCGAGCTTACAAAGAAGCAGGCAGAAGCAGCCGTCAATGCAACGATTGCATCCGTTGTTGAGGCGCTCAAAGCAGGCGATAAGGTACAGCTCGTCGGATTCGGAACATTCGAAGTAAAAGAAAGAGCTGCTCGCACAGGTCGCAACCCTCAGACAGGAGCAACGATCGAGATCGCAGCTTCCAAGGCTCCCGCATTTTCTGCCGGTAAGGCATTTAAGGACGCTGTAAACTGAGTTCCTGTAATAAAGGGTTGTTGCATACCTGCATCAGCCCTTCATTCTGTTTTTGATGAATTTGTATACTGAAAAAAGATATGCGTCTTGATAAATTTCTAAAGGTTTCGAGAATAATTAAACGAAGAACCGTGGCTAACGAGGCCTGCGACGCCGAACACGTAACGGTGAACGGCAGGCGAGCAAAAGCATCATATGAGGTTAAAGAAAACGACATAGTTGAGATCGTTTTTGGACAGAGAACATTAAAATTCCGCGTTGCTTGCGTGCGTGAATTTGTAAAAAAAGACGATGCCTCGGAGATGTATGAAATAATAGAATAAAACTGCTCTTCCTTGCATAGATATTTATAAATATATCTTTCACGGAGGATCAAATGGCAGATATTTCAAAAGATGAAAGAGACACACACGAACTTGTGCTCTATGACAGAAAAACGCTCAACATGAGCGGTATTGTTGAAGTGATAAGCTTTGATGATGTTTCGGTTTCGCTAAAAACCAAGTGTGGTGAGCTTTATGTAGAAGGTACAGAGCTACACATATCTGCGCTTGATACTGTAAAAGGAGCCGTTTCGGTAAATGGCAATATAAATTCGCTTTCTTACTATGACGTAAAGCATACCGACCGTAAGAGCAGGTTTGGTGTTTTTACAAGATAACTCGTATGGAAGTTTCACAACTAGGACTTGCAATATTTTGCGTTGCTGCAGTTATCGAAGGAATGATATTGGGAATTGCCTATGATGCTTTTTCTGTTATCGCATGTGTTGGTGGCAAAACATTTGAATCAGGTTTTAATAGAAAGATTCAAAGTATAGAGCTTCCGCTTATCGGGTCTAGCTTTTTTCTCAGAAAAAAGCAAAACAGACCGTTTCAAACAATAGTGTTGTTTGTTTACGATCTGGTGTTTATGCTTTGTGTCGGAATTTCTGTGTCTGTCCTTGTATACCGTTTCAACGACGGAGAATGGAGAATTGCGGTAGTTGCGCTTTTGCTTGTTGGATATGTATTATACCGCAAGATATTAAGACGAGGCGTTTTAGCTATTGTTGAGACACTGGAGTTTTTGATAAAATGTATTTTGGCTTATATACTGTATTTTACCTTTAGACCGCTAAAAAAAGTTATACATCTGCTTTGTCGATCAATATCAGGGGGAATCGAAAAAGTGTCTGACCGGCTTCTTGAACGCAAAATACAACAATATTCAGAAAAGAAAAAAGCCGAAATATTACGTAACGCAGAGAAGTACGGAACTATTCGTGGCAATTAAAAAAGGGGGATAAAAATGACGGATGCCAGAAAAACAAATAAAATAATAATTTGGATAATGATAGTACTCTTGGCGGTTACTGTTGTTGTTGCTGTAGTAAATCTGATGCAACACAATCAGAACAAGCGAGAGATAGAGAGACTTAACGCAGAAAAAGCGGCTAAAGAATATCAAGTGGATGAAAAAAACTACCGTCTTAATTCAGAAATGGACGATGAATACATAGAAGATGCGGCGCGGGAGCACGGATATTGTAATCCTGAGGATGTTATAATATACGGAGATGTAATGAATTAAAAATGAGGTCAAAAAGACCTCATTTTTAATTTAATGCCATAGCTTTATGTATTTGATATTTTATCGAACCAACAAATGAAATGTTTCCTAAAACTATCATGGTTTCGTTTTGTGACATGGTAAGAGCTCTTTTGGAAAGAGCTTTTATTTCACTTGGCTTAGACGGATAAAATTCGTTTTTTACATCAAACCCCATCTCGATAAGATCGTTTTTGA
The DNA here is from genome assembly GCA_045597185.1 of Eubacteriales bacterium. Lineage (GTDB taxonomy): Bacteria > Bacillota > Clostridia > Oscillospirales > CAG-272 > RGIG3994. The sequence goes on from JAZODV010000157.1 coordinate 28,705, forward strand.
TAGAATATTTCTCAGAGAAGGGTGCGACGAATATTATTTTGTTTCCTATAAACGACTTTGCTTTTTTTAATGAATCAGCAAACGCAAAAATGTCGCTGTCGCTTTTCGGACAGTCAAAAATTATTGTTGGAGTTACCGAAAAAACTTCAAATTTCAGTGGCACTCTTGCAACGGCAAGTCCCTTTGATACGTCCTCCCCATGAAGCGAAACACCGGTTCTTCTTAAGGCATATACAGTCTCGATGGCAACAAGCGCATTCGTCAGTTGATATTCACTTGATGTTGGTATAGTATAAGTTTTTCCTCTGTATTCGAAAGTTTGCGATGTAAGAGATATGGAAGTTATGCTCAGCTCTGCCTTTGCCGGAACGGTAAGACGGCTACCTGTTCGCACACATGACGCGAGAATTGCGCTGTATGCCTCACCGGCGGGTGCTGACGTGACTACCTCGCGTGTCCCGCGCCGTATAATTCCTGTGCATGTTCTAAGCTGATCCTCTGTAAACGAATTGCCACAGATAACAGAAACAAGCGGGGAATCAATGATGCCGGTTGGGTCGGCTCTGCTTTCTCCGCATTCAAGAATTGCAATTTCGCACCCTTCTTCAAGAAAAGCCAGAAAGGCTGCGGCACATATTATTTCGGATGCTGCAGGTTCGGGTGGAATTTTGCCTTCAAGCAGATTTTTCGTTATTTTATGACGAGGCAATGGATCCGATGTGTCGGAAGATCGGTCGGATAAGGCGACAATATTTATATCATTTGCCATCTTTTCTGCCATTAACGCAACGCTTCCAATATGTTTTGCGAAGCAATTATATGATACAGGACAGCAGTTCACCGAAACGAGTTCACGCTGTTCTTTCACAAAAGAATCAGTAAGAGAACCTACTTTATATCCCGCCCCCAAAAGAATTGAAGAGAGTATATGGGAACAAGATGTTTTTCCCGACGATCCCGCAATATGAACAAATTTTATTTGGCGTTGAGGGTCACCGAGGTAACGGCATAGTAAGCGCATACGCTCGGGTGAGGGAAGAATATCCGAGTGCGCAGAAATGTATTTTATTGCATTTACGTACGTCATACTTCATCTCCATACAGAAAACGTCTTATCTCCAGATATTCTGTTTTTGATCTTTCACTTTGCTTACCTGTTAAAACTGCACGAAGAAGAATATTTTTTGGTGTATCGTCGGGATCAACAAGCTCAACAGCTTCTGTAGAATATCCTTCTGACTCGAGCATTTTGAGGCGAAGAGCGTCGGTTGCCGCGTCGCAGAATTTTTGCTTTAACATAGAATGCTCTGCAATGAACGAGAGCGATGGACAGTTTAACTTATGGTTCATTTCATGATGGCAGCAAGGTGTTGAAAGTATAACCTTTGCTTTCCATTTTACAGCTTTTTGGAGTACGAGGTCAGTTGCGGTATCGCAGGCATGAAGCGAGACAACAAGCTGAGGAAGTTCTGTCGGCTCAAAAGCAGCAACATCTCCGCAAACAAACGAAAGACCGTCAAAACAGACGGAGCGTGCAACACTGTTGCAGTAATCTATAACATCCTGCTTTAGATCTACGCCTATCATTTTTATTTTGCGGCATTTTACATTTGCAAAATAATGATATACGGCAAAGGAAAGATAACTTTTACCGCAACAAAGGTCGCATACAGTAAGCTCTTCGTTGTTCGGAAGATGCTTTTCATAGTCGCGCACATACTCAAGGAATCTGTTTATCTGACGAAGTTTTGGACGCTTTTTGTCGTGAGGACGACCGTTCTTGTCACTTACGCCAAGCGCGATCAAAAAGGGCTCTTTTCCTGTTAAAATGTGATTTTTTTCTTTGTTATTTCCTGACGGAGCAATTACAACTCCGCCTTTTTCTATAGCACGGTCGAGCTTTTCTCCGCCAATGAGCGTTTCTTTTCCAGATGCAGACCTTTTAAGCTCGCAACTTCCTACGGTTGTAATAATGTTAAACTGAGCAAACTCCGCTATAAGTTCGGCAATTCTGATTGAAGCGTTGCCGCTGTCAAGCTTTACGTTTTCATGCGTAACTTTATTGTCGGAACGAAAGAATTCGACTTGTAATGCGTATGTACCGCCTATGCTTTTTAAAGTTATTACTGCTCGAACACTATTGCTTTCAGCCAAAGGCTTTGATAGAACCGCTTTTTTTAAAAGCTGTTTTCTTGCGGCTGATATCAGTATTTTTGCAGAATGGTTTACATGAGTTGTTATCATTTTTCTATCTTACTATCCTTAACACTCTCTTTATCTTTAGTAGACTGATAAAGAGCTTTTTTGTTAGACATATGAAAATCAAATTTTGATTCTTCGCGATTCCATATCCTTTTTATGTTTTCTCTATGCATAAATACTACGAATACCGCTGTCATTATTGCAATTATATTAGAAATCGAAGTTGTGAAAAGCTTATATGCAATAAGATTGTTTGTGCCCTGAATCTCTATGGCAAGTGATATTTCATTAAAAGTGCTGAGGATCAAGGGATAAATAAGAATGGAAATAATAGAGCCGAGCGATATGTACTTAGATCCGAGAACTATTATCGCAAAGCATGCAAAGCAGATAAGAAATACCACTGGAATAAACAAAAGAACAGGGTCACCTGCGCTCGTCATAAGAACAAAGACCGCAGTGCAAACAACGCCTTTTCCACCTTTAAATTTGTATTGCATAGGAAACATATGACCGAGAACACAGAAAAATCCTGCGATATACGCGCCAAGACGTCCGAGCAGAATATAACCGAGAATACAAGCTACAAAGCTCTTTCCGGCATCTCCGGCGAGCGTAATGTGACCTGCTTTTTTTCCGAATGTACGGCGCATATTCGTCATACCTGCGTTGCCTGATCCGAAATCACGAACGTCGACTCCGTATTTTTTCTTTGATATTATGATTGCAAAATTAAGTCCGCCAAGAAAATATCCTGCAACAATACAAATAAAAGCTGCGATAACTTTATATACTACAGTTGCAGCAGTGGATACCTCTCCCATAAGATATGGAATGAGCCCCATATAATAGATAAAAAGATATGTGACCATATTAAATATCTGCCTCCTTGATGTATTCAGCCCCGTGATCGCTTATAAACTGCTTTCTTTCAGCAAGAGCATCGCCAAGAAGTGTATCAAATATCCACTCAGTTGCCTTTGCGTCAGCAGGGTTTATTGATATCAACCGTCTTGTTTCGGGGTTCATTGTGGTTTGCCACATCATATCGGGCTCGTTTTCGCCAAGACCCTTTGAACGCTGTAGCGTATATTTTTTACCGTCGAGCTGCTTGAGTATCTTTGCTTTTTCAAATTCATCGTAAGCAAAATATACCTTATCTTTTGTGGATATTTCGAACAGAGGAGATTCTGCGATGAATATTTTGTTTTCTTTAATAAGTGTGGGAAGCAGACGGTAAAAAAGAGTTAAGAGCAGGGTTCTTATTTGGAATCCGTCCTCGTCGGCATCGGTACAGATAATTATCTTAGACCAACGGAGAAGGCTAAGATCAAACGCTGCAATATCACCCTTGACCTTTCCGGAAATCTCAACGCCGCATCCGATAACCTTGAGAAGATCAGTAATGATCTCACTCTTGAATATTTTATCGTAACTGCTCTTAAGACAGTTAAGTGTTTTACCTCTTACGGGGATTATTGCTTGGTATTCCGCATTTCGTCCGAGCTTACACGACGTAAGAGCAGAGTCACCCTCAACTATATAAAGCTCGCGAACGTTCGGGTCTTTGGAACGGCAGTTGACAAATTTTTCAACTCTATTAGCAATGTCGATAGTTCCCGTGAGCTTTTTCTTTATGTTAAGACGTGTGCTTTCGGCAGATTCACGGCTTCTTTTGTTTATAAGAACCTGATTTGCAAGCGTTTCGGCTTCGTTCGGGTTTTCAAGAAAATAAACCTCAAGATTGTGACGCAAAAAGTCGTTCATTGCCTCATATATAAAGGTATTGGTTATCGACTTTTTTGTTTGGTTCTCATAAGACGTCATTGTAGAAAAGCTATTGCTGACATAGACAAGAGAATCCGCTATATCGTTAAAGGTTATCTTTGCCTCGTTCTTATTATATTTTCCTGTGGTCTTGAGATATTTGTCAACAGCATAAGTGAAAGCTGTTTTTACTGCTTTGTCGGGAGCACCGCCGTGTTCAAGAAAGCTCGAGTTGTGATAATATTCGAGTACGTTTATGACATTTGAAACACAAAAAGAAAAATCGGCTTTAAGCTTGTAGGTGTCCTTGTCGGCACGGTCTTTACCTTGCGTTTCAAGATGCCAGAGAACAGGCTCGGTTTTTGCGGTATCTCCTGCAAGCTCGGCCACATAGTCGGAAATACCGTTCTGATAGAGAAATTCTTGCGCGGTAAAGCTTCCGTCGTTTTCCTGAAATTTAAGAACGAAGCAAATTCCTGGATTTACGACCGACTGACGCTTAAGCGTGTCAATGAAGAACTCACGCGGAATATTTATATCGGTAAAGACTTCAAGGTCGGGACGCCAACGGATCTTGGTGCCTGTTTTGCGTTCGCCGCGTCCAAGCTCACGTTCTTCAAGTTCACCCGTAACAGGCTCGCCCTTCTTGAATTCAATAGAACGGCAGTATGTTCCGTCGTATGATTCAACTCTCATATATTCCGAGCTGTATTGTGTTGCGCATGCGCCGAGACCGTTAAGACCGAGAGAATACTCGTAGGCAGATTCTCCGGAGTTGTTGTCGTATTTTCCACCTGCGTAAAGCTCACAGTAAATAAGATCCCAGTTAAAGCGTTGCTCTGCTTCGTTCCATCCAAGAGGTACACCGCGTCCGCGGTCCTCGACTTCAAGAGAATTGTCGTTGTATGCGGTTACCCTTATTTCATTACCGTGACCGTCTCTTGCCTCGTCAACAGAGTTGGAGAGTATTTCAAAAAACGAATGCTCGCAACCGTCAAGACCGTCAGAACCGAAAATAACACCGGGACGTTTTCTGACTCGGTCGGGGCCTTTAAGTGATTTTATACTTTGATCGTTATACGACTGTTTTGCAGGTTTTGTCGCCATTTATAGTTCCTTTCTATACAAGCGTGATACTGTATATATTATTCCAAATTATATTATACCACACATATTGTGTTTTGAAAAGAGGATTTTTAAAAAATCTTCTTTTTCCTATTGCATATTTTACCAAATAGGGTTATAATATATAAGATAATGCGTAATGAATGGGGGCGGCTGTTTGATAAGCGATGAATCAGAAGTGCTCAAGCTGATAAAAGATAAAAGATGTGAAGTGTTGGGCCTTGGAATTTCCAATATTCCTCTGTGTAAATTCCTTTGCGAAAACGGAGCCGGGACGGTAATCGGACGCGATAAAAAAAGTGAAAGTGAGCTTGGTTCGTCTGTGAAAGAACTTAAAGCGCTTGGAGTACAGCTTGTTACCGGCGACGCTTATCTTAACGGTGTTGGCGGCGATGAGCCGGAAAACACTGTAATATTCAGATCTCCCGGAATGCGCCCGGATACAGATGAGATAAAAGACACGCTCTCGCGAGGGGCAACGCTCAGTTCGGAGATGGAGTTGTTTTTTGAACTGACACCGACCAAGATAATAGCTGTTACGGGGAGTGACGGTAAAACTACTACAACGACGCTTATAGGAAAACTTCTTCAGCACGAATTTAATAAAGATGGCAGAGAACGACGTGTGTTTATCGGTGGAAATATAGGAGAACCTTTACTACCAAAGGTCTTTGAAATGAATTCCGATGATATTTCGGTGGTTGAGCTTTCAAGCTTTCAGCTTATGACGATGAAATGCTCGCCTGACATAGCTGTTATTACAAACGTAACGCCAAATCACCTTAATTGGCATACTGATATGAATGAATATATTGAGGCCAAGAAAAATATATGCCGATATTCTCCTTGTAAGCATTTGACTGTTAACCGTGAAAACGACATTACGGCTTCTATCGGGAAAGAAACCGAATTTGATGTAACGTATTTTTCTTCAGAAAGAAATTGCTATGAAGACACGGTGTGTAAAGGGGCAACTAACGATGTTACCACTATTTTTGAACGTGACGGAAATATCATATTCTCTGACGGAGAACAAGAAGAGATAATTATAAGAGCTTCGCAGATAAAGCTTCCGGGAAAGCACAATCTGCAAAACTATATGTCGGCTATCTCAGCAACACGTGGACTTGTTTCAAACGAAACTGTAGCAGCTGTCGCCGAAACCTTTGGCGGAGTTGAGCACAGGTGTGAATTTGTAAGGGAGCTTCACGGTGTAAAATATTACAACAGCTCAATAGATTCAAGTCCTACGCGAACAAAAGCGGCACTTTCTGCATTCTGCAAAAAGGTTATTGTAATATGCGGCGGAAGCGATAAGGGCGTAGCTTTTGATACCTTGGCAAACGCGCTGTGTAAGTACGCCAAAGCGGTTGTGCTGACCGGCGATACCGCTGAGAAAATCAAGTCAGCCATACTTGATTGTCCCGAGTATACGGAAGGGCTTTTTAAAATGATCGAACAAAAGAATTTTACAGAGGCTGTTCTCGCCGCGTCGAGTGTAGCTACTGAAAAAGATATCGTCATACTTTCTCCCGCATGCGCTTCGTTTGATGCGTTTCGTAACTTTGAGGAAAGAGGCAAAAAATTTAAAGAAATAATAAATGAATTGGAGTAAAAAACCATGCTACTGAACTATGAACAGGTAAAAGCCGCAACAAGAGGAGCTTATCGGATCACAGAAGCTGACGGCAAATTCAATTTTTTCAGATTTAATGAGGCGCAGACAAACTATTATAAAGAAGTAAGCCCAAGAGACTTCTACATAAAGTCGTCGTCGTCATCAAGTATGTGCATTGATTTCTATACAGACTCAAAATCTTTCAGCTTTGATTATTCTGTTGAACCTTGCACAGGACGCAGATATTATAACTTTGATGTATATGTTGACGGAATAATGGTAAAGCACCTTGGTGAGTCTAACGCTTGGATAAAAAAGGGAAGTATTTCCGTAAATGTTGAGGACGAGGGGGCTCCTAAATGGGTAAAAACAAGACAAAAGCATTTTTCTCCCGCGTTTCATGGTGAACACAGAGTGTCTCTTTGGCTTCCAAATCTTTTTAAAGTTACAGTTTCAAATATAACGATAGACGACGGTGCCACATTTAGAGCAGCTACGCCGAAGAAGAATATTTTGGCTTTCGGCGATTCGATCACTCACGGTTATGATGCAGCTTGTCCTTCTATGTCATATATAAACCGTGTGGCAAGGTATTTTGACGCTAACCTGCGTAATTTGGGCATTGGCGGAGAAAAATTTGTGGCGGGTATTGTTGATTCGAACATAGATTTTGAGCCGGATTTTATAACAATTGCATACGGAACTAATGACTGGTCCGGAAGAACTCCTGAGGAGTTTACAACGGGCTGTGATGCATTTCTTGAAAAACTTGCAAAGACATATCCCGAAACCAAGAAATTTATGATACTTCCTCTCTGGAGAGGAGACTATAAAGCAAAAAGGAAATACGAGGGTACCTTCGGTGAAGCTTGTACGTATATAAGAAACAAGGCGGAATCACTTGGATTTATAGTATTTGACGGTTGGAATTATCTTCCTCATGTGCCTGACTTCTTCTTTGACGAGAGACTCCATCCCAATGATATGGGATTTGCGGAATATGCAAACGGACTTATCTCTGATATAGAGCAATATATTTAATTTGGAGCAAAGATGGAACTTAAAAAACTTATAATTGATTTTGCGTCGCTTATGTCCATCTCCGGACATGAATCGTATGATGCAGATAAGCTAATATCTCTAATCGGAAATGAATTTGACGAGACATTTACAGATCCCATAGGAAATCGTTTCTTTGTTAAAAAATGCGGAAAAGAAAACGCACCGAAGATACTTGTCGATGCCCATATGGATGAGATCGGCATGATGGTCACCGATATAAAAGAAGGAGGATTTTTGTCTGTAACCGGTATCGGCGGAGTGGATACCCGTATACTTCAGGCAGGAGACGTAGTCATATACGGGAAAGAAAAAATATTCGGTGTGGTAGGCTCAACCCCTCCTCATCTTCAGAAACCCGAGGATTCAAAAAAGCTTCGTGAGATCGGAGAGCTTCTTATAGATACGGGATACAGTAAGGAAAAGCTATCCGAGCTTGTCCGTATAGGAACACCCGTGGGCTTTGCACCAAAATATTCGGAATTTGAAAACGGTCAACTCGCGGGAAAGGGCTTTGATGACAAGGCATGTGCCGCATGTGCTGCCGAAGGTATTGCGAGAGCAGACCGAAAAGAGCTTGCAGGCGACGTATATCTTATGCTTTCCTCACGCGAGGAAACCGGACTTGTCGGAGGAGCAGCAACGGGAAGCTTCGGTATTTATCCCGACTACGCTCTTGTAATAGACGTAAATCTCGGCCGTACTCCCGATACCCCTGCTAACGAGACCGTAAAAATGGGAGACGGTATTTCTCTTACGTTTTGTCCGGTAACAGACAGAATGCTTACTAAGATGACCGCGGAGCTTGCAGATGGCAACGGAATAAAGTGGCAAGCGTCTGTAAGCGGAAGAGGAACAGGAACAAACACACCGGATATCAACCTGACGAAAGCAGGCATACCGTGTGTTGACGTAGGTTTGCCGTTAAAGAGTATGCATACCTGCGTTGAGGTCCTTGATATGGCAGATGCCGAAGCTGCGGCAGAGCTTATTAAGCTGTTTGTTTGCTCAAAAGACATAGCATATGAATTTACCTCGAAAGGAGATGCATACAGTGACTGATATACAGAGAATAGAGCTTCTTCGTGAGCTGTGTCTCGAATTCGGACCGACAGGCTGTGAAGCTTCTGTTGCTAAAACGATAGAAAAAAAGCTTGATGTAATGGGATATTCTCATAAGACAGACAAGCTTGGAAATCTTATTGTGCATATACCGTGCAAAAATGCGAAAAAGCTGATGATATCCGCACATATGGACGAGGTAGGATTTATTATAAACGATATTACAAGCGAAGGATATCTTAAATTTTCAGCACTTGGCGGAATTGATCCTAGGGTTCTTTGCGGCAAGCACGTAACAGTGCAGGGAAAGGATGGCAGATATCTTCCCGGAGCTATTGCATCAAAGGCAATTCATCATCAGTCGGCAGACGAACGCAAGCAGGCAACTCCGATAAAGAACATGTATATAGATATTGGAGCAAAGGACAAGGCGGATGCCGAGTCTAAAACAGAGCTCGGCGCATCGGGAACATTTGATTCTGAATTCGTCTTGTTTGGCGAAAACAATTCCTATGTAAAAGGAAAAGCTATAGACGACCGTCTCGGATGTGCGGAAATGCTTTATGCGCTTGATGCAATAAAGGGTGAAAATATTCCGCTCGACCTTTGGTTCTGCTTTACTGTAAGAGAAGAGATCGGTCTTTCGGGCGCGCGTACAGCGGCACAGGCAATAGAGCCTGATTATTCGGTAGTTCTTGAATCTACCGCTGTTGCCGATCTTCCCGATGTCCCCGAAAGTAGTAGGGTAGCGATACTCGGAAACGGCGGGGCTGTTTCACTTCGTGACCGATCAACGATATACGACAGAGGACTTGTCAGGTTTATCATGGATCTTGCGGCAGAAAAGGGAATAAAGGCGCAGTATAAGCGATACGTTTCGGGAGGAAACGATGCGGGTTCTATTCACAAGTCAGGATCTGGCGTAAAAGCACTCGCGATATCCGCACCGTCAAGATATATTCATTCACCCGCATGCGTTGTTTCTTGCGATGATTATCTTTCGATAGGTGACCTGCTTGTTGCATTTATTAAAGAATTTGATATGGAGAAAACAGAAAATGCTTGAACTTATAAGAAAAGTATGCGCGGCACACGGAGTCGCAGGATTTGAAAAGAAAGCAGGAGAAGTGCTCTGCAACGAAATAAAGAATTATACCGACGAACAGTATACAGATGCTCTCGGAAACCTTATCGCCGTAAAGCACGGTAATGGTAACGGCAAAAAAATAATGCTCTGTGCTCATATGGATGAGATCGGTTTTATGGTAACCTTTATTGAAGAAAAGGGACAGATACGTGTGTCTCCCGTAGGCGGAGTCGGTCTCGCAGCCATATCCTTCGGTCTTGTTCTGTCTGAAAACGGCGTCAGAGGTGTTATAGTTCCTAACGGCAGAACAAAGCCCGCCGATTATGCTCCCGACAATTTCTATATTGACATTGGAGCAAAGAGCAAAAAGGATGCCGAGAAAAAGGTCAAGGTCGGCGATGTTTTCCGCTTTGACGCAGGTATCACACGCCTTATGAACGGAAGAATTTGCGGACATCCTCTTGACGATAGAATTGGTTGCGTGGTCCTGCTTAAAATTGCAGAAGCTCTTGCAAACGAAAAAATAAACGACGATATTTATTACGTGTTTTCGGTGCAGGAAGAGGTAGGATGCAGAGGGTCTAAAACCGCGTCGTTTGCTATTGCCCCCGACGTTGCTCTTGCCTTTGATGTAACCGGCACCGGAGACGTTCCCGGCGCTATTCCTATGGCTTGCTCGCTCGGCGACGGAGCTGCTATAAAAGTCAAGGACTCGTCTGTTATTTGTGACCCTTCGCTTGTCGATGCGATTATAGAAACCGCAAAATCTAACAATATTAAGTATCAGCTTGAGGTCTTGACATATGGCGGAACCGACACAAGCTCAATGCAGATGTCGGGTGGAGGAAGCCGTGCCGCCGCTATTTCCATACCCACAAGATATATCCATTCGGCCAACGAAATGCTTGATATGAAGGATGCCGAGGCGTGCGTTGAGCTAACCGTTGCATATATAAAAGGAATCAATAAGTGATGAATTTTTCTCAAAAACTTATCGAGCTTTCAAAAGAAGCCGAGATAGCTCTTGAAGAGCGTTTTGCTGAGATAGACGAGATATCGTTTTATAACACGTCAAGAATAATAGAAGCTTTCCGTGATCATAGAGTTTCTGACGCTATGTTTGCCGGAACAAGCGGCTATGGCTACGATGACAAAGGCAGAGATACACTTGATCTTATATGGGCAGACATATTCGGATGCGAGGCTGCCCTTGTAAGAACGCAGATAGTAAACGGAACGCAGGCTTTAACGGTCGGTCTATTCGGTCTGCTTCGTCCGGGTGATATTATGCTTTCTGTAGCGGGAAAACCGTACGACACACTTGACGAGGTCATCGGCAACGTAGGAGAGGCAGGCAACGGCTCTTTGCGTGATTTTGGTATAAGCTACCGACAGATAGACCTTAAGGACGGTCGTCTTGATCTTAACGCTATAAAAGAAGCATTAATGAAAGAAAAAATAAAGGTCGTCTTTGTTCAGCGTTCAAAAGGATACCTCGACAGAAGAACTCTTACGGCGAATGAGATCGGAGAGCTTGTAAAAGCTGTCAAATCGGTGTCACCCGACAGCTTTGTATATGTTGATAACTGCTACGGTGAATTTACAGAAAGACTTGAACCGACAGCGCTTGGTGCCGATCTCTGTGCAGGTTCACTCATTAAAAATGCCGGCGGAGGAATGGCAGAGACAGGAGGATATCTTGCGGGAACTAAAAAGGCTGTTGAACTGTGCTCGTACAGACTTACGTCCCCCGGAACAGGCGGTGAAGTTGGGTGTACCCTCGGAATAAATAAGAGTCTTTATAAAGGCCTTTATTACGCCCCTCATTCAACCGCACAGGCACTAAAAACAGCTCATTTTGCCGCATATATATTTTCGGCACTCGGATATAAGACAGAACCTCATTGGAATGAGCCTCGCGCCGATATCATACAAGCAGTGTATACAGGAAGCGCTCAAGGTCTTTGTGCAATTTGTCAGGGAATACAGGCAGGCTCTCCTGTTGATGCCTATGTAACACCTGAGCCGTGGGAGATGCCGGGATATACCGACAAGGTAATAATGGCGGCAGGCTGCTTTACGCAGGGTTCCTCAATAGAGCTTTCTGCAGACGGACCTCTTCGTTCCCCCTATATTGCATATATTCAAGGCGGACTTACTTATGAATCGGGAAAGCTCGGAATTATGATGGCTGCACAAAAATTAATGGAGATTTGATTATAAACATTTAAATTAATTAGTTTAGAGGATAACCAAATGAAAAAAATTATTATAGCGTTATTTTTGATCGTAATTTGTATGTTTACCGTGTCGTGCGGAGACGCTGACAAGGTCGACGTACCCGACGGAATGAAGCTCGCCTCAAGCGACAACGACCGTTTTTATCTGTTTGTTCCTAATTCGTGGACCACAGATGTAGCACACGGTGGTCCGTACGCGTATTATTCTTCAAGTGACGCGTCAAATATTTCAGTTAATTTTTATATGCCCGAGGCAGAAAGCACCGACACAACCGCTGCGGATACTGAGACAGATACTACTGTTGCGAACACGACGACGGCAACCAAAGCAAATCCTCGTGAAAAATATATCGATTCGTATTGGAATACTTTCGTTGAAAGTATGAATGCAACTGTTGCGGAATTCACAGTTATCGATACCGTTGAAACCACACTCGATAGCATATATTCAAAGCAGTACATATATTCATTCAAGATTGATCAGACCGTGTATAAATGCCGTATGGTTGTTACTTATCCAGCGCAGAATCTTATTTTTTGTCTGACCTACACATCAACTCCAGAAAATTTTGACAAGCATACCGCGGAGGTTGACAAGGTCATCTCCGAATTTAAATTTAATTTCTGATGATATATCTCGATAACAGTGCGACAACTCCACTCTCGGAAGGCGTAAAATCGGTAATAATTGAAGCTCTTGAGTGCTACGGAAATCCTTCATCACTTCATTTTGAGGGAGACAAAGCAAGACGAGCTCTGCTTTCTGCTCGTAATGAAATAATGAGAGGACTTGGCGCAAGAAACGGTAAACTTATTTTCACCTCTTGCGGTAGCGAGGCATCAAACCTTGCGATAAGAGGCTCGGTTGCCGCCAAAAAGCGCAGAACTGCAAACAGAATAATAACTACGGATTCGGAGCACCCTTCGATTGCAAATACTCTTAATTCACTTGAAGATGAAGGATTTGAGATCGTACGTATACCGACCCAAAACGGTGTCCTTGACCGTTATGCGCTTGTAGAGGCGCTTGAAAAACCAATATTTATGGCAAGCATCATGCTTGTTAACAATGAAACAGGCGCAGTGTATAACGTATCAGAAGTATTTTCGGAAATAAAGCGCAAATATCCCGATGCTATATGCCATTGTGATGCGGTTCAAGGTTTCTTGAAGGTAAGATTCACTCCTGCAAGCTTAAATGCCGACATGATAACGATCAGCGGACATAAGGTTCATGCTCCAAAAGGAATAGGTGCGCTGTGGATAAGTGACCGCATCATCAAAGAAAAGAGACTCGTTTCTGTTTTGCTCGGCGGAGGTCAGGAGGACGGATTCAGATCGGGAACAGAAAATGTCATAGGTATTATTGCGTTTGCAAAAGCGGTTTCTGATGGAGTAATATCTTTCACACAGGATGTGTGCAAAATGAGTGATCTTAGAAAATATGCCGTAAAAAAGTTCGAGGAAATCGGCATGGGCGTAAGAGTGAACGAGCCTGCTTTGGCGGCTCCCCACATAATAAGCCTAACAGTACCAAATATAAAAAGTCAGACGATGCTAAACTATCTGTCGGCGAAAGGAATCTGCGTTTCGTCGGGATCTGCATGCTCATCTCATTCGAATAAGCCAAGCGAGGTATTGCTTTCATTTGGACTTAAAGGAAATGAAGCAGACTCGACCGTTCGCATAAGTTTGTCAAGATACAACACAAAAGAAGAAATAGATTCTTTGACTGTCGCAATAAAAGATGGCATTTTAAATCTTGTTAAAGTAAAAAGATAACATAAAAGGAGCAATACTATGAAACTGCAATTTTTAGGTACCGGCGCAGCCGATTGGAAGATTGAAGAGCATAAGGTTTTTCCGGATTTCAGAAGATGGTCAAGCGCGATAATTGACGGCGATCTGCTCATTGATCCGGGTCCTCATATTTTTGATTTTTCCGAATCCTTCAGACTTCCGAATATTTATGACGGAGTAAAAAATATAGTAGTTACACATTCGCACATCGATCATTTCAATACTGAAACGGTTAAAAAGCTTTTTGATTTAAATCACGACATAAAAATATACGGAGATGTAGCGATCGGCATCAAGCTTAAAGAAGATCCCAAATGTCAGGACATTGATTTTATTGAGATCAAATTACTTGAAGAGACGCAGGTAGGAGATTATTGCATCGTGGCACTGCCCGGAAATCACACCGACGTTACGATCGAGACCGTACGTCACTATTCCATAGAAAAAAACGGCAAAAAGCTTTTTTACGGAGCGGACGGCGGATGGCTTACGTGTACTGAATGGAATTATATGAGAAACCGTCAGTACGATACTATGATATTTGAGCTTACGATAGGTGACGTGCCGGGGGATTACAGAATTTTCACGCATACAAGCACCGCAATGTTAAAAATAATGCTTGAAACGGTAAGAAAGCAAAACGGAGTTGCCAGAGACGGAAAAATATATGTAACACACATGGCAAGAAAGCTGCACCCGGATCATAAAACGCTTCATGAAAGCTTAAGGCCTTTGGCGGTAACCCCTGCATTCGACGGAATGATAATAGAAATTTAAGAAAAGCGGCTCAATACGAGCCGCTTTTCCTATAAAAACAAAGAAAAAATCTATAAAAATCAAAAATACTATTGAAAAATATCTTTTTATGAGTTATAATGTTCATATACGTAACGTATAAGGAGGAGTACCATGGCGGCTCTTAATAAAAACGGAAATACTCAAAAATTTGAAGCTATCCACGACACAAACGACGAAACAAAGCAGATCCTTCAGACTATTTACGCAGCACTTAGCGAGAAGGGCTATAATCCCGTTAACCAGATAGTCGGATATCTTCTAACGGAAGATCCGACCTACATCACGAACCACAAAAACGCAAGAGCGCTTGCTCGCCGTCTTGATCGCGATGAATTGCTTAACGCAATGGTAAAGGATTATCTTAACGTCTGATGATAACCTATATAGATCTTCGCACCGGGGCAGAAATGTTCGGGTGCAGGTCGTCTGTCCTTTGCCTTGGAACGTTTGACGGTGTTCACCGAGGTCACGCCGAGCTTGTATGCGAGACACTGAGAATGCGTGACAGATTAAGGCTGAACGATCCACAAATACTCGGCGGCGCGTGGTGCTTTCGACAACCTCCCGCCGCTTTTCTGTTCGATAAGACCTGCAAGCAAATAACCGATATATGTGAAAAAGCAGAGATTTTTAAATCGCTTGGGCTTGATTTCGTTGCTATAGGGGACTTTGAGGATCTTCGAGATCTTAAAGCGGAGAATTTTATCTCGGATGTTCTTGTGAAGGAATGCGGATGCAACGGTGTTGTGTGTGGCTTTAATTTTACTTTTGGAGAAGGCGGAATAGGAACACCCGATACTCTTGTCAAAGAATTCAAGGAAAATGCAAAGGTGTTGCCTCCTATTACTCATAACGGCATTGTTATAAGCTCGAGTGAAATACGAAAAATGATAGCAAACGGAGATACAGAATCAGCTTTTGAGCTTATGAAGCGCCCTTACAGTATTTCCACTACTGTTATTGAAGGTAAAAAGCTTGGACGGGAATTAGGATTTCCAACAATAAATCAGTTGGTGCCTGATGATAAGCTATTGCCGAAAAACGGTGTTTATGCGACTAAAACCCTGATAGACGGCAAAGAATATTTTTCGGTCACAAATGTTGGAAGCAATCCAACCGTTAAGGATGCTTTTGTGAGATGTGAAACTCATATTATCGATTATGAGGGAGATCTTTACGGCAAGACGCCGAAGATATCGTTTTATAAATATTTGCGACCTGAACAAAAATTTGAAAGCATTGATAAGTTGACGTCAGCAGTCAAGCAAAATATCGAAGAAACTCAAAAATACTTTAAAATGTAATACGAATAGCAGGAGGGAATATGAAGGTGAAAATATTTAGCTTTATACTCACACTCCTGCTTGTTTTTTTGACTGTCAGTATATCCGTGTCGGCGGAAAATGACACAACTATGCCGACTGACAGCGCTGCAAGACAGTTTGCGTTATATAGTATAACCGACGGTATATTCGTCATGTCAAAAGGACTTGACACTCCTGTATATCCGGCGTCCACCGTAAAAATAATGTCAGGACTTATTGTTTGTGAAGCCTTACAACACAGGGTCAACGAAATAGTTACCGTAAATTCCGATATGCTGTCGGGTGTATCGGGAAAAACAATGGGGCTTTCTGTTGGAGACCGTTTGAGTATAAAGTCCCTTATGTATGCTGCGTACAGTTGCGGTTGCAACGATGCCGCGATAGCATTGTCGGTTATTGCAGCAGGTAGTATAGAAAACATGGTTACTTTAATGAACGAAAAAGCGACAATGCTCAGCATGTATTCCACCGCATATACAAATGTTACCGGAATGGACGATAATGGTATGAAAAGTACGCTTAGAGATATTGTAAAACTGTCGGTTGAAGCGTCAAAAAATGCATTATTGGCAGAAACGGCATCGGTATATACCTATCTTGTTGAATTTGAAGATGGTCGGACCCGACGTGTATATGGAGTAAACGAACTTGTAAATAAGACAAACTTTGAACTTTACTGTAAAAGCGTCAAAGCGCTGAACACAGGGGAGACCGACCTTGGCGGAGCGTGCGTGGCTGTTTTTGGAGAATATGACGATAAACGGTTTATAGCTGTCGCGCTTGGATGCAAAAGCGAAGATACCTTGCGCTTTGAGCTTATACGGGATGCACTTGATTGGGTATATAAATCAGCGTACGTTGTCGCTGCAAAAAGCGGAACACTTGTTGGAAGTATTAATATAACGATGAGTGAATTTGAAAACACACGTGTTGGCGCTGTCCTTGCAGAGCCGCTTGAAATCTATTTAAAAGCAGGTGAATCGCTTGAAAACGTACGTTACAGCCTTATTATACCCGAAGAGGGCATTTCAGCTCCTGCTGAAAAAGGCAATATTGTCGGCAGATATAATGCGTGGTACGGAAAAGAGCTTCGTGGAAGCGCAGACGTAACTGTTTCAGAGACTGTAGACAAGAGTGCATTTCTTGGCGGACTTGATGCCTTGCGCGGATATATAACGAGCAGGACATTTATCGTGACCGTTATCAGCGCCGCCGTGCTTTCTGCACTTGCTGTAGTTCTTCCTTTGCTAGCTCTTAATAAAAGGCAAAAAAGACGTAAATACGTCACACGCAGAGGAGGATTTGATTTCAAAAAATGAATAAAACAGGCTTTTTTACACAAAATAAGAAAAATGTGTGAAGAGCCTGTTTTTTTCGGGCGTGGAGGGTTATGAAAACTGTAATAATCGGCGGCGGTGTGGCAGGGCTTACCGCAGGAATATACGGACAGTTCTTTGGAATGGACTGTACAATAATAGAAAAAAACGCTTTTGTCGGCGGAAATATGACAGCGTGGAAAAGGAACGGATACCCGATAGATAACTGCATACATTGGCTGACTGGAACAAAAAAGGGAACAAAGCTTAACCGTATGTGGAATTTTGTCGGAATGCTCGGTAAAAATGTAAAGCTATGCAAAAATGATGCTTTTTATACAAGCGAGCTTGGCGGTGAAAAAGTATCACTATGGCGAGACACCGAAAAAACACTTGCTGAAATGAATACAATATCTCCTGCAGATGCGGAAGAATCACAAAAATTCATTGAATGTGTGAACTGTATAGCACACGCGCAATGTGATGATATAAGGGAAAAGATTTCGTATATTCCCGCGGTTGCGCGATATGGGGGAATGAGCCTGCGTGATCTTTCGAACAGGTTCGTTCACCCATTACTAAAGAGACTCATTGTGGATTATTTAAGCCCCGAGCTTTCGGCGTTGGCGCTTATATGTGCTTACGCGACCTTTTCATCGGGTAACGGAGATGTTCCATACGGTGGTTCAAGGGACGCGGCAACACGTATGAAGAACAGGTTCATTGCGCTTGGAGGTAAGCTGTTAAAATCAGAAGTAGTATCTCGAATAGTTATAAATAAAGCTACGGGAAAAGCTTTCGGAGTAATTACCGAGCGCGGAAGATTTGTCGCGGCGGATAGCGTTATATGTGCGTGTGATCCAACCGTAACGTTTGGCAGACTTTTACCTTATTCTTATATGCCTGCTGTAATGAAAAGGGCATATAAAGACAGCAAAAACATGCCCTTGTTTTCAGCAATTCACGCCGCGTTTGTATGTGATTCAAACCAAGAACTCCCGAAAAATCCAACGGTATTTGAATTTGACGGTATAAGGATAGGAAACAGAAAGTTAAAGCGGATCCTTATAAAGCCGTATACCTCGGAAGACCTTAATATTTTTAAAGGAAAAACGGTGCTGCAGATAATGTTCTATTTATATGACAGCGAGGCGCTTATGTGGGAACGGCTTTCGAAAAACGAGCAAAAATATAAGAAAGCGAAGGAAGGGTTTGCAAATGCTGTACTAAGTGCAATATCAAGAAGGTATCCGTCGACAAGGGGATCAATAGAGCTGCTTGATGTATGGACTCCTGCGACCTACAGTAAATATTTTGATGCAAAGCACGGAGCTTTTTTGAGCTTCGCATCAAGACCTGGAAAAGCGCTTTTATACCGTTCTCCTACAAAAATAAAAGGGCTTTCGAACGTATATATTGCAACGCAATGGCAAAGCTCCCCGGGAGGACTTCCGATTGCAGCAAATAAAGGAAAAAAAGCCGCATATCTGGCAGCAAGAAAAAAATGATAGAGCAAAGGACCGCTACAGCTCTGCTTCATAAAAGAGTCGTAGCGATACTTATTACTGTCCAAGAAATGCCTATGTTATCATTAATTATAAGGAGACACAGAAATGAAAATGAATAGTTGTTCCAAAAAAGTTCTTGGTATAGCAATGGCGTTGCTGATGATGTTCCCATCCTTTGCTTTGATAGCGTGTAAAGAAGGCACTAATCACAAAGGAGATGCCGATGACAACACCGAAGTAACTACTGAGGAAAACGATGGGGAAACTACGGGTGTGACAGGACCGTCGGAGTCATGCCTTAAAATAAACGGTGCGAATATTTCGGAATATACAATTACTTATCCCGCTAATGGAGAAAACGAAGAAAAATCGCAGGCAGAGAGACTTGCCGCACACATAAATACCTTTTTCGAATGTGATGTAAAGGTTGTTGAAGAGTCTGAATTTAATTCCGTAAAATCCATAGCCATCAGAGATACTCTCCCCTCTTCCGATGTTATAGACATGAGCGCTTACAAGAATATTGATACGGCAGCAGCGCTTATCATAAATATCGATGATACTTTGTCGATATGCGCAACTAACAAATATACACTTGAGGCCGCTATAGATAGACTGATCGAAGATTCAACTCCTGCAGAAACAGGCGACACCGTCGAACTTGATTATTCCAAAGGAAATGCACAACGTGTAGTTGCCGAAAGCCTTGGCGATGTTCTCAAAGTGATGTCGTATAACGTAAAAACCGGAACGCCCGACAATTTAAGAGCTTCGCAGGTTATTAAAAATATCAAGGATTTTATGCCCGATACTTTAGGAACACAGGAAGTCAATGCCGATTGGATATCCATGTTTACAAAGCAGAAGCTTTTCGAAGATTATGAAATGGTGGGAAAACCAAGAGGACAAGAAAGCGATAAGGGTATCGCAAACGAATATAGCGCAATCTTATACAGAAAGTCCACAATGAAACTCATAGACAGCGGAACCTTCTGGCTTTCCAATACACCCACTGTGGTTGGCTCAAAGTTTGATTGCAGCTCTTACACGCGTATTTTGACCTTTGCTGTGCTTGAACGCAAGTCCGACGGAACTCGCTTTGTCCATGTAAATACTCATATGGAATGGGATCATGATAACGTAAAAACTAATCTTCTTCAAATGAAGGTGTTGCTTGATATCGTTGATAAACAGATATATTCCAAGCACGGCGAGCTTCCCACTTTCTTTACGGGCGATTTTAATGTTGAAATGACATCTGATGGATATAAGCATCTTATTTCAACAGGTAAGGAAGATACGAGAGTTATAGCAGATATCACCTGTGAAAAATTAACCCATCAAGGGGGAGAAATTCTCGATTACTGTATAGTAACAGAGGGCGATTTCAAGGTGGCAAAGTTTGATGTCGGCGGCGGGCTGCCCGGATCTGACCACTATCCCGTATATGTTGAGATGTACTTCACTCCAAAAGATAACTGATAAAAAAGGAAACCATCGATGATGGTTTCCTTTTTTTGCCCATGCCCACGTTCACAAAAAAATTAACACAATATATATATATATATATTGCACAGGACGCGTTCACAATTTGGTGATAAAATGAATTATAATTCGATAAATGTACCGTTTTACTCTCGGCGCGTGAATCGAAAAAATAATTCATTCTACAAAGGAGAACCACGACAATGATCAAGAGAATCATTACTTTCGTGCTTTGTCTCGCTCTATGCGTTTCCTGCGTTGCTATTGGTATTATAAACCAAAAAGCAGACGATACGGATATTGCAGCGGAGGCAGATGGTGCGATCGAAGGCGTCAGCGCTGCTCCCGAGGGAGCCACTCAGGTCGGCGGTGAGCTTTACGAGAAGGACGGCGTTTATTATCTCAACGGTAACGTTACCATCACAAGAGAAAACGCCGCGACTAACCCCACTTACTTAGAGCTTGTCAAAAAGTTTGAAGTTCCTTTCGTTGATACCGACGAAGACGGCGAGGCTGACAAATACGTGCCATCAAGCACACATCTCGTGCTTGATGGTAACGGCAATACCATCACAACCGAGATTCCCCTCTTCAAGGGAATCGGCAACTGCACCATTAAGAACCTCAATATTACAGGCTCTGAAATGACTGTTTCCGATAGTGACTTTGTGACTTATAACAACAATG
This sequence comes from Eubacteriales bacterium, assembly GCA_045597185.1. Taxonomy (GTDB): domain Bacteria; phylum Bacillota; class Clostridia; order Oscillospirales; family CAG-272; genus RGIG3994. Next base: position 49,784 of record JAZODV010000157.1, read on the forward strand.
ATGGCTTTGGCGTAATAGCATGTGTTGTTTATTCTTCCGTCAAATTTGACGGTGTTACGGTGGACGTAGATATTAAATATGTCGACGGAGCGCGAACCACAGAAAGTCATTTAGGCGCGTTTGTCGGATACGGACCTGTTATGGAGTTAAAAAACTGCACGAATAACGGAGACATTACCGTTAAAGTCGCGGCGACCAAACATTTTGCCGTCGCCGGAATGGTCGGTAGAATTCATAACACATCAGGTGTTACCATAGAAAACTGTATTAATAACGGCAACGTGAATGCAGAGGATACGGTCTCGGGTGGAGATTTATATCCGGGTGGCTTTATTGGACAAGATGCAGGCCAAAATACTAATGTTATCGGGTCAATGAACACAGGAAACATAACCGGAGAGAGCGAAGGAAAATCCTATTCTGCCGGTTTTGTTGCTCGAAGTGGAGCCGAAACCTTTACCGATTGCATAAATATAGGTAATATCACAATTACCTGCAAAGCAGATGGCAGGGGCGGAGGTCTTACGGGACATTCGTCAAATAAACCGATAACCCGTTGCATAAATATCGGAGATATACATCTCACGACCGGCAAATCCGGACAGCCTGTTGCCGGCTTGGTGCCGTGGTCTAACCCAAAGTTTACTGATTGTGTCAATTTAGGCACGATATCAACCAGTGAAAATAACGATAATGTTAGTGCAATGTGTGCAAATGCTTCAGTAGAATTTGTGAGCAACAATTACACGGTTGCCCAGGTTCGTGACGTACGTAGTGATTACTACAATTCCGAAGGTCGTGACGCATACCTCATTACAAAGCCCGCAAACCTTACTGAGCTTGTAAAGAAAGTAAAAGACAATCAGATAAACAATGCCGCAGCGCTCATAGCCGTAGTATTAGCGACAGTAGATTATGCCGGAGAACACAGCAACGACGACGGAATATTCCTTAAGAATCTCAATGAGTTCACCGTAGCCGAAGGCGCGGAAAACGGTCGCTTTACGACTTCGATCGATGAAGATTTCTACAAGGATGTTATAGCTCTTGCAGGAAACGTTGAGTTTGGCGGAATCGTAACTCTTTCTAACTACGTTACCAAGATAGGTGATTTTACTCACGATGCATTTAAGGCATACTATGAGGCAAACAAAGCAGCTATCGACGCAAAGAACGCTAAGGTTGCGGAGGCAGGCAGACTCTACGAG
>JAZODV010000158.1:0-13683 GCA_045597185.1 Eubacteriales bacterium
TGATTTTACTCACGATGCATTTAAGGCATACTATGAGGCAAACAAAGCAGCTATCGACGCAAAGAACGCTAAGGTTGCGGAGGCAGGCAGACTCTACGAGATAGCCACCTTCAGAGACGGACGCGCTACGCAGACTCTTACAAGTGATGAGCTTGTCGGTGACAAGTACGTCGTAAACGTAACGCTCAACGGCGCAAAGGCTGAGTATACGTACACGGCAAGAACCTTCATCAAGATCGGTGATGCATACATTTACAGTACGTATCCCATGCCTACTGTAGCAGAATAAGGAGGTATATGATAATGAAAAAGAATTACATACTTCCCGAAATTGAGATAATCAAGCTCAATGCTGCCGATATAATTACGGCAAGCCTTATCGCCGATAACGATATCGCTCTTACACCCGATCTTCTTGACTGATAGTAATATCAATCAAAGAAACGCCCCGTCGCGGAAATTTTCCGCGACGGGGCGTTGTTTATGTGTCTTTCGAATTTTGATTTATCGGTGAGGTTTGATTTATAAACGTACGGTAGGGGAGCGGCTTGCTGCTCCCGAAAACGAAATGGAATATGCTTTGTTTTTTATTTTACCGACGAAAACAACACAAAACAAACAGAAAATAAAAACAAATCAAAGAAAATACCAAAAATATTTGTTGTTTCTATTGACAAATGAGAAAAATAGTTGTATAATCACAATAGAAGCCGTATGTTTATTTTTTAACATTGGTAAATAGATATTAAGGATGTGAAACTAATGCCTACGTATAATAGTGCAAAGTGTAAAAAGAGTCCTCGTATTGACAGACTTAAAGAAGAGCTTTACCGCGAGATGCCAAAAATTGAGGCTGACCGCGCCGTGCTTCTTACCGAGAGCTATATGCAGACCGAAGGCGAGCCTATCATAACAAGACGAGCCAAGGCATTCAAGAATATAATGGAAAACATTCCCGTTACGATCCGTCCCGATGAGCTTATCGTCGGATCTGCTACGGTTGCCCCGAGAAGCTGTCAGGTATTTCCCGAGTTTTCTTTTGAATGGCTTGAAGCGGAGTTCGACACTGTAGAGAAGCGATCTGCAGACCCGTTCTATATTGCGGACTCGACAAAGGAGACTCTCCGTACAGTATATAAATATTGGAAGGGAAAGACGACCAGTGAGCTGGCGACCTCTCTCATGGCGCCCGAAACGCATAAAGCGATGGCTCATAACGTATTTACTCCCGGAAACTATTTCTATAACGGAGTAGGTCACGTTACTGTTCAGTACGATAAGGTGCTTGCGATCGGCTACCGCGGAATAATTGCCGAGGTCGAAGCCGAGAAAAAGAATATGGATTTCGGTGATGCCGATTATTGTACAAAGAGCGCACTTCTCGATGCTATTATAATGAGCTGTGAGGCTGTTATTACATATGCAAAGCGTTACGCCGACCTTGCGCGCGAGACTGCGGGTCGTGAGACCGACAGCGTACGACGTGCGGAGTTACTCAAAATAGCCGATAACTGCGAGCGTGTACCGGAGCACGGAGCAAGAAGCTTCTACGAGGCTTGTCAGAGCTTCTGGTTCATTCAGATGATACTTCAGATCGAATCAAGTGGGCACTCGATATCGCCCGGACGCTTTGACCAATATATGTATCCTTATTATAAGGCAGATATAGACGGCGGAAGGATCACAAGAGATTTTGCGCAGGAGCTGATGGACTGTATTTGGATAAAGTTCAACGACCTCAACAAATGCCGTGACGCAGCCTCTGCCGAAGGCTTTGCGGGATACTCGCTTTTCCAGAACCTTATCGCAGGCGGACAGGACAAGGACGGAATAGATGCAACGAACGACCTGTCGTTTATGTGTATCGATGCAACGATGCACGTTATGCTTCCCGCACCGTCGTTCTCGGTACGTGTCTGGAACAGAACTCCTCACGAATTCCTGATTCGCGCAGCAGAGCTTACAAGAACAGGCGTAGGTCTTCCAGCATACTACAACGATGAAGTAATAATCCCGTCGCTTATGTCACGCGGACTTACTCTTGAGGATGCGCGTAATTATAATATAATAGGATGTGTTGAGCCGCAGTGTCCCGGTAAAACGTGGGGATGGCATGATGCTGCGTTCTTCAATATGCTAAAGCCCATGGAGCTTGTATTCTCAAACGGTGTGCTTGACGGTGAGCAGGTAGGACTTAAGACAGGTGATATTTCCTTGTTTAAGACCTTTGACGATTTCTTCGGCGCATATAAGGCTCAGATGGAGTATATGATATCGCTTCTCGTAAATGCCGATAACGCGATAGACGAGGCTCACGCGGTTCTGTGTCCGCTTCCGTATCTCTCTTCGATGGTTGAAGATTGCATAGGTCGCGGAAAGACTCCCGAGCAGGGCGGCGCAATATATAATTTTACGGGCCCTCAGGGCTTTGGAATCGCAAACGTTGCCGACGCGCTTTATGCGATACGTACTCTCGTATTTGAGCAGAGAAAGTTTACACTGACAGAGCTTCGTGACGCTATGGCAAACAATTTCGGAAAATCCGACACAAGTGACAGAGCTACAAAGCTTACACAGCAGATCGCGCTTGAGCTTGCAAAGAAGGGCGTTGATATCAACGAATCGGTAATTCGTGAGATATATTCTTCTCTCGACAACAAAAAGACCGATCCGAGATACAAAGAGATACGCGATATGATAATGTCGCTTGACGCATACGGAAACGATATTGAAGCGGTTGACGCTATGGCAAGAGAAGCGGCGTATACATATACAAGACCGATGCTCAAGTACAAGAATCCCAGAGGCGGACAGTTCCAGGCGGGACTTTATCCGGTTTCGGCGAATGTTCCGCTCGGCGCGCAGACAGGCGCGACACCCGACGGACGTTACGCAAAAACACCGGTTGCCGACGGAGTTTCTCCGAGCGCGGGAAGGGATATAAACGGACCTACATCGTCTGCCAATTCGGTATCACGTCTTGACCACGGTATCGCATCTAACGGCACACTGTTTAATATGAAGTTCCACCCCAGCGCGCTTGCGGGTGATACGGGACTTGAGAATTTCGTGGCTCTCGTTCAGACATACTTCGAAATGAAGGGAAGCCACATGCAGTTTAATGTCGTAAGCCGTGAAACACTTTACGACGCGCAGAGAAATCCCGAAAAGTACAGAAGCCTTGTGGTTCGTGTCGCAGGCTACAGCGCACTATTTACAACACTGTCAAAGTCGCTTCAGGACGACATAATCAACAGAACAGAGCAGATGTCATTCTGAAAGTAAAGGCGGGTCGAATATGGATAATAATTCGGTAGTCGGAAGAATTTTCGATATCCAGAAATTCTCCACTCACGACGGACCGGGAATACGCACTATAGTTTTTCTTAAAGGTTGTATATTAAGATGCCGTTGGTGCTGCAATCCCGAGTCGCAAAGCTACCGTATACAGAATATGAACACCGCTCGCGGAAATAAGGTCGTAGGCTACGACACAACAGTCGGCGAGGTAATGAAAAAGGTGATTCAGGATCAGGCGTATTACAGAAGAAGCCACGGAGGACTTACCCTTTCGGGTGGTGAAGCCTTTGCTCAACCCGAATTTGCCGCCGCACTTCTAAAAGCTGCAAAGGAGCAGGGAATAAACACAGCGGTTGAAACCACGGCGTGTCTGCCTTTTGAAATGATAGCGCCATCGCTTCCGTATCTGGATACGGTACTAATGGATATAAAACACATGGACCCTCTGAAGCATGAGAAATATACGACACTTCGAAATGAGCTTATACTTGCAAACGCAAGAAAGATAGCGGAAAGTGACGCTGAGCTTATTATAAGAGTCCCAACAATACCAACATTTAACGACAGCGAAGAGGATATACGCGCGATCGCAAGATTTGCGGCATCCCTTCCGGGCGTTAAGGAAATACATCTTCTGCCGTATCACCGTCTCGGTTACGATAAGTATATAGGACTCGGCAGGGAATACGGAATGGGAGATATCGAGCCTCCTACGTCCGAAAAAATGGAAGCTCTCCGCAGAGTTGCCGAAAACGAAGGCCTTAAGGCAATGATAGGCGGATAAGAGAGGGCAAAATGAACGATATTTACGAAACAAAACAAAGAATAATTCAGGAGACTGTTCCCGGCAAACAGATAACTCTGGCACATATTATCGCTAACCCGGACGATACACTATACCGTAAGCTCGGACTTGATCCGACAGTCGATTATTCAAAAAAATCGGCGATAGGTATCGTAACGATGTCTCCGAGTGAGTACGCGATAATCGCGGCAGATCTTTCAATGAAGGCGTCGGGTGCCGAGGTGGGATTCGTCGATCGCTTTTCGGGCACGCTCATAATGGTGGGTACTGTTTCGGAGGTTGAATCGGCACTTTGGGCTGTCGTAGATTACGCAAAGCAGAAGCTTGGCTTCAATGTTTGTGAGATAACGAAAACCTAAAGTATGAAAAAGATCATCTTTATGGGCAGAAGCGGAAGCGGTAAAACAACACTGATCGAGGCGCTTCGCGGTGAAAAACTCGAATACCGTAAAACGCAGATAATCGACTATTCGGAGGATTTTATGGATACCCCCGGTGAGTATGCGGAGGGGAACGACCTCGGCGGTGCGCTTGCGGTGTATTCTTATGAAGCCGACGTTGTGGGACTCGTTATTTCTGCAAACGACGATTACAGTATTTTTCCGCCTGCTTGTGCACCCGTAGCGAACAGACCGGTTATCGGTATCGTTACAAAATGTGATGAACCCGATGCAAGACCCGATCTTGCCGAAATGAGACTCAAATTGTGTGGCTGTGAACCTATATTTTTCACATCTTCAAAGCGTCACGAGGGGCTTGAAGCAATAATTGATTACTTAAAACAATAAAAACCACATAAAACCACAAAAAATCAAAAGAAAACCACAAAAAGTTTGGAAAAACCCTTGACAAAGCCAAATATATGTGCTATCATGTATATGTGGAACAAGGGTAATCAAATAAAAACCACAAAAAATCCAAAGTAAACAAAAATTTTGAAAATAAATCCTACAAAGGAGAACAGAAAAATGACAGAGTACGAAATCAAAAAACAAATTTGTGAGATCGGTAAGCGCATCTACGACAAGGGAATGGTTGCATCCAATGATGGTAACATCTCCGTTAAGATCAACGACAACGAATTTCTCTGCACACCTACAGGCGTATCCAAGGGCTTTATGACACCTGAGTATATCTGTAAGGTTGATGCAAAGGGTAACGTAATTCAGGCAAACGAAGGCTTCCGTCCTTCCTCTGAGATCAAGATGCACATGAGAGTCTACAAAGAGAGACCTGATGTAAAGAGCGTTGTTCACGCACATCCTCTTTATGCAACAAGCTTTGCTATTGCAGGCATTCCTCTGACAGAGCCGATCATGCCCGAAGCAGTTATCGCTCTCGGTTGTGTTCCGATCGCTGAGTACGGCACACCTTCCACAGAAGAGATCCCGGACGCAGTTGCAAAGTATCTGCAGCACTTCGACGCTGTTCTTCTTGCAAACCACGGTGCACTTTCTTTCTCTGACAGCCTTCTCAATGCATATCACAAGATGGAATCTCTTGAGTTCTATGCACAGCTTCTTTATCAGGCAAAGGTTCTCGGCGGACCGAAGCAGCTCTCCAACGCACAGGTACAGAGACTCTACGAGATCAGACGTCAGTTCGGCCTTAAGGGTAAGCACCCCGCAGATATCTGCCCCAACGCAAAGGCAGGAAAGCCCAGCTGCCATACCTGCGGAATACATACAGGTAGCTTTGATGGCGGTTGCGCAGGCGGCTCTTGCGGCGACGACGGCGAGCTCATCGCAGAGATAACCAGAAAGGTTCTTGCCGCTCTCGGCAAATAAGTAAATAATGAGTACCGATATCGAACGTCTTGTACAGGCGGCTGTCCGTGAGATCGTCGCGAAGGACAAAGCCGCACCGGTTCGGGAAAAGAAGCGTATAGAAACGATAACACTTGCAGATGCAAAATTTCTTGCCGCAAAGGTTGAGGAAAAAGCACGTGAACTTGGCGTTAACGCTGTCGTTGCTATCGCTGACGAAGGCGGTAATCTCAAGCTTTGTGAGTGTATGGATAATTCCTACCTTGCAAGCAGAGACATAGCTATCAATAAAGCATATACGGTCGTTGCTCTAAAAATGCCGACCTCGAAGCTTGCTGCTCTTGCGGCACCGGGCGGCTCACTGTACGGTATCCAGTATACAAACGGCGGACGTATAGTGATCTTCGGCGGGGGAGATCCTCTTGAGTTGAGAGGAAAGATCTTTGGCGGGATCGGTGTCAGCGGCGGTAGCGCCGAGCAGGACACAGAGCTTTCGGCGTACGGAAAGAAAATTTTCACGGAATATTTCGTATGTTAAATACGTGATTTTCGAAGAAAGGATCAAATAATGACAGAACAGGAAAGAATTGAAGCTATAGTCAAGCAGGTCGTTGCCAATATGAAGGGTGCAAACGTTCAGACTGCTTCGGCTCCCAAGGCTTCCGCAGGCGGTTCGATCCCCAAGACGTCCCGCGTTGCGTTGCTCACAGAAAAAGAGCGCTTTGAAATTAAAGAATATCCTATTCCCGAAATCGGTGACGATGACATTCTCGTCAAGATGGAAGGATGCGGTGTTTGCGGAACAGACGCACATGAGTTCAAACGCGATCCTTTCGGTCTTATTCCCGTTGTTCTCGGACACGAGGGAACAGGTGAGATCGTAAAGATCGGTAAGAACGTTACCAAGGATTCGGCAGGTAAGCCTCTCGGTCTTGGTGATAAGGTCGTTACATGCATGATATTCAAGGATAACCCCGATATCACAATGTTCGATCTCAACAAACAGAATGTCGGTGGAGCTGATGTTTACGGACTTCTCCCCGATGATGATGTACATCTCAACGGTTGGTTTGCAGATTACATAGTAGTTCGCAAGGGCTCTACAGTATTTAATGTAAGCCATCTCGACCTCGACTCGAGAATCCTTATCGAGCCGGCGGCAGTACTTATTCACGCAGTAGAGCGTGCAAAAACAACAAACATCCTTCGCTTTAACTCAAGAGTAGCGGTTCAGGGATGCGGCCCTATCGGACTTCTTTGCATTGCAGTTCTCCGTACTATGGGTATTGAGAACATCACAGCAATCGATGGAAACGCACAGAGACTTGAGTTTGCAAAAGAGATGGGTGCAACAAAGACAGTAAACTTCAAGGATTTCAAGGGTCAGGAAGAGCTTGCAAACGGTGTTAAGGATTCGTTCGGTGGATACCTTGCAGACTTTGCATTCCAGTGTACAGGTTCTCCCATAGCTCACGCAAATATCTATAAGTTTATACGAAACGGCGGAGGACTCTGCGAGCTCGGCTTCTTCATCAATGGAGGAGACGCGACAATCAATCCTCACTTCGACATCTGTTCGAAGGAGATCACGATCGTTGGCTCGTGGGTATATACTCTCCGTGATTACGCAACAACATTTGACTTCCTCAAGCGAGCAAAGGGCATTGGTCTCCCGCTTGAAAAGCTTATTACTCATAAATTCCATTTGGCAGACGCTAATGAAGCACTCCAGACAAATCTCCGTCAGGACGGTCTGAAGATCGCTATCATTCCGTAACCGAAAGGAAACGTGAGATATGGCACAGGCAGTCGGAATGATCGAGGTCTATGGACTGGTAGCAGCTTTCGCGGCATGTGATGCCGGATGCAAGGCTGCGGACGTAACCGTAGAACCATTCGATAAAAACAAACCCGCAGATCCGAGAGGACTTCAGGTACCGCTTCAGATACTTGTAAAGTTCAGAGGAAGTGTGGAGAGCGTCACAGCGGCAGTTGAGGCTGCCGAGGCTGCGGCAAATGCCGTTTCGGGTGTGGTTCAAAAACACATAATTCCCGCAATGGAAACGGGCGCTGAGGGAATGCTTCACCTCAACGCATACGACAAAAAGTAAAAAATAAAAATTGTATTATATTATTTGGAGGAAATGAAAATGGCACAGGAATCTCTCGGACTTATTGAAACAAGAGGACTTACCGCAGCAATCGAGGCTGCTGACGCAATGGTAAAGGCAGCAGAGGTAACACTCGTAGGAACAGAAAAGATCGGATCGGGACTCGTATCCGTTATGGTACGTGGCGATGTCGGAGCAGTTAAAGCAGCTGTTGAGGCAGGTGCTGCAGCAGCAACCAGACTCGGCGAGGTTATTGCAACACACGTAATCCCGAGACCTCACGCAGACGTTGAGAAAATTCTTCCCAAGAACGTCTGATAGAAAAAACGAAAAAGTCAAATAGGACGTAACAGGCATGGTATCGATAAGATCACTCGGATTTATTGAAGTTTCGGGCGTTGTTGCGGCAGTAGATGCTCTTGACATTATGTGCAAAAGCGCAGACGTTGAATTTGTAACGTGGGAAAGAAAGCTCGGCGGCAGAATGGTAACTGTAGTTATCACCGGCAAGGTATCTGACGTAACCGAAGCTATAAACTGCGCGAAGAGCAACTGCCAAGCACCGATCGCGGCGTCCAATGTGATCGCAAATCCTCACGAGGAGACGGTCCGTATGGTACGACTCAGCGCGTCTCGCCTGGATAAGACGGCGAAAGCATAAAGCTTTTGCAAGTATCCTTTTCTGAAAAGAAGAAATTCAAGAAGGGAAAACAAAAATGGCAACCGGAGCAACAAAAAAATCAGGAAGTACCGCAAAAGCGACTTCCGCAACAAAAACAACAGAAAAAACAAATGAAATCATAAAGGAGAATGTAAGAATGGTACAGCAGGCACTTGGAATGGTTGAAACCCGCGGTCTTGTTGCAGCTATCGAAGCAGCAGACGCAATGCTTAAGGCAGCTAACGTAGAACTCGTAGGAACCGAGAAGATCGGATCCGGACTCGTATCCGTTATGGTACGCGGCGATGTTGGAGCGGTTAAGGCAGCTGTTGAGACTGGCGCAGCAGCAGCAGGCAGCCTCGGCGAAGTTATCGCTACTCACGTCATCCCCAGACCCCATACCGACGTCGAGAAGATTCTTCCCGCACTTAAGTAATTCCTATTTTTCCCCGACGGTGCAAGCCGTCGGGGAAGGAAAAAGAGTACAGTCTGTCTGCGGTTACCGCGCGAGACACCGAAATATGGCTTCGGCGGTTGGCGCGGAAACCGCACAAAAGCGGAATAAAGCGAGAAAGGAACGGTGAACAATGGTAATCGGAACCGTTGTAGGCAGTATTATTGCCACACGCAAAAATGAAAAACTTATCGGACAAAAGCTTCTCATAATTCGTCCTCGTGACGGAATGGATGAGAATGGAGAGTTCGTTGCGATCGATAATGTAGGTGCGGGTATCGGTGAGACCGTACTTATCGCAAGAGGCTCTGCGGCGAGAGTTGGCTGTGGGCTTGAAAATGCACCGGTAGATGCCGCTATTGTCGGTATCGTTGACGAGGTATAACTTTATCTGTATGATTTTGAAATCGATAGATGAACCGCAAGGCTCATCCTTCGGAAAGGAAAGACATAGAAATGGAACTTAACAAACTTAGCGAAATTATGCGTACTGCGGGTGTTGTCGGCGCTGGTGGCGCAGGCTTCCCGTCTTATGCAAAACTGAATCAGGCAGCTGATACCATCATTCTCAACTGCGCTGAATGCGAGCCGCTTTTGAAACTTCACCGTCAGGTGCTTGCCACTTACGCGGACGAGATAATGATGACTCTTCAGGAGATCGCAGATACTCTTGATGCAGAGCAGGTAATTATTGCAGTAAAGCCTGCGTACGAGGAAGCTGTAAATGCGGTAAAAGCTAATCTTGATAAATACAAAAAGGTAAAGATCGGATATCTTCCCGAAATTTATCCAGCGGGTGACGAGGTGGTTACCATATACGAGACCACAGGTCGCGTAGTAAATCCCGGTGCACTTCCGATAACGGTCGGTTGTATTGTATATAACGTTGAGACGATCTACAACGTATATCGTGCGTGGAAGGAAAACGCACCTGTAACCCATAAGTTTATTACAATTGCAGGTGAGGTAAAAAATCCCTGCACATTCTACGCGCCCCTCGGTGTTACGTATGGCGAACTTATAAAGCTTGCAGGCGGTTATACCTGCGATGATCCCGCACTTATTGCCGGTGGACCTATGACAGGTATGATGACTACAGAAAATGCAGTAGTCACAAAGACATCTAATGCGGTTCTCGTTATGACGAAGAACGCATACATAGTACAGAAGCGTATCACACCTATCACTATCAGCACAAAACGTGCGATGGCGGCTTGCTGTCAGTGTAGAATGTGTACAGACCTTTGCTCAAGAAATCTGCTCGGTCATCCCATCGAGCCCCACAAGATCATGCGTGCCGCAGCTTCGGGTGTAACATCCGACAGCGCAGCATTCCTCGGAACATTCTCCTGCTCCTCTTGCGGACTTTGCGAAATGTACGCTTGCGGACAGAACTTGAATCCCAGAAGCATTATAGCTGAGATCAAGGGTGGACTCCGTAAGAACGGCATTATGCCTCCTCGCGGTCTTGAAGCAGAGCCTGTCAACTCGACACGTGAGTTCAGAAAGGTTCCTATGTCGCGTCTTATCGCAAGACTTGGACTTGCAAAGTATGATGTGCCAGCACCTATAGTAGATGTAAAGATCCCCGCCAAGAAGGTTCAGATCATGCTTGGACAGGGAATAGGCGTTCCTTCTTCTGCTACTGTTAAGGTTGGAGATGCTGTAAACGCAGGCGACGCTCTCGGCGTTTTTACGCCCGATAAGCTCGGTACGTCGGTACATTCTCCGATAAACGGTAAGGTCGTTGAGGTAACAGACCGTTACGTTGCTGTAAAGGCATAAAAAATAGGTTCGTATTTTACGTATTTGTAATAGTAAAGGACGGTATATAATATGATAAACAAAGCTTTAGGTATGGTTGAGTATCAGACAGTCAGCGCAGGCATTACAGCTGCTGACCTTATGATAAAGACCGCAAATGTAGAAATTCTCCAGTCATCGGTAGTTTGCCCCGGTAAGTATATCACAATTATCACGGGTGAGCTTTCCGCTGTTGCTGCAGCTATCGATGCTGCAAAGGTACAGCTTGGAGACAGACTGACAGATTCGTTTGTTTTGGGAAATCCTCATGACGATATTTTCCCGGCTATATACGGCGGTGCTGTAGTTGAAGACGCAAAGGCGCTTGGCGTTCTTGAGACATTCTCGGCTCCCGCAATCATCGTTGCAGCCGATACTGCAGCTAAAACGAGTGATGTATCTCTTATTGAGCTTCGTATAGCTCGCGGTATGTGCGGTAAATCCTATATGCTTCTGACCGGTGATGTAGCGGCAGTCAGTGCGGCTATTGAAAGCGCAAAGAACAGAGTAGGTGAGGATGGACTTCTTCTTGACACCACGGTTATCCCGAATCCCGACAAGAGCCTTTGGGCGTCGATTCTCTAAGGGTTAACTATGCTTCCTATTGAGAGAAGAAACGAGATCCTTCAAAAGCTGATGCTTGACGGCAGAGTCGTCGTAAGTGAGCTTGCCGAAAAATACGGAGTTACCGAAGAGACCATCCGACGTGATCTTGAGCGACTTGAGGATGACGGATACGCAAAGAAAACTTACGGTGGAGCTGTCAGAAATGACAGTGTAACAGGGGAACTTCCTTATACTGTCAGAAAACAGACCAATGTCGGCGGAAAAAAATATATAGCAGAAATAATAGGTTCTCTTATTCAGGACGGCGATAGCCTTTTACTTGATGGAAGTACTACGGCACTTTTTACAGTTAAAAGTATATTCGCTAAAGAGAATCTTACTATAATTACAAATTCCGTAGAGATGCTTCTCGATCTTCCCCAAGGACACAATTGGAACATCATTTCGACCGGTGGGTTTTACCGAAGTGAGTCGATGGCGTTTTACGGAAATGCGGCAGAAGAGAAAATTCGAAATTATCACACGGATTATGCAATTCTTTCCTGCAAGGGAATGGATACGGAAAAAGGAATAACCGACACAAGAGAGCAGTTTGCAGAGCTTAAAAAGGCCTTTTTCGGTTCTGCAAGAAAGGTAATCCTTGCCGTTGACCACACAAAATTCGACAAAATATCTTTTGTCCATTTCGGTGGGTTTGATGATATTGATGTGGTAGTTACCGACGTAGAGCCCGACGAGCACTGGAAGCGTTTGCTTGCCGAGAAGAACATTGAACTTTATTATTGATAACACGTTAAGATCAAAGGATAAATAAATGAACGTATTTGAAATAAAACCCAAGGTATATTTTGGTGACGATTCCTTGAATGCACTTTCGGAAATATCGGCTGAAAACGCAGTTATATTTACCGATGCATTCATGAAAAAATCAGGTAATGCCGATAAAATAGCGTCACTTATGACAGGATGCAAGAAAATTAGTATATATTCGGAGATCATACCCGATCCTCCTGTCGAGCTTATCGCAAACGCACTCGGATTTCTCATGGATTTTGATGCGGATGTTGTCGTTGCTCTTGGAGGCGGTTCGTCAATAGACGCGGCAAAATCTACTATACTTATGTATTCCAAAAAGACCGGAAAACAGTTACCTCTTGTTGCTGTTCCCACTACGAGCGGTACTGGAAGCGAGGTCACTAAGTTTGCCGTTATAACCGACAGAGAAGCCGGAGTAAAGTATCCTCTTGTTTCGGATAAGCTTCTTCCGAACGTTGCTATACTGTCGGCAGATCTTACGATGAGTGTACCTGCTTCTATTACAGCAGACACCGGATTTGACGTTATAACTCACGCCCTTGAGGCATATATTTCGACAGGTGCTAATGATTTTACCGACGCATTTGCAGAAAAAGCTCTTGAACTTTGCTTTGAGTATCTGCCGAGAGCTTGCAAGAACGGTAATGACAGAGAGGCACGCGAAAAGATGCACACGGCATCTTGCCTTGCAGGTATGGCATTCAATGATGCAAGTCTTGGAGTAAATCATGGTATAGCACATGCACTTGGCGCGATCTTCCACATTCCGCACGGACGCGCGAATGCAATGATGTTGCCTCACGTTATGGCTTATAACGCGGAGCTTGATGTTCAGGCATACGGAAAAGAGGTATCGGTAGCCTGTGCAAAAATGGCGAAGATAGCAAGATTTATAGGACTTCCCGCATTTTCACAGAAGCAGGCGGCAGCAAATCTTGTAAATGAGATCAAGAAAATGTCAAAGGAGCTTGGTATTCCGCAGACGCTTTCTGACGTAGGCGTTTCTATGAGCGATTATAATAAGCACAAGGCTCATATAGTAAAGAGTGCGGTAAATGATGCGTGTACCGTGACGAATCCCAGAAAGATAGACGCTGCGGCAGTCGAGAAGATACTAAAAGGGATTGAAAAATAAAACACAAAAAATCACTTATTCGTAAGTGATTTTTTGATTTTCTTTAGGTAATTTACAACGACACGATTATAATTCTTTGCTATATGAAATAAAAGTTATAAAAAAATATGGAATTTTTCGTGTAAGTGTGTTATAATATACGCAGTGCGTCTCGCTACGCGATACTTGAAGCTAACGCTTCTTCCACACTTCGTGCGGACTGCGTTATTGACGGCTTCGCAAAAATGTCCGTGCAAGCACACATTTTTGCTCATGGTATAATATA
>JAZODV010000159.1:0-3258 GCA_045597185.1 Eubacteriales bacterium
TTCAAATTTTGATTTATCGGTGTGTTACATATGTGGGGTTTCACCCCACACCCCACTTAAGGAACTTTTTGCAAAAAGTTCCTTAAGAATCTTCAAAAAACTTCAAACAAGGGGATCGTTTTAGGTTTTTGTTTATCTTTCAAAGCTTGACTGTGTCAAGCTTTGAGGATTTATACGGTTCTTTGCGCGTCGAGGTCGGAGGTCTCGCTAAAATGAGGTAAGGTTGCGGCGCCTCGACTTGTCGCTCACGCAGTCGCGGCTCGTGTGTTTCCATTCGGACACACTCACGACGCGACGTTATAGAAATATTATTTGTTTAAAAATTTTAAAAATTATATCTTTCTTTCGTGTCGCGCAGTGAGAACGCCGCGTGATGCGAGCGTTTGAGCCCGCGACTGCGTGAGCGCGAGGAGGGGTGCCGCAACCGTACTTCACTTTCGTGAAGACTATCAGCCCCGACGTGAATTTGGTTTGTATAATCCCTCAAAGGTCACGTCCGAGTGACCTTTGAAAGGTGAATAAACACATAAGAAAATCCAAATATTTTTGAAAGTTTTTGAAGATACATAAGAAACTTTTTTCGAAAAAGTTTCTTATGTGGGGTTTGGGGCAACGCCCCATATACAAATCACACCGACAAATCCCAATTTGCCGTTCGTTTTGTGTAATCTTTTACAGCTTTATCTTGACCTCGATAGCGACGCCGAGAATTCTTGCCTCACCCGTTTCAAAATCCTCGGGAGACAGCTCTATCGGCTTGTAATCGGGATTTTCGGGAACTAAAAGCAGTCGTTTTCCGTTCCGTCTGAACCTCTTTACCGTGGCACACTCACCGCCAACAAGACACGCCACGATCTCTCCGTCCTCGGCGTACTGCTGCTTTCTGAAAAGCACGAGCGAGCCGTTCACCATTCCGCAGTTCTTCATACTGTCACCGCAAACCGTAAGATAAAAATAATCGTCGGCGTCCTCGATATCGCAAAGCTCATAGCCAAGCAGAGTCTCATTCGTAATAATAGGTGAGCCTGCGCGGATCTCTCCGATTATCGGCACCATTTTTTTGATCACCGCACTCTTGTAGCCGTCCTTCGCGCGTTTCGTTCCGGCTTCGGTATCGATAAGAGTATCGAGAGTCACACCGAAATAATCCGCGATAAGCTTTAATTTATCGGCTTTTGGCGTTGACCTGCCGTTTTTCCAATCGGTAAAGGTCGAATTGGAGATCCCCGTTGCCTTTGCAACTCTATAGACCGTCGTCCCACTATTTTTAAGTAATGCTTCAAAACGATGATAATTCATTTTTCCACCTCTGTATTGCTTACGGATTTCCGTATTCAAAAAAATATTACGAATTTCATAAATAACTATTGACAATATTACGGATATGCGTTATACTGTATGCAGTAATTGACCGACAAATATATAAAGCCTGTCGGTCTGTGAAAATATTATATGATATTTTCACGGAAATGTCAATAATTTTATTAAAAATTTTTTGACTAATACAATTTTTAAAAAAAGCAAAAAAAGAGCCGCAAAAAAGCGGCGGGAGGGGGAAATATCGCGTAAATGTGTTTAGAATGTGGAATGTTGTTTTGTCCTCCGCGCTGTCCCGGATACGATTCGCCCGAGCTTCCGCGTTGCTCGGAATGTGATTCGGAGATCTATCCCGACGAAACCTTCAGGACAGATGACGGTAGGTTCATTTGCTCGTATTGTCTTGATAATATGGAGCTTTTTGATGTATTGCGGATTTGCGAAATCAAAGACGTAAAAACGCTTTTGACGGTGGCGCTGTCTCACCGTTGTTCATAGTAAAGGAGAGTGATGGAATGGACAAAGAAAAGATAAAAGCGGCAGCCGATCGGCTTTCGTGCTACATATTATATAAAGAGCTGCTCGAATCGGGCAGGACCGAGAGGTATGACGAGGACATCAATTTGCGCGCCGAAATGTTTGAGCTGCGCAGGTCTATCCTTTCCATGCCAGACTCAAGGGAGCGTTTTTTTCTATATAATAGATATATTCACGGAAGAACAGTCGAGACCTGCGCCGAGCTTCTCGGAATTTCACGCAGGTCTGCGTTCAGGCTCAGAGAAAAAGCACTTACACTGTACGCCGACCGTGCAGAAAAAAGCACCGTCTCTGCAGTGAGGTCTTGATAAATAACTGCGCACCGCCACATACGCGGCGGTGCGCAGTTATTTAAGAATACATCGCGTTCTTTTCCATATAGTCGTAGATCATTTTACCGTGGCACTGCTCATCTGCCTGAATTTTATTAAGCAGCTTACGCATAGACTCATCGCGAAACTCGAAGATGCAGGTATCGTAAAGAGAGGAAACATGCTTTTCAGCAGTCAGCATGTCGGTGCAAAGGAAGCAGTCGTTCTGCTTTTCGGGTGAAGGTGAGGAGCTGTAGGTGGCGGTAAAGGCGGGTTCTGGAGGTTGGGACGCACTCGGTGAAGGGACAGAGCCGCCGGAGAGCTGACTTAACATATTGTAATGTCCCTGCTCAACGGTTGCTATCTGAGAAAACAGATTTTTGAGTTGAGGATCAGACGCCGACGCCGAATATTTGGAATACTTATCGACGCACAGCTTTTCCTGATCGCTGAGATCCTTAAGAAGTGAGGTCTCTTTTTGATTTAGCTGCATAAAAAACACCTTCCTTATTTAAAATACAGACTTAGTTTACCTGAATACCCAAAAATTTATACGCAAAAAATGAGAAAAGAAAAAACGAGCGAAAAAATTATTAAAATCTTGAAGAAAACGGTATTGCAAAAGATGAAAAAGTGTGGTATAATACAAAAGTAAAAAGTGCTGACAAAATGTTTTACCACAGATTTGACCACTTACGGAAATTGACCTAAAAATCGAATATTTTTCACACATCGGGGTGTGGCGCAGTTGGTAGCGCGCGACGTTTGGGACGTCGATGCCGCAGGTTCGAATCCTGTCACTCCGACCACATGAAAATAATCCGAACATTCTCTTACTTGGAGAGTCGTTCGGATTATTTGTTTTATTCGAGTATCCTAACTTTAATAGCAAGAAATGAAAATAGCCTCCGACAAGGATTTTCCCTATCGGAGGCTAAAATTTTGTTGCATAAGTTAATTAGTTGATATTTCTCTACAAATAACGCATTTATCCAATCTCTCAAAAAGTGCATCAAAGCGTTTATCTTCCCTCATACTATCAAACCAAGCGTGCTTAAAGGCTTTTTGATAATCAAGAGGAATGATCCAATTC